>JAGWZW010000080.1 GCA_018971835.1 Alphaproteobacteria bacterium
CGCTAAGTGTCCGTCCGGGGACTTTGTGAATCGGACGAATCGGTTGGTGCGACGATGGGCTTGAAGGTCTGGAATCTATTGTGATTCCTTATGGGGCACCGATTCGTTTTGGAGGTGCCCCATGTGGACGGCCAAAAATCGCCCTCGCTACAACCGCGACAAGCTGCGTTACCCGAGCGACCTGACCGACGAGGAATGGGCGCTGGTCGAGCCGCTCATTCCACCCGGCAAGCGCGGCGGAGGCAAGCGGACCGTTGTCATGCGCGAGGTGATGAACGGCGTCATGTACGTTCTGAGCACGGGCTGCCAGTGGCGGGCGATCCCCAAAGACCTACCGCCGAGGAGCACGCTGTACGACTATTTCGATCTGTGGAGTTGGGACGGCACGTTGGAGCGCATCCACCACGCGCTCTATGTGGAATGCCGGGAGCAGGAGGACCGCGAGGCCAGCCCCACGGCCGCCATCATCGACAGCCAAAGCGTGAAAAGCGCGGAAAAAGGGGGGCGTGCATCGATCCGCATGGCTACGATGCAGGAAAAAAGATCAAGGGCAAGAAGCGCCACCTTCTCGTAGACACGCTTGGTCTGCTGTTGAGCGCCGCCGTTCATTCCGCCGATATCCAGGATCGCGATGGTGCAGCGCTCGTTCTCGACAAGCGCACGCGAGCCTTGTTCCCATTCATCGTGCGCATCTTCGCCGATGCGGGCTATCGCGGAGCGCGCGCCGCGCTGGCCGCCGCCCAGAGTGGCGATTGGATCATCGAAATCGTCCAGCGCAACGAACTGCACACCTTCGTCGTCCTGCCGAAGCGATGGATCGTCGAGCGCTCCATTGCGTGGCTCAACCGATGCCGCAGGCTGGCCAAGGATTGGGAAAATCTCAACCGCAAAGCGCTCGCGTTCCTGCGTCTCGCTTCAATCCGCCTCATGCTGCGAAAACTCTGCAATCCCGTATGAAGTCTTCGGACGGACTCTGAGAGCGATTGCAGAATAGCAAAACAGCGGCCTAGTTTTCACTAAGCCACTGTTTTATTTAATAAAATCTATATTCCGGTTTAGCGCTTCGAGAACTGGAAGCTGCGGCGTGCCTTGGGACGGCCGTACTTTTTGCGCTCAACCGTGCGCGGGTCGCGGGTTAGGAAGCCACCCTGCTTGAGCAACGAACGCAGGCTTGGCTCGTAAGCGATCAGCGCCTTGGAGATGCCGTGGCGCACCGCGCCGGCCTGGCCCGAGAGACCGCCGCCCGCCACAGTGACGATGACGTCGAACTGGCCGTCGCGATTGGCGGCGATCAGAGGCTGGCGCAGAATCATGCGCAGCACCGGGCGCGCGAAATAAATGTTCTCTTCCTTGCCGTTGACCGTGATCTTGCCCCGGCCCGGCTTGATCCAGACGCGGGCCACCGCGTCCTTGCGCTTGCCGGTGGCGTAGGCGCGGCCCTGGGCATCGCGGTTGGGCTGGCTGGATTCGGCCACCTCGGCCTTGGTTTCGGGTGCCGGCGCCTTGATCAGCGTGGATTTCAGATCACTGAAGCTTTTGACTTCTTCCGCCATGATCAGGCCGCCTTCGTCTTGCGATAGTTGGTGTTCTTCGGGTTCATCGAGGCCACGTCCACCTTCTGCGGCTGCTGGGCCTCATGGGGATGTTCCGCGCCCGGATAAACGCGCAGGTTGGAAAGCTGCTTGCGGCCCAGGGGGCCGCGCGGCAGCATCCGCTCTACCGCCTTCTCCAGCACGCGCTCCGGGAACTTGCCGGCCATGATGGCGCCGGCCGTACGCTCCTTGATGCCGCCGATATAACCGGTGTGGTGGTAGTACACCTTGTCCTTCAGCTTGTTGCCCGTCAGCAGCACCTTGGCCGCGTTGATGACGACGACATTGTCGCCGCAATCCATGTGCGGGGTGTAGGTCGCCTTGTGCTTGCCGCGCAGGCGCAGCGCGATCAGAGCCGCGAGCCGGCCGACCACGAGCCCTTCGGCGTCGATCACGACCCACTTCTTCTCGATCTCGGACGCTTTGGCCGAGTAGGTTTTCATGAATGTTCTCCAACGGAGCCTTAATCCAGCGGCGGCGTATAGGGGCCATTGCGGGTGCGGTCAAGCGCAAAAATGTGCGTCGCAAGCAGGTTTTTGATGCGCGGTATTATATTACCGCAACTGGGAGCTGCTCCTTATGGGCGATTTACCGGCTTGCCGGAACGGGCCTAAAGTCCGGGCCATGAACACGCTGCCCACAGAGCCCCTGGTCCGCGCCGAATCCCACGGCTCGGTCCTCCGCCTGACCCTCAACCGCGCCAAGGCCCGCAACGCCCTCTCCGTAGGCCTGATGGAGGCCCTCAAGCAGGCGCTGGACGCTGCCGCGGCCGACAAGGCCTGCCGGGTCATCGTGCTGGCGGCAGACGGCCCGGCCTTTTCCGCTGGGCATGACCTCAAGGAGATGACCGCCTGCCGGGCGGACGGCGACAAGGGCCAGGCAGCCTTCGCCGCCCTCTTCACCCAGTGCTCGGAGCTGATGCAGGCCATCGTGCGCCACCGCAAGCCCGTCATTGCCGAGGTGCAGGGCATCGCCACGGCGGCCGGCTGCCAGCTGGTGGCGAGCTGCGACCTGGCGGTGGCCTCTTCCGCCGCCCGCTTCGGCACGCCGGGGGTGAATATCGGGCTGTTCTGTTCCACGCCGATGGTGGCGCTCTCCCGCAACGTCAGCCGCAAGCAGGCCATGCAGATGCTGCTGACGGGCGAGACGGTTTCGGCAGAAGAGGCGCTGCGCTTCGGTTTGGTCAATAAGGTGGTGGCGCCCGAGCGGCTGACGGCCGAAACGATGGATCTGGCCGAACAGATCGCTGCCAAGCCGGCATCGACCGTGAAGATCGGCAAGGAGGCGTTCTACCGTCAGCTCGAACAGCCGCTGTCCGAGGCCTATGACTATGCCGCGCGGGTCATGACCGAGAACATGCTGGCCGCCGTGGCCGAGGAAGGCATCTGCGCCTTCGTCGAAAAGCGCGAACCGAACTGGCCGACTGATTGACGCTTCCGTCATCTCGCAGGGCCTTGTGGATCGTGCAAATCCGAAATATCGGGTGGTAAAGCCAGGAGCTGGATGATGACCGATTACGTGCTGGTGCACGGCGCCTGGATGGGCGGCTATGCCTATGATGACCTTGCGGCGGCCTTGCACCGCGCTGGCCATCGCGCGCAGGTGGTGGCGTTGCGCGGGCTCGGTACGCGGCGGGATGAGTTGCATCCCGGCATTACGTTATCCGACCATGTAGACGATGTCTGCGCGGCAGTCACGCAAGCCGGCTTCGACCGCTTCGTGCTGGTCGGCCATTCCTATGGCGGCATGGTGATCACCGGCGCCGCGACCCGCCTCGGCGCGCGCATCGACGCCATCGTCTATCTTGACGCCTTCCTGCCCGGCGACAAGCAATCGCTCTGGGATATCACCGGCGAATTCGAGCATCGCCATTATATCGACACGCAGAAATTCACACCCGGGCTGGTCGCCCCGATTATCGACAACGTCCCGAGGCTGACCCGCCACCCGCTGCTCACCCTGCTCGAGGCGGTGCGTTTCACCGGCGAAGAGGCCAAGATCGCGCGGCATATCTATGTACTGGCGACGGGTTGGGGGCCTTCGCCGTTCCCGATATTCGCGTCACGCGTGAAGACCGACCCTGCCTGGGAGTACCGTGAGGCCGATTGCGGCCACGACGTCATGAACGGCCAGCGCGAGCTGGTGCTGGCGATCCTGCTCGATGCCGGCAGAAGAAGCCCCGCCTGAACCTGGAGAGCCGCCTGATGCCCGCCTACCCCGACGAACTGATCAAGCGCATTCTGCGCACCACCAAGACCATCGCGATGGTGGGCGCCAGCGGCAACGAGATGCGCCCGTCCTATTTCGCGATGAAGTATCTGCTCGACAAGGGCTATCTGATCGACCCGATCAACCCGGGCATGGCGGGCAAGGAAATCCTCGGCCGCAAGGTCTATGCAAACCTTGCGGAAGTGCCGGGCCCCATCGACATGGTGGACATCTTCAGGAGTTCCGACGCCGCACCGGGCATCGTGCGCGAGGCGCTGAAGGAAAAGGACCGGCTCGGCCTCAAGACCATCTGGATGCAGCTCGGTGTCGTCAGCGAGGAAGCAGAGAAGCTGGCGCGCGAGGCGGGACTCGAAGTCATCATGGACCGCTGCCCCAAGATCGAGCACGGCCGCTTCTCCGGCGAGATCGGCTGGATGGGCGTCAACCGCCGCGTCATCGACAACCGCAAGCCCGCGCTGTTCGGCAAGGGCGGTACGCTGAAACGGAACTGACATGATAAAGATCTGGGGCCGCAGAACGTCGGTCAACGTGCAGAAGGTGATGTGGGCAGTGGGCGAACTGGGCCTGCCGCATGAGCGCATCGATGCCGGCGGCAAGTTCGGCGGGCTCGACACGCCGGAATTCGGCCGCCTCAACCCCAACCGCCTCGTCCCTACGCTGGAAGACGACGGCGTCGCCGTGTGGGAATCGCACGCGATCCTGCGCTATCTGGCGGCAAAATATGGCGAGGGCACGCTTTGGGCGGCCGATCCGGCGGAACGCTCCCTGGCCGACCGCTGGATGGAATGGACGGTTTCGGCCTTCCAGCCCGCGTTCACCTACGGCGTCTTCGTCGGGCTCGTCCGCACGCCGCCACAACAACAGGATCGCACCGCCATCGCCCGGGACGTGACCGCCACCGGCGCCCTCCTGAAGATTCTGGACAATCACCTGTCTGACCATCCTTTTGTCGCGGGTGCCGCGCTCACGATGGGCGATATCGCCACCGGCGCGCAGCTCTATCGCTACTTCACGCTCGAGATCGAACGGCCCGAGCTGCCGAACGTCGAAGCCTGGTACGAGCGGCTCAAGGAGCGGCCCGCATTCCGCGAGCATGTGATGGTGCCGTACGACGAGTTGCGCATCCGGTGAGCGGGCTGGCCGCGCGCGACCAAAATCCCGCTTTAGTCCGCCCGCGTCCCGGCTTAAAACGGGCGCGAAACAACCGAATTTCCACAAACGCGTACTTGTAATATTTGAACATTGGAGAGCGGCATGAGCGACTATGGCTTCAACACCCTCAGCATCCACGCCGGTGCGCAGCCCGATCCGGCCACGGGCGCGCGCGCCACGCCGATCTACCAAACCACGGCCTATGTGTTCGAGGATGCGGACCATGCCGCCGCGCTCTTCAACCTTCAGGTCTTCGGCAACATCTACACGCGCATCATGAACCCGACCAACGCGGTGCTCGAAGAACGCGTGGCGGCGCTGGAAGGCGGGCGCGCGGCGCTGGCGGCGGCTTCGGGCCATGCCGCGCAGCTGCTGGCCTTCCACACGCTGATGGCGCCGGGTTGCGAAATCGTGGCCGCACGCCAGCTCTATGGCGGCTCCATCAACCAGCTCGGCCAGAGCTTCGCCAAGTTTGACTGGCATGTGAAGTGGGCGGATTCAACCAAGCCGGAAACATTCCGGGCGGCGATTAGCGACAAGACGCGCGTGGTCTTTATCGAAAGCATCGCCAATCCCGGCGGCATCATCTCCGACATCGAGGCCATCGCCGCCATCGCACATGAAGCGGGCGTGCCGCTGATCGTGGACAACACGCTGGCCACGCCCTACCTCATCCGCCCGATCGAACATGGCGCGGACATCGTGCTGCATTCGGCCACCAAGTTCCTCGGCGGCCACGGCAACTCGATGGCCGGGATCATTGTGGATAGCGGCAAGTTCGATTGGGGCAGCGGAAAGTATCCCACGCTTTCGGAGCCCTGCCCCTCCTACCACGGCATGAAGCTGTGGGAGACGTTCGGCGACATGGCCTATGCCATCGCCTGCCGCGTGCTCGGCCTGCGCGACCTGGGCCCCGCGCTGTCGCCAATGAACGCCTTCCTGGTGCTGACCGGTATCGAGACGCTGCCGCTGCGCGTGCAGAAACATTGCGACAACGCGAAGACCGTGGCCGAATGGCTTTCAAAACATCCCAAGGTGGCCTGGGTGAATTATGCGGGGCTGAAGGATAATCCGTTCTACGCGTTGCACCAGCGTTATTGCCCCAAGGGCGCGGGCTCGGTTTTCACCTTCGGTGTCAAGGGCGGTTACGAGGCCGGCGTGGCGCTGGTCAACGGCGTGAAACTATTCAGCCATCTGGCCAATATCGGCGATACGCGCAGCCTCGTCATCCATCCGGCATCCACCACGCATCGCCAGCTAACCGAGGAGCAGAAGAAAGCCTCCGGCGCGACCGACGACGTTGTGCGGCTTTCGATTGGCATAGAAAGCGTGGAGGACATCATCGCCGATCTGGATCAGGCACTCAACGCGGCAGAGGATTGAACCGCAACGGCGCGGCCGCCAGAAACTTCATAGGCATGCCAGATCGCGGTGGTGAAGAGCGCCACCGCCGTGATCTGGTGCAGCGCCGCCAGCGCAATCGGCACCTGATTCAAAAGCGTGAGAATGCCGAGCGTGATCTGCAGCAGCGTCACGCCGAGCACCACGTGCGCGCTGATCTTCTGAGCGCCCCTCAACTTGCGCGCGGCAAAGAACAGCGCGACCGCCCCACAGGCCACCAGGTAGGCGCCGATGCGGTGATCGAACTGCACCAGCCCCGCATCCTCGAAGAAATTGATCCACCAGGGACGGGCGAAGAACGGGTTCTCTGGCCCGAAGTTGCCGTTCATCGACGGCCAGGTATTGTAGATCAGCCCGGCGTGAAGCCCGGCCACCAGCGCGCCCAGCAGCATCTGCAGATAAACACCGCCGGCAAATAGCTTCGCCCAGGTCGCCAGCAGTCCGGGTACGGTGAGCACCGGTTTGGGCCTGAGATATTCCAGTGCCGTCCACAGGATCGCCGCGAACAGGATCAGTGCCACGCCGAGATGCGTCGCCAGCCGGTACTGGCTGACAGAATCGCGAAACTCCAGCCCGCTCTTCACCATCCACCAGCCGACCAGGCCCTGAAACCCGCCCAGCACGAACAGCCCGATCATCTTCTTGTAATCGGCACGCGGAATGGCCCCGCGCCAAGCGAACCATAGAAACGGCAACAGGAACACGAACCCGATCAGCCGGCCGAGCAGCCGGTGACTCCATTCCCACCAGAAGATGCCCTTGAACTGCGCCAGCGTCATGCCGAGATTTTCGTCCCGGTATTGCGGGATCAGCTTGTAATGATTGAACTCCGCCACCCAGGCCGCATGGCTGAACGGGGGAAGCACGCCCGAGATCGGCTGCCATTGGGTGATGGAAAGCCCCGAGCCCGTCAGCCGCGTCAGGCCACCGACCAGCACCATTGCCGCGATCATGCCGGCCACGGCCAGAAGCCAGATTCCGACGGCGCGATTTGGCGCGCGGGAGGTCGACGGCATGGAGGTCATCCGAGATTGCCTTGCATTTGCTGCTAAAGGTCTGATAACCCCGCTTGCCCCCAAGGTCCAGCCGCCATGCGCCCGTTAACCCCGCACACCAAGAAGCTCATCGGCGCCATCGTCACGCTGATCTGGCTGCCCGTCTATGCCCTGGTAGCGGCAGCAGTGGCTGTGCATGTGCTGCCGCGGGCGCACTGGTTCATCGAACTGCTTTATTACATGGTGGCGGGCACTCTCTGGATCGTGCCCATTGGGCTGATGTTGCCCTGGATGCACCGCGAGCCGCCCGTCCGATAGGCCTAGCCGCCCCAGCGCCGCACCCGGCCCACATCGACATGCACGAAGTCGAGCGAGGGGTAATAGCCCACACCGCCCGCGCGCATGGCCAGCGCGGTTTCGTGCAGGTTCTTGAGATCCCGGTCGGCCAGGCGGATGTCGATGGCCATGCCCTGCATGTGCAGGCTGTGGGTGGCCACGCCCTTGCTGCGCGCGTGCAGCATGGCATTGGTGGCCGGCGAACGATAACCGGAGATCACTTCGAACGGCGCATTGCTGCCGAGACGCCTATGCAGGTGATTGAGCAGATCCAGCAACTTGGGATCGATGACGTGCACATCACCGTTGCGGTAGTCGCGTAGCAGGTGGTTGATGTCATTCAGGGCATCGGGCACGTACTTGCCCTCGATCCAGTAGTCTATCTTCAGCTTTTCGCCAGTGTGCAGATTGTCGAAGGCGAGCGCGCGAAAATCCGCGTGCCCAGCATTCTTGCTGATACTGGCGAGCGCCGGCCTCGCCGCCGCTGCCGTCGCCACCACTGCCGCTCCGGCACGCAAAACACTGCGTCGTGTCGTCATCCACGATTCCCTACTTGCTCGGTTTCAAAATTCAGCCGGCCACACTCAGGCAGCCGCTCTGCGCATAAGAGCTGCCATCCAGGGCGGCCCCGTTCACCGGCTGCCCCGCGAGCGCGGCAATCAGCCTCTTGTCCCGGCCGTAAACGTCCGGCCGGAATTCCGGCGTGCCATCGGTATCGGCCATCGCCGTCCAATAGAGCACATAAACCGGCAGGGGTTTGTCAAGCGGAATCCGCCTGGTTTCACCCACCGCGATGGCCGTATCGATCTTTTCCATGCCGTCCAAGGCAGCGCCATAGAGCGCATAAGCCGCTAATGGACGGATGTTCTGCACGCGGATGCAGCCGTGGCTAAGATGCCTTTCGTCACGCGCGAACAGCGAACGCGCCGATGTATCGTGCAGATAGGCCGAAAACGGGTTCGGCATCTCCAGTTTTAGAAGTCCAAGCGAATTGCCCTCGCCCGGAAGCTGGCGGAACTCATAATGCAGATTTGCCGCCGAAACGGCACGCCAGTTAACGCTCTGTCCGTAAGGATCGCCCGCCGGCCCATCTACTACAATGATATGTTCGCGCACAAGGTAGGCAGGATTGCGGCGCAACTTGGGCAAAATTTCCTTGCGCGCGATCGACACCGGAACATGCCAGATCGGATTGACGGTGATCGCGATCACATCGGCGTTGAAGATTGCCGTCATGGTCTTCGGCTTGCCGGTGATGACGCGCGAGGACAGCACCACCTTGCCGTTATCAATTACTTTCAACGTGGTATCCGCGGCATTGACTTCGATGTAGCGCGGGCCCAGATCGTGCGGCAGCCAACGCCAGCGTTCGAGATTGGCCTTGATCTGCGCCGCGCGCGCGGCAGGCGTGACGTTCAAGGCCGCAATGGTCTGCCGCCCCACCACGCCATCGGCCTTGAGGCCGTTACGCGTCTGGAATTTTTTAACAGCGTCTTCAAGAACCTGCATGTCATCCGGCAAAGCATTCGCCGCCAGCAGGCCTTCGCCCGCCAACCGGTTGCGCAGCAGGTCGATGCTGGGTGTACCCGTTTTCAGCTCGATCTTCTTTGCGTCCGGCAACTGCGGCCACTTTTGACTCTCGGCTGAGCGATAACGCGCGAGCAGCATCTTGAGCGCCGCATATTGCGGATTCGTTGGCGGCAAGCTCGCCAGCCATTGCTGAAAATTTCCTTCGGCCAGGGCAGCAGAAAGCGCAGCGACGGCATCGAAACCAGGCCGCGCCAGCCCCACCATCTTGTCGGCGCGGGACGGGTCCACCCGCCCCAGCCGCAGATCGTGTGCATAGGCGAGCACGCCGTCGCTGAGGGTCAGATCGTAACGCGCGGCGTTGACGGCAGAATCCGTTAGCTGATGCGCTTCAAGTACGCCTGCATGATAATCAGCTGGGTCAAGGCCATCGGCGCCCGCGTTTTCCAGCGCCGCAACAGCCGCGCCCGAGGCCGGATTGCCGAGCCACGCCGGGCGGAAATCGCGTGCCCGATAAAAGCGCAGCAGCGCTGCGCGATCCATGCCTGCGAATTGCGATTCCGCATTACCGCTCAGTTGCGCCCGCAACTCCGCCGCCACACCGTCCGGCAAAACGGTCTTCGCCGGCGCTGAAATGCCGGCGACGCACGCCAGCACCAGCACTGCCAAAACGAGCCCCCGCCCCCACTTCCGAACAGGTGCGGCACGCATGATCCGTTCCTTCGCTTCGGCCATACCCATTCATGATATGGGTATTAGCCGAGCAAATGACAAGAGCCGCGCTTTTCAGTGCGCCTTCATCTTGCCCGCCATGATATCCAGCCGGTTGTGAATGGCGATGGCGAGCGGATCGGTGGCCGGTGCACGGGCCAGCACCTTGTTCCACATCGCCTTGGCCTTCTCGGCATGGCCGGCCTTCTGTTCCGCCAGACCGACGAAATAGAGCGCCTGGATGTTGGAGGAATCGAGCGCCAGCACCTTGCGCATGGTGGCGATGAAATCGGGCGCCGTGTCCTCGCCCGGCGGCGCCACCGCCATCTGTATTTGCGCCAGTGTCAGGAGCATGCTCACATCCTTCGGCTTCAGGCGCAGGCCGCGGTCGATAGCATCGCGCGCCTTGGCCCATTCGCCCAGCACCGTGTAGGAATGGGCAAGGCGCAGCCAACCGGCCGCATCGCCTGGATTCTTCGCCATCCGTACCGCCAGCTTCTCCACCATCGCGCGGACCGTAGGATCCTTCGAGACGGCACTTGAGCGCGCCGGCGTGCTCCCGCCGGTCACCGTACCGGTATGTTCCTGCACCGCGCTGTTCATCGCCGCGGCTGCAGCCTTCATCGCCTGCGCTGAGGGTGGATGCGGCTGAACCGAGGCGGGATCGAACCCACCCTCCTTGGCAAAACGGCTGATCTGTTCGCGCACCATGCCGAGCCACGGCGTGCCTGCCGGTGCGGTTTTTTCCAGATCGCGCCAGATGGCAATCGCATCCCGGTAATTGCCGATCTGGGCTTCTGCGAGCCCAAAATAGAAGCGCGCGCGCGCCTCCTTTGGATCGCGTTGAAGCGCATTGGTGAAAGCGATCAACGCGTCAGGCGCCACCGCCCCGCCACTCTGCATCACCACCGCCTCGCCCAGTTCCGACCAGATGCGCGCACTGTCATCGCCCAGCGCGATGGCGCGGCGGTCGGCGGCAACGGCCTTGGGGTATTGGCGCGCGACGAAATAGAGATTGGCCAGGCGCCGATAACCCGCGGCAGTCGGCTTGGCCTTCATCTCGGCTTCGAGCTCTGCCGCCGAGGTCTGCGCGATATACTCCGGATCGTGCTTCACCCGCCAGGCATAGGGCTTGCCGGGAAGTTCGGGCGAGCCGAGTGCGCCATAGGCGATGGCAGAGCCAAGCGGAACGACGATTGCAATCGCTGCGATGACGGCAAGCCTGGCGTAGCGGTTCGCCGCCCAGACCGGCCGCGGAGCGATCTCAAACTCAGCGTCTTCCGCCGCCAGCATGCGCCGGTGCACCTCTGCGCGCGCGGCAACCGCCTGCGAGCCGCTGAGAAGACCGCGTTCGATCTCCTCGTCGATCTCCGACAGCTGCGCACGGTAGACCACCATGTCGTAATCGGCGCGCGGCGGGGCTGCCACGCCCGCCCCCTTCACCAATGGAAACAGCAGTGCAGCCAGCACCACAAGAGTCATCACAAGAAAAACCAGCCAAAGCATTACTCTCTGTCCCCCTTGCCGGGTTGCGATATGCCGAGCAGTTCCGCAAGGCGCGCGTGCTCCTCAGCCGAAAGCGGCGCAACCTGCGAAGCCGCATGGTTGCGGCGAAAATAGACCGTCGCGGCCGCCGCGGCGGCGCCGAAAAGCGCAAGCGGCCCCAGCCACAGCAGCCAGGTTTCCGGGTCGAACGGTGGCTTCAGCAGCACGTAATCGCCATAGCGCGCCACAACGTACTGTTTGACCTGAGCATCAGTATCGCCGGCCAGGAGCCGCCGGCGCACCAGCAAACGCAGATCATGGGCCAGATCGGCGTCCGAATCGTCGATCGATTCATTCTGGCAGACAAGGCAGCGCAATTCCTTGTCGATCTGCCGCGCCCGTGCTTCGAGCTTGGGGTTGGCAAGCATCTCGTCCGGCCGGATGGCCAATGCCGGGCCGGAAACAACCATCACCGCCGCGAACACGCTCAGCGCGGTAAGCAAGGCGGCAGTGCGGGAGCGGCGCGTCACCGGTTCAATTTCTCCACTAGTGGAACGATCTGCTCGCGGATGATTTTCTCGGTTAGCGGGCCGGTCTGCTTGAAGCGGATGACGCCGTTCTTATCGATCAGATAGGATTCCGGCACGCCGTAGACGCCGAAGTTGATGCCGGTCCGGCCCTGTTCATCCGTCACCACGGCGCGATAAGGATCTCCCAGATCCGCGAGCCAGCCACGAGCATCGGCGGGCTTGTCCTTGTAGTCGATGCCGATCAGGCGGATGCCCGCCGCCCTCACTTCGGACAGCAGCGGATGCTCGGCGCGGCAGGGCTGGCACCACGAGGCGAAGAAGTTGACCAGGGTGACCTGCCCCTTGAGATCGGCGGTCTTGAAATCGGGCTGGCCCGCCGTCAGCGCAGGCAGATCGAATTGCGGCGCCGGCCGGTTGATCATCACTGACGGAATCAGATTCGGCGTGTCGCCCTTGCTTGCCAGATGCAGGCGCCAGATGAAGAATCCAGCTAGCACCGCGAAAGCGATCAGCGGAACCATTGTGGACCAGCCATGCGATGGTTTGGGTTCCTCGGTGACTACCACGCCTGCAGCGACAAGCCGCAGCGCCGGCCTCGGAATACGAGGAACCGTCCGGCGCACCGGCGCGCCGACACGGTGGTGGCGATCCGTCAGCGCAACGACACCGCCCAGCGCCATCAACAGCACACCGACAAAGAGCCAGGGCACCAGCGGATTATGGAAAATGTGGACGATAAATCCGCCCTTGTTATCCGGATCGCCCAGCACCGTATAGAGATCGCTGATGAAGTTCGTGTGTATCGCCACCGTCGATAGCGGGCGCGGCGGCGCGGTGTAGATACGCCGCTCCGGCTGCATGGTGGCGACGAAATGGCCGTTCTCCGTGGCGACGAAGTCCGCACGCGTCGCTACGTAGTTCGGGCCCCGCACCGCATCGAGCCCTTCGAATTTGATCTGGTAGCCCGCGAGCGAGGCCACATCGCCAGGGTGCATGACCTTCAGATATTCGCTCTGCCAGGCCTGCGAGCCGGCGATACCGATGAGCACCAGCGCCATGCCGACATGGCCCAACGTGAGCCCGTAAGCAGAGCGCGGCAGATGGAACGCACGGCGCAAGCTTTCCGCGAATGGCGCCCGGAACAATTTCACGCGCCCGCCCCATTCCGCCAGCGTACCGGCCAGCAACCACGCCCCCAGCCCCAACCCCAGCGAAGCAAGCAGCGAACGCGTCGAGACCCCGGCGACCAGCCACGTCAAGACGATGGTGATGAAAGTCGCGATCCCGGCGAATTTCAGTCGTGCCAGTGCACTCTTCAGATCCCCGCGCTTCCACGACAGCAGCGGCCCCACAGCCATCAGCATGACCAGGGGCGCCATCAGCGGCGTCAACACCAGGTTGAAATAGGGCGGCCCCACTGAAACCTTGCCCAGGCCCAGCGCATCCATGAAGATGGGATAGAGCGTACCGAGCAGCACCGTGCCCGCCGCGGTGCTCAGCACTACGTTGTTGAACAGCAGGCTGCCTTCACGCGAAACCGCAGTGAACAGTCCCGTGCCCTTCAGCGCTGGAGCCCGTATGGCATAGAGCGCTAGCGAGCCGCCCGTCACCGCCGCCAGCAAGGTGAGAATGAACATGCCGCGCGCCGGGTCGGTGGCGAAACTGTGCACCGAGGTCAGGATGCCCGAGCGCACCAGGAAGGTTCCGAGTAGCGAGAGTGAAAAGGTGATGATGGCCAGGAAGATCGTCCACGATTTCATCGTGTCCCGTTTCTCGGCCACGATGGAGGAATGCAGCAGCGCCGTGCCCGCCAGCCACGGCATCAGCGAAGCATTCTCCACCGGATCCCACGCCCAGTATCCGCCCCAGCCCAGCGTGTAGTACGACCACCACGCACCCAGCCCCACGCCCAGGGTCAGCGCACACCACGCGAGCAGCGTCCACGGCCGCACCCAGCGCGCCCAGGCGGCGTCGACCCGGCCCTCGATCAGCGCCGCGATGGCGAACGAAAACGCCATCGAGAAGCCGACATAGCCCAGATAGAGAAACGGCGGATGCAGCGCCAGGCCTGGATCCTGCAACAGCGGGTTCAGCCCGTTGCCATTCAGCGGCGGAGGATCCACGCGCAGGAACGGATTGGACGTCAGCAGGATATAGAGCAGGAAGCCGACGCCGATCATGCCCTGCACCGCCAGGGCGCGCGCGCGCAGGGCCGGCGGCAAATCCCGTCCAAAGATCGAAACGGCCAGGCCATAGAGTACCAGGATGAAGGTCCACAGCAGCATGGAGCCTTCGTGGCTGCCCCAGACGCCGGTGATCTTGTAGAGCAGCGGCTTGTCGGTGTGGCCGTTCTGGACCACGTTCAGCACCGAGAAATCGCTGGTGATGTGCAGCCAGATCAGCGCGCCGAAGGCGATGGCGACGAGGCCGAACTGCGTGACGGCCGCCGGGCGATCCACCTTCATCCACGCCGCGTCGCCCTGGGCCGCCCCGAGTAGCGGCACACAGGCCTGCACGCCCGCCACGAACAACGCGAGAATCAAGGCAAACAGGCCGATTTCGGCAATCATCGCGCTGTGTCCGCCACCCCCGGAGCCGGTTCCCGGCGCGGGCCGGCGCCCGCTTTAATGAGCCGGAGTTTTGCTCCGCCGGGCCGCATCTTGGTATGCGTAAATATGCGTACGTCACCAAGGCGCGCTCTAATGTCAGCCGCAGAGCGGCCGCTGCGGCGGACCGAGAATAAGGCGTGTACGGATCGTCATAGCCGCAGGCGCCAAAAGAAAACGGAGGGGGCGACGAACGCCGCCCCCTCCGCTGGGACTGAACCGTCTTACATCTTCAAGGTCATCGCCGCCATGATGGTAGAGACATTGTAATTCGGCGGGATGTCGCCGGTCAGCACCTGGCCAACCGAGGCCCCGACCAACGCCCAGTCCGTCAGATCCAGGCTGTCGAAACGATAGCCCAGAGCAAACGACGTGCTCGGCGAGTAGTCGTAGATCGCGTTGATACGCAGCTGATGATCGGTCGAATCGGTCTTCAGGCTGGGATCGCCGCCATAGGCCTGACCACCTTCGCCGGAGGTCCAGGCACCGTTCTGGCGGAAGCCCTGATCGCCGTAGGAGTAGGTATAATCGGCAACGATCTTCAGCTTCGGATTGGCCTGCCAGGTTCCGCCGATGCCAAAGGTCTGGATATCGTAGGTGCTGGCCTCGTTGTAGAAGAGTGAGGTGGTCGGCGTCGCGAACGGATAATTCGTGTTCGGCCCGGTAAGTGCCGCCGGATTTGCCAGTGCCCGCATGGCTCGATACGTCCTCAGGAAGGTGTAGAACGCGTGCACCTCCTGCGTCTTGTCGATCTGATAAGTGAAGTCAGGGCCGACCTGAACGCTGTAGTCGTGATTGATGCCAAGACCCGGAACCGCGTTGCCCTTATACGTCGAGGACTGATCGTGATAGCGGTCGTCGCTGTACTTGCCGAACAGGCTGAGCGTGGCTTTGTTGTTCAGCGTCGCAGCCAGCGAGCCCTTCACTGCGTTCTCCGTCCGCGCCGCTTCGTAGAACGGAATCTGCTGGCACCCGAGGCTGTCAACCGTGGGGCTTCCGCAGTCCGACGGGATCTGCAGCAACCACAGGCTGAAGTCGGGCGCTGACGCCGTGCGGTCGGAGTAGGTATAACCTAGCGAACCCGTCACATTGTCTGCCAGCAGCGAGCGGATGCCAATCGAGGCGGAGTTCTCATCGGTATCATGCGTGATGGCATGGTTCCGATGGTT
>JAGWZW010000081.1 GCA_018971835.1 Alphaproteobacteria bacterium
TGCAGGCCGCTTCCAGCGTGACGACCTCGCCCGCGTCGCGCTTGCGCGCGGCGTCCAGCACCATCGAGCGCGCGGCATAGGCCTCGGTCTTGCAGTCCGCCAGCATCCCTTGAACAAGCTGAAAATCGCCGATGCGCTGGCCGAACTGCTCGCGCTCGCGGGCATAGGCCACCGCTTCGTCGATCAACCGCTCGGCCACGCCGACGCAGACCGAGGAGATGTGCAGCCGCCCGCGATCGAGCACCTGCATCGCGACCTTGAAGCCTTCGCCCTCCTGGCCGAGGCGCAAGCGCGCCGGCACCCGCGCGTTTTCGAAGATCACATCGGAGATATGGGCGCCCTGCTGGCCCATCTTCTTTTCCGGCTTGCCGATGGTGATGCCCGGCGTGCCGGCCGGCACGATGAAGGCCGAGATGCCGGCGGCGCCTTTCTTGTCCGGATCGGTGCGCGCCAGCAGTGTGAACATGCCCGCGCGCGCCGCATTGGTGATGAAGCGCTTGGTGCCGCTGACGACATAATCCTCGCCGTCGCGGAGGGCGCGCGTCTTGAGCGAGGCGGCGTCGGAGCCGGCGCCCGGCTCGGTGAGGGCGAAGCTGGCGACCACTTCGCCACTGGCCAGCTTGGGCAGCCATTCGGACTTCTGCTCTTCGTTGCCGAACATCACCACGCCTTGGCTGCCGATGCCGACATTGGTGCCGATCACCGAGCGGAAGGCGGGCGAGGTGTGGCCCAGTTCGAAGCCGACCAGCACCTCCTCCTCCATCGTCAGGCCGAGGCCGCCATACTCCTCTGGAATGGAGAGGCCGAAGAGACCGAGCGCGCGCATCTCGGCTACGATCTCGTCGGGTACGCGATCGTCCTCGGCTACCTTGGCCTCGATCGGAATACACTTCTCCCGCACGAAACGGCGGACCGTCTCAATCAGTTGCTGGCGTGTTTCGGCGTCGAGCGCCATCCGCGTACCTTCCAATTCCTGCCCGGAAGGAGCTTAACCGATTTGCCGGAGCTGAAAAGATCAGCTGGCCAGCTGCGGCGGCAGGTAAACGACGAAGGTCACCAGATGATCCACGGCCTCGTCGCATTCGCCCAGCGGCAGGAGCAGAAGTTCGCGATACAGCCCCCGCGACGCCGTCGCGCGCTGGAGCATGCCGCGCAGCGCCAGGGGCTTCCTGCCGGCGCAGGCCCGGCCGTAGAAGCGCCGGAGCAAGGCGCCGTAGCCGGGAAGTTTCTGGTCGATGCCGGCGGTCGTCAGGCCCTGGAGCGGCACATCCTGGACCGCGGCAATCGCATCGCCGGTGATCCGCACCTGAAAATCGCTGCCGCCGTCGACAACCTTGACGAGGACCGTGTGGCGCAACAGCGGGCCCAGAGCCCGCGGCGAAAGCTGGGTGCGCGAGGGAAACAGACGCGGCCCGCGCAGCTCGTGCCACAACGCCAGCCCCTTGCGCAGCAGCGCGTGCTGAACGCCATCGGCAGGAATTTCGCCAGGCAGAGATGCGGCTGCAGCTAAAGACGTTTCGTTCTCAACCGCGTAAAGCAACATCCACTCTGCCTTGCTTCGCCTCTTGGCTTATGCCCGATCGTGCGGCGCCGGGAGTTAACTCGTAGTAACCCTGTCGAGAATTGTTAGCGAAAATTTTCGGCAATCAATTGACCGGCAAAAGCCCGATCATCGCGCCAGTCATGGCGCTCGCCATCGTGCCGGACAACAGCGCCCGCACGACCAGCGACACGATTTCTTCGCGGCGTTCCGGCACCATCGCGCTGATGCTGGCGATCATGATGCCGACCGACCCCGGATTGGCGAAGCCGCACAGCGCATAAAGCATGATGAGCCTTGTGCGCGCATCTAGCGCACCTGGCGGCAGCGCCGCCAAATCGAGATAGGCCACGAATTCGTTGAGCACGGTCTTGTCGCCCATCAGCGCGCCCGCAGCGCCGGCCTCGTGCCACGGAACGCCAAGCAACCAGACCATCGGCGCGAAAATCCAGCCGAAGATGCGCTCGACCGTGAGCGGTTGTCCGGCCACCGCCGGAAACTGGTGCAGGATGATGTCGGTCAGCGCCACCAGCGCCACGATCACCAGCAGCATCGCCACCACGGACAGCCAGATCTTGAGCCCCTCCTCGGTACCGCGGGCAATGGCATCCATCGTCGAATGGTAGGCAAAGCCGGGCGGGGCATCGGCGGCGGCGGCGCTCTCTTCGCCCGGAATCATGACGCGCGCGATCAGGATCGCCGCAGGCAGCGAGAGGATCGAGGCCACCAGGATATGGCCCAGCGCGCCAGGCACCACCGGCTGCAGGATCGTGGCGTAGAGCACGAACACCGTGCCCGCCACGGTGGCCAGGCCCGTGGTGAACAGCACGAACATCTCCGAGCGGCTCAGCTTCGCCAGATAGGGCCGGATCAGGAGCGGCGCCTCGATCATGCCCAGGAAGATCGTGGCCGCCGCGCCCAGCCCCACCGCGCCGCCGACGCCCATCAGCTTCTTCAGCGCCCAGGCGAAGCCGTGCACGATCGCCGGCAGGATGCGCCAGTGCCAGAGCGCCGCCGACAGCGCCGAGATCACGATCACCAGCGGCAGGATCTGGAAGGCGAAGCTGGTCAGCCCGGCCGCGTTGGCCACCGCAAACGGCGGCGTGCCACCGCCGACATAACCGAAGACGAAGCTCGTTCCCGCCTTGGTCGCTTGGGTCAGCGCATCGACCACGCCGTTGAGCGAAAACAGGGCCGCGCGCGCCGGCGGCACCTTGAGCAGCAGCAGCGCCAGGCCGGCCTGCAGCGCCAGACCGCTCAGCACCGTGCGGACGGGAAAGGCGCGGCGGTCCTCGCTCAAGGCCCAGGCCACGGCGATGATGACGGCAAGCCCCAGCGCGGCCTGAAGATGATGCAGCATGTGCCCGGCGCCCCCGATTCCCGAAACCGGAGCATGTCATGGGGGCGGCGGCGGGCAAATCGCGCCGGGCTTCGGCGCACCCGGTTTCGGGATGCAATAATCTGGCGACAGATAATTGTTCCAAAGATATTGGATACCCCCCTCCCCCGGAGACTTCGCTCCCGCCGGCGCGCGCAGCGGCCTTCGCGGCAGCCTTCCGGCGGCGGGCGATTTCGTCCTCGGCCGCCGCCAGCAGGGTTTTCGCCTGCCGCAACAAGGCGGTGCACCGGCCATGACGCTCCCGTTCCGCGGCCGTATAGCGGCCGTGCTTGTACGCATTGCGGTTGCCTTTGGGCGCGCCGGCCCGGCGCGGCTCGGGGATGGGGTGGTTTGTCATACGCTCCTTTTGGTACAAAACAGGAACATAGAGATGCAACAGCTATTCTTCAAGCCTGCCCGCGCAAAACCTGCGGCCCCTGTGCGAAGATCGGCGCAACCGACATCCCGGATTCGAGGCCACCGCCTTTCATGGACGCCCCCCCTTCCCGCGGCAAACATCCCACCCAAATCCGCGCCCTGACCGGCGCGCGGGCACTGCCACCCCTGATCCTGGTGCTGTTCCACTATCATGAGGGCCACGGCTACCAGCACGTGCCCTGGTTCGATATTCCCGTGGCCAAGGGCTATCTGTGGGTGGAATTCTTCTTCGCGCTGTCCGGCTTTGTGCTGGTCCACGTCTACGGCGCGCGCGTGAAAGCGCTGTGGACGCGCAGGGGCTATTTCGAGTTCCTGGTCAACCGGCTGGCGCGGCTCTACCCCGTGCACCTGGCGATGCTGCTGGTGCTGCTGGCCCATTTCACCATCACGACCCTGATCGCCCTGCATGGCGGCCCCGGCGCGGGGCACGCTGCGCAGAATTTTCATTTCGACCGGCGCGCGCTGGCCTTCGTCGCCAACCTGCTGCTGGTGCAGGCCTGGCACCTGTTCCCGCGACTGACCTGGAACACCGTGGCGTGGTTCGTCAGCGTGGAATTCTTCCTCTGCCTGATCTTCCCGCTCTATGCCCGGATCGCGACGGGGGGGCCCTTGCGCGCGGTGCTGCTGGTCGTGCTGGGTTTCGTGGCGCTGCATCGGCTGGCCGGCACCTCCGGCCACGGGCTCGACATCACCTTCGATTACGGCGTGTTGCGCGGCATGGCGGATTTCGCGATCGGCGTGGGTCTAGCGATGCTCTATCGGGCCGCCCGGACGCGCGCCGGCAAACTGCCCGAACATGCCTTCACCGCAGCTCAGGCTGCGATCGCGCTGTGGCTGCTGTATGCGATGTATCACACCGGTTGGTCGCATAACCCGCTCGATTTCTGGATCGTGCCGCCGATGCTGCTGTTCATCCTGGCCATCGCTTTCGATCGGGGGCTGCTGGCGCGGTTCTTCCACATCGCGCCGCTGCGTATCCTCGGCGAATGGTCCTTTGCGATCTACATGGGCCAGACGCTGTGGCTCAACATCCTGCGCAACGCAGAAGACACGCTGTATCCCAATCCGCCGCCGGCCTGGGCGCCGGCGGTCCATCGCCTCGAACCGGCGGCGCTGGTCGCGCTCAGCATATTGTGGGGCTGGGTGCTCTACCGGAAAGTGGAAACCCCTGCGGGCCAGGCCATTCGTGCCTGGTTCCGTAACGTCAGCATACGCGACACGCAGGCCGCTTGACCCTCCCCCTCCCATCGGCCATCACTTTGCACACACAGCAATCACGGACTTTGAAGGAGCCTCAGCCATGACCATTCGCTTCGACGGCAAAGTCGCCATCGTCACCGGTGCCGGCGGAGGCCTGGGCCGCTGCCATGCGCTCGAATTGGCCAGGCGCGGCGCCAAGGTCGTCATCAACGATCTGGGTGGGGCGGTGGACGGCACGGGCGGAAACTCCGCCGCCGCCGAAGCCGTGGTGGCCGAAATCAAGGCAGCCGGCGGCGAAGCCATTGCCAACGGCGCCTCCGTCGCCGACGACGCGGGCGTCGCCCACCTCGTCAAGCAGACGATGGACAAATGGGGCCGCATCGACATCCTCATCGCCAATGCCGGCATCCTGCGCGACAAGAGCTTCGCCAAGATGGAACTGAAGGATTTCGACGCCGTGATGGCCGTGCACCTGATGGGCACCGTGAAGCCGGCCAAGGCCCTGTGGCAGATCATGCGCGACCAGCAATATGGCCGCATCGTCGTGACCACCTCCTCCACCGGCCTCTACGGCAATTTCGGCCAGACCAATTACGGCGCCGCCAAGCTTTCCCTCGTCGGCTTCATGAACACGCTCAAACTCGAAGGCGCCAAGGACAACATCAAGGTCAACGCCATCTGCCCGGTCGCGGCCACGCGCATGACCGAGAACCTGATGCCCCCGGACATGCTGGCCATGCTCAAGCCGGAATACGTCACCCCGGCGGTGGTCTTTCTTGCCAGCGAGGAGGCGCCGACGGGCTGCATCATCTCGGCGGCGGCGGGCGCCTTCTCCTCCGCGCAGATCGTGGAATCGCATGGCGTCAACCTGGGACACGCCGCCACCGCCGACGACGTCGCCGCCAACTGGACGAGGATCAGCGACTTCACCGGCGCCAAGCACCTCAACATGGGCGGCGAACACAGCATGCACTTCCTGGAACTCGTCAAGGAAGCGCCGGTCAAAGGTTGACGAATTACAAACGCCCGCTGCCGTAAAGGAGCCTTAACCGGCGGCCGCCTACCCTGTTCCGATTGAGGGAGCGGAACGGTGGCGGAGGATCGCCAGAACGAAGAAAGCGCGGCACGGCGCGTCGAAGTCCTGCTTGACGGGGCGGGCACGCTGCTCACGGTGGCGGCAGGCGCGGAGCTGACCGCGATGGCGCGCCATCTGGTGCCCGGCGAGAGCATCGCCCGGAAGCTGCATGCGCCGGATTTCGAATTCCTGATGGCCACCGCGCAATGGGTGCGCGAACAGCCCGGGCGCGAAGCCACCATCCGCCTGCGCTTCCTGCGCGGCAATGGCAAATTCATCTACGTCTATGGCACCGTCCGCGCCGCCGACCAAGGCGTACACCTCTCCTTGCAGCCCGATGAAGCGGCGGCCGCGCGCCGCGCTGCCCAGCAGATGCGCCATGTGGTCGACGGCTCCGCGCAGGGCATCATCGTGCGCGACAACACTGTCGCGCTCTACTTCAACGACGGCTTCGCCGCGCTGCTCGGCTACGACAGCGCGCAGGCGCTCTATGCGGTCGGCGATTCGGCGGTCAACGATTTCATTCATCCCGACGACCGCCAGCTCGTGATCGACCGCATCAAGGCGCGGACCGAAGGCCGCCCCGTCGAACCGCATTACGAAATCCGCCTGCTGCGCCGCGACGGCAGCGTCGTCTGGGTCGACGTCCAGGCCGCGCAGGTGAATTGGGACGGACGCCCGGCCTCTTTATCCTGGCTGACCGACATCACCGCCCGCAAGCAGGCCGAAGAGGAGCTGATCCGGGCCAAGCAAGCCGCCGAATTCGCCAACCGCGCCAAGACCGAGTTCCTGGCCAATATGAGTCACGAACTGCGCACGCCCCTCAACGCCATTCTCGGCTTCTCCGAAGTGATCGAGAACGAGATGTTCGGCCCCATCGGCGCGAAGCGTTATCTCGAATATGTCCACGACATTCATGTCAGCGGCGAACTGCTGCTCGACCTGATCAACGACGTGCTCGACCTCGCCAAACTGGAAGCGGGCAAGCTTGACCTGCACGAGCGCGAGATCTCGATCTACGCCGTCGTCGAGCAGTGCCTGACGTTGCTGCGCGGCCGGGCCGAAACCGCGCAGGTCAGGCTGGCCGCAGAACTGCCGCCGGGCCTGCCGCCGCTGCGCGCCGACGCCCGCGCCCTCAAGCAAATTCTGCTTAACCTGCTCAGCAATGCCGTCAAGTTCACGCCCGAAGGCGGCACGGTGCGCGCGCAGGCCGGCATCACGGCGCGCGGCACGTTGCGCATCGCCGTCAGCGACACCGGCATCGGCATGAGCGCTGCAGACATTGCCGTTGCATTGACCCCGTTTGGCCAGGTCGACTCGCAGGTCGCGCGCAAGCACGAGGGCACCGGCCTCGGCCTGCCCATCGCGCGCTCGCTGATGCGTCTGCACGGCGGCGATCTCACCATCGAGAGCGCGCCCGGCAAGGGCACCACCATCGCCGCCGAGTTCCCGGCCTGCCGCCTGCTCAGGCCGGCGGCTTGAGTTCAGACCAGATCAAAAAACTTGACGTCGGGAGGCCCCGCAACGAACGGCCCCAACTTCGGTCCGAAGGCCTTGAAGTGCGCGCTCGCGACGTGAACCTTCGCCGCTTCGTCGGATTCGTAGATTTCCATCACCACGTAGGTTCCCGCTTCGCTCCGCGACCGGCAAAGCTGATAGAGCCGGTTGCCCGGTTCGCCCGCGCGCACGGCCGCCATCAACTCGCCGAACGCCGCCTCGAACTCGGCCTCTTTGCCCTCCCGCACCTTGAGCGTCGCGATCGCACCGATAGCCATATGGTTTACTCCTTGTTAACGATGCCGTTTGCCCGAGGTTAGCCCGCCCCCTGGACCGGCCGCAATGCCCAGCGCGAACGCTAACCCGATAGTAACTTCGATTTTCAAGCAGCCGTTAAGGCTCGCGCCCTAGACTGGACTGTCAGACGATGCACCAGAGAAAGGGTGAATGTTCCGTGGTGTTATCTCGCGCCGCGTTTGCAAGCCGTGACCAGGCAAGTCCCGAAGACCGGCTGTCGATGGAACAGCTCCGGCTTACGCTACGCAACATCAGAACCAACATCGTGGTCATTCCGCTGCTGGTGGCGATCATCTGCGCGATCTTCGCGCGCTGGGTGCCGCGGGCCCAACTCGTGATGTGGTTTTCAATAGCGGTGACGGGAACCGTGGTGCAGGCTGGCGTGGCCACCCTGTTCTTCAGAGCAGATCCGCCGGCCGCGCAAATCCGCAAATGGCTTCTGCTTTGTACCCCAGCCTTCCTGGTATTTGCCCTGTCGTGGGCGTCGATGGGCGTCTTCCTCTGGGTGGATCACAATATCCTCGACAATGCGTTGATCTTGCTGATTCTCGGCTGCACGATCGCGGCCAGTGCAGCGGTCAGCAGCGTCAGCCTTCCGCTCGGTATCGTCAGTTTCGTGACCTATGGCACGGCGATGGTATTGCTGCCGCTGCGCGAAGGCGAACTCAATGACGGCGTCGCGGTGATGGCGATGTTCTACGTCACCTATATGGCTTTTGTGGCCCGCAGCATCCGCAAGACGACGCGCGACATGCTGCTGCTGCGCGACGACAAGAACGAGCTGATTGACGCTCTTGCCCGCTCAAAAGTCGAATCCGACGCGGCGCGCATGCGCGCCGAGGCGGCAAACCGCGCCAAATCCGAATTTCTCGCCAATATGAGCCACGAGCTGCGCACGCCGCTCAACGCCATTCTCGGCTTCTCCGAAATGATCCAAGGCGGCATGTTGGCCACGAAACCGGAGAGGGCCATTGAATATGCGCGCCTGATCCACGGCTCCGGGCAGCATCTGCTGGCCCTTATCAATGACATCCTTGATCTTGCCAAGATCGAAGCCGGACGCTTCGACCTGCGTGAAGAACCGCTGGACCTCGAAGACATCATCGACGAAAACCTGCAGCAACTGAGTGCCGCCGCAATTGCCGGCGGCATCCGTCTGGCGCGCAGCGTCCCGTCGGATCTTCCCTTGCTGTACGCCGACCAGCGGGCGATCAAGCAGATCCTCCTCAACCTGCTGTCCAATGCGCTGAAATTCACGCCGCCGGGCGGCACTGTGCGAATCTTCGCCGATGAAGACGACGGCGCGATCCGGTTTGGCGTCAGCGATACCGGCGCCGGCATCGCCGACGAGGATCAGGATCGCGTCTTCGAGAATTTCGGCCAAGGCCGCCACGATGTCGCCACAGCCGGAAAAGGCACCGGCCTCGGACTGGCGATCGTCAAGGGATTGGCGCACGCCCACGGCGGGACGATCACGCTCGAAAGCCGCGTGGGCGTGGGCACCTGCGTAACCATTACCATGCCGCCCGCGCGCAGTCTCGCACGCAACATGATCGCCGCGGCATCCTGACTTATTCTCCGCGATAAATGCCCGGCCGCTTTTCGAAAAAAGCGTTCACGGCTTCCGCATGATCGGCGGTCAGATGCGCCAGGGACTGCATCGCCGCCGACATCTCCATGATGGTGTCGAAGCTCACGCCCTGCCCTTCGCGCATCAGCTTCTTGGTCATGCGCAGCACGTCCGGCGGCTGGCGGCAGACGCGCGCGGCGAGCGCCCGCGCCTCGTCCATCAGCGCCGCATCCGGCACCACCTTCGACACCAGCCCCCAGGACAGCGCGGTGGCCGCATCGATGGTGTCGCCGGTGAAGAACAGTTCGGCGGCGCGCGCCATGCCGATGGTGCGCGGCAGGATCCAGGCGCCGCCGTCGCCGGGGATGAGGCCGATCTTGAGGAAGGTGGCGCCGAAGATCGCGCTCCCGGCGGCGAGGCGCAGGTCGGCCAGGCAGGCCATGTCGTTGCCCAGGCCGATGGCCGGGCCGTTCACCGCGGCGATCACCGGCACCTCGATGCCCCAGACCGCGCGCACCATGCGATGAATGCCGCCCCGGTAGCGTTCGCGGATGGCGACGCCGCCGCCGGCAAAACCGCCGCTCCGCGCCCGCATGGCCTTGAGATTGCCGCCCGCGGAGAACGCCTTGCCCGCGCCGGTGAGGATGACGCAGCGTACCTCGCGGTCCTCGTTGATCCGGCGGGCGGCTTCGGCGAAGAGTTCGCCATCGCCCTCCTCGCCCAGCGGATTGCGCGCCTCGGGCCGATTGATCGTCAGCGTGACGACGGGCCCTGATTTGTCGAACAGCAATGCAGACATCGCGCCTCCTCAAAACCTTAATACGCGATAACCAATACACACGATGACGGCTTGGCAAACTCCCGTTAACTCATGTGCCGCATTCTACCTGCAACCCGTGGCAATTGTAGGCCGGCCGTGTCGCGAGACTATAGACCTTTCAGCAAGCAGATCCTGCAGCTCCCGGCGGCAATTGCCGGCGCTTTGACCAGCATCCGCGCCTCCATCGCTCCGCAGAACGAAGCCGAGGCCGCAGCCGTACGTGACCAGATCGGCCTGACGCGCGGAACCTCGCCGCTGACAGACATCGTGCTTCCGCTGGCCGCCGTGCTGGTCGCCTATGCCTGCCGCAAGGCAGCACCGTTGCCAGTGCTGATCCTCTGGGCCGGGACCGTCGCCCTGACGTGCTTCGCCACCACCGTTGCCAGGTACCGGCTCGAACCGCTGATGAACCGCGGGCCGCAAGGCGTACGGCGTGCAGCGACAGTCCGCACGGCGCTGACCACCCTCTTCCTGGCAAGCTGGTGCGCAATGGGCGTGGTTCTGTGGACGCCGGACGACCCGATCAACCACATGTTCCTGATCCTGGTGCTGGCCTGTTCGCTGGCCGGTTCGGCCTCGATCCTGTCGTCCCATCCCGCCAGCGCCGTCGCCACGCTGCTGACCCACGGCGTGGCGCTGGTGTTGCGCCCGGCGCTGGCCGGCGATCCGCTGGACCTGGCGCTGGCCGGCCTGGGTGTTCTGTTCTGGATGCTGATGGTGGGCCATACGCGCGTCGTCTACGGCATCGCCCGTCGCGCGCACGAACTGGAGCAGGAACGCCAGTCGATCATGCGCAATCTGACCCGCGCCAAGGCCGCATCTGACCGCGACCGCGCCCGTGCCGTCCGCGCCGGGCGCGCCAAATCGGAATTCCTCTCCAACATGAATCACGAACTCAGGACGCCGATGAACGCGATCCTGGGCTTCTCTGAACTCATCAAGGTGCGCGCCTTCGGCGACATGACTGACAGATATGCCGAGTACGGCGCAATCATCCACGAATCCGGCCAGCATCTTCTGGCGCTCATTACCGACATGATGGCCCTCGCCCGCATCGAAGGCGGCAAACTGACGCTCGACGAAAGCACATTCTCCGTGGCGCGGATGCTGAGGGAGGTCGCGGCAGAGCACGAAGAGCGTGCCGCGACAGCAGAATTGTCGCTGACCCTCACCATCGCGCCGCGCCTGCCGCAGATCACGGCCGATGCCCGTGCCATCCGGCAGATCCTCGTCAACCTGCTCTCGAACGCGGTGAAGTTCACCCCGCCCGGCGGCCGCGTCACCGTCTCGGCGGAGCTGGAGCGCGACGGTCAGCTTGCCATCGCGGTCGAGGATACCGGCATCGGCATCCGCCCTGAGGATCAACGCCAGGTGTTCGAGCGCTTCGGCACGGGCCGCCACGACGTCGCCACCGCCGGGCAGGGCACCGGGCTGGGCCTGGCCATTGTCAAAGGTTTCGCCGAGGCGCATGACGGCTGCGTCGCGCTGGAAAGCGACGGCGAAAGCGGCACGCGCGTGACCGTGCGCCTGCCCGCCGAGCGCGTGCAGGCCCAGCCGCAAGCGCGCAAGGCAGGCTGAAGCTCAGCTCAGCGCCGCATACCGCTTCAGGTGGTGATCGACATTGCCGTAGAGCGTGTCGAGCATGGTCAGCCGCTTGAAGTAATGGCCGACATTCAGCTCGTCGGTCATGCCCATGCCGCCGTGCAGCTGTACCGCCTGCTGGCCGACGAAGCGCCCGGCCTTGCCGATCTGCACCTTGGCGGCGGAGGCGGCCTTCTTGCGCTCGACATCGGCTTCGCCCAGCTTCAGCGTCGCCATCAGCGCGACGGACGCGGACTGCTCGGCGTTCATGAACATGTCCACCATGCGATGCTGCAGCACCTGGAACTTTCCGATCGGCACGCCGAACTGCTTGCGCGTCTTGGTGTATTCGACCGTGGCAGCGAGCAGCACCTTCATCGCTCCCACCGCTTCGGAGGCATGGGCGGCGATGGCTGCGTCGGTGACGCGCTCGATCAGGGCAAGGCCGTCATCCGCCATGCCGATCAGGTTTCCGGCGGGGATTTCGACATTCTCGAAGCTGATCTCCGAGGCGCGCAGGCCGTCGATGGTGGGATAATCGCGGGCCGAAACGCCCTTGGCATTCTTGTCCACCAGGAAAACGCTAACGCCCTTCTCCTCGCGTTGGCCCCCGGCGGTGCGCGCGGTGACGATCAGCGTGTCGGCCATCGGTCCGCCCAGCACCACGGCCTTCATGCCGTTCAGTACGTAGCCACCGCCGTTCTTCTTCGCCGTGGTGGCGAGGTCGGCGAAATTGTAGCGGCCCTTGGGCTCGGCGAAGGCGAAAGCGATCACCGCCTCGCCGCCGGCGATCTTGCCCAGCCATTCCTGCTTCATCGCTTCGCTGCCACCGTTCTGAATGAAACCGCCGCCGACCACCACGGTCGAGGCGAAGGGTTCCACCACCAGCGCCCGGCCAAATTCTTCCATCACGATCATAGTCTCGACCGGCCCGCCGCCGAGCCCGCCATATTCCTCCGGCAGGGGCGCGGCCATCAGCCCAAGCTCGGCCAACTGGGCCCAGACCTCGCGGCTCCAGCCGGCTTCGGAACGGGAGATTTTCTTGAAGGCCTCGAAGTCATAATGGTCGGCCAGGAACTTCGAGACCGAGTTCTGGAGCAGCGTCTGCTCCTCGCTGAATGCGAAATCCATCTAAATCGTCCTCAACTCTGCGAGATAATGTCGATGGACCCTTACGCCAACAGATCGCGTTTCTTCACGCCCTATTGGCCCTTGCGGACCAGAGTACCAGCGAAGGGGTGTGCACTGACTCAGTGTAAGCGATAAATCGTAGCTAAGCGCGTTCCCATGGCTTAGCCGATGGTCATAGACGCTCAAAGATTGCGGCAATTCCCTGGCCGCCTCCGATGCACATGGTCACAAGCGCGTACCGCCCTTTCGTCCGATGCAACTCGTAAATAGCCTTAACGGCGATGATGGCGCCAGTCGCGCCGACCGGATGTCCTAATGAAATTCCTGACCCATTTGGATTGACCTTGGCAGGATCGAGGCCGAGTTCACGCGTCACTGCGCAGGCCTGGGCGGCAAAGGCTTCATTGGCTTCGATCACATCCAGATCATCGATCGACAGGCCTGTGCGCTTCAGGACCGCTCGCGTTGCCGGTATAGGCCCTATTCCCATAAAGAGAGGATCGACTCCAGCTTGCGCATAACCTACCAGCCGTGCCAATGGCACAACGCCGAGAGCCTTGGCGCGTTCCGCTTCGGCGAGCACCAGGGCCGCCGCGCCGTCGTTGAGGCCGGAGGCATTTCCTGCTGTAACGGTGCCGCCATCTTTTTTGAAGACTGGCTTCATTTGCGCCAGACTTTGGAGGGTCACGTCGGCGCGCACATGCTCATCCGCGTCAAACTGCGCGATTCCTTTGCGCGATTTTATTTCAACAGAAACAATCTGATCCTTAAAATACCCCGCTGCAATCGCGTGTGCCGCGCGCTGCTGACTTGCATAGGCAAGTTCATCTTGCATGGCGCGACTTATACCGTAGCGTTCGGCCACGTTTTCCGCCGTGATGCCCATATGCACCTGATGCCAGGGATCGTGCAGGATGCCGTCCATGTAATCGATGAGCTGGTGATCGCCCATGCGCGCGCCCCAGCGCAAGGCTGGAACCAGATAGGCGCCGCGGCTCATGGATTCCGCACCGCCGCTGATGGCGACGTCGCAATCGCCCAGGGCGATGGATTGCGCCGCCGAGACGATCGCCTGCAGCGCCGAGCCGCACAGGCGATTGACGTTGAAGGCCGGAGTTTCCTGGGGAATGCCTGCATCGATGGCCGCAATTCGGCTGAGATAGGCATCGCGCGGCTCGGTAGGGATCACGTTCCCCATGATGACCTGGCCGACCCGTGCCGGCGCGACGCCGGAGCGGTCAAGCGCCGCCTTCACCGCCACCGTGCCGAGCCGGGTTAGAGGGATGTCCTTCAGCGAACCGCCAAAAGTGCCGATGGCCGCGCGCGCAGCGCCCACCACCACAATATCGCGAATGCTCATAGCGGGCTCCTGTTTTCAAATCGCGGCGGAAGCAGGCCGGCGCCGCGTGTCTCCCATCTTGAAAGCGCTGCGCCCTCCGCGCGGATCGCAGAGGGCGCAGCCCCGGAATGGCGATATCTCACCAGCTATGCAGCGTCGCCTGCAGCATGATCGTGCGCGGCAGGCCGACATTCGAGTAACCGTCGGCCAGCTTCGCGGTCGGCGTACCGGTGCCGGAGCCGGAGCCGGAGGCGTCGATCGTGTTGTAGATCACGAACTGGTTGGTGAGGTTTTTGCCGATGAGCGACACGTCCCAGATGCCGCTCTGGTCGGCCAGGGTGATGTTACCGTCCACACCCCAGTAGCCGGGCTGGAAGTAGTAGGGATCGTTGAACTGGCTGGTTTCATACCGGCTGGTGTAACGCAGGATGCCGGATAGCGACAGAACGAAGCGCGTGTCGATCGGCATCGAATATTGCGGATTGATGGAGAAGGTCCATTTGGGCGCATTGGCCGTCGGCGCCCCCGTCAGGTTCTGGGCGTTGCAGACCTCCGCTCCGATATTGCAGGGCCGGTAGGTGAAGACAGCCGGATTGGCCGGGTTGCGGTAGCGATAGACATTGCAGCCCTGCGCGGTGGACTGGCCGCCATTGCACGGCGCATCCGGAAAGTTGGAATAGAACGCATCAACGTAAGACAGGCTGCCGTGCAAGGTGAAGCCCTGGACCTCGGCCGGGGCCCAATCGGCATTCAGTTCGGCGCCGCGCGTGATCGCCGCGCCGGCGTTGAAGGTGATGAAGTTGACGTGAACGGCGTCGAACCAGTCGATCTGCAGGTTGGAGTAGCGATAATTGAACAACGTGGCATCAACGCGCAGCGTATTGTCGAGCCAGGTCGATTTTACGCCGGCTTCCCAGCCCGCAGCCTGTTCCGGATCGAAGGCGAGGTCGGCGCTGGTTGTTCCCGCGCTATGGAGCGCGCTGCCGGAGAAGCCGCCAGACTTGTAACCCTGCTTGTAGGCCACATAGGTCGTGAGGTTGCTCGTGGGATGCCAGGTCAGCGTCGCTTCCGGCGAGATGTTGTCCCAGGTCTGGTTTGCGCCCAGCTGGGTCGTGGGATTAGCGGGGTTGTATTGCACGAACACGGCCTGATACGGCGCCACGACGTAGGGCTGCCGGAAGAAAGAGTCCTTGGTTTCATGCGTATAGCGCGCGCCACCGGTGAACTGCAAATCAGGCAGGATGTTCCAGATCAGTTGACCGAACGCTGCAAAGGTATTGCCGCTGGTGCGCGAGAGCTTTGCCACCGTCAGGTATTTGTACTGCGCATTGGTGACCGCGGAATTCTCCAACGCGCCCGGGAAGATGATCTCCTGATCGAAGTCGAGCGTCGTGGTCTGGTAGTAGAGCCCGGTCATGACGTTGAGCGGCCCGTCGAACGAGGTCTGCGCGCGGAATTCAGTCGAAAAGGCGCGGTAGCCCGACCGCTCGGAACCGAAAACGCCATCCGGGTTGGACGTGAAATCGTAATCGCCCAGGAAGTAATTGACGAAATGCTGGTAACCGGAAACCCAGTTGAAATCGACGTTCTGAGTGGAATAGTTCACGATGCCGGTGGCGTTGAAGGCATCGTAGTCCTGGTAGAGCGCTCCGCCGTGGCGGCCGAGCAGGCGGTTGGTGGCAGCAATATCCGCCGGAACCCAGTTCTGGTGGATCACCCACTGCTT
>JAGWZW010000011.1 GCA_018971835.1 Alphaproteobacteria bacterium
CGGAGATCAGAATTGGCCTTATCCAATTCATCGACCTTATCGCTCAGTTTAGAAATAGCGGCGTTAAGCTCCTCTTGAACGAACTGCAATTCGCCGCGCGCGGCTTCCATTTGCATATTGACAGATTGCAGTTCACTGTTGATCGTTCCAAACTCGTCATTTGACGATTTCAACTCGCGAATTGCAATCTCATATTGTTCAACTACCAAATGTAGGTGCTCTCGGGTTTCGCGCAGTTCAGACGCCAGCTGATCGACAGTCATTTCGACATCGTGCGATTGACACCGTGCCGTATTTCCAGCAACTGAGCCAGCGATGTCGCAAAATAGAACGAGCAGCAACGGATCACTCGCGCTATCACCGAACGGCTCGACAACAAGGTGGACCGTCTGACTCTGGTCCCCAATGTCAATGACAATGCCCTCGCGTGTTACAGTTCCGCCACTCTCCAGCGCCCCTCGCAGAGCAGCACGTAGCTCAAGACGCAACCTCTTGCGCGCGACTTCGCCCAATTGCCGGTTTGGAAGCCCCGGCGCCGCCTCTAGATAATTTCCCGTGCGTGCCGAATAATAGAGGACGTCACCATCTCTATTGACAACAACGTGGGGCGGCGAAAAACCGTCCATTACCCGCGTTTCAACCGCCCTCCGCAGATTCGTTAGCATTACCCCTGATTCCGACCTCCGTCCCGGGACGCCGGAATATCCCTCGGTCACGGGCGCGCCCTGATCAATGAGCCGCGACCCGACGCTGTTGTCGCGCCGCTGATAGATGCAGTTCTTCTCGTCGAGCACGGTAAAGAGGTCTGACTTTCGAGCGACGCTCTCGGAGTTTTCCATGAGCAGAATGCCGCCCGGTTTCAGCGCTGAATGGAAGAGTAGCAGGGCGCGCGCCTGCGACTCCGCATCAAGATACATGAATAGATTGCGACAGGAGATCAGGTCGATCTGTGAGAATGGTAGATCCTGCAATACGCTGGAAAAGACACAGATATCGCGTATATCCTTAGTGACGGAATGGCCGGCGTCATCTCTTGTGAAAAACCGGTTTAGCCGCGCCTGCGATACGTTTGGCAACATTTCTGCCTGGTAGCGTCCGATACGGGCGATCTCAATTGCCTCTTCATCGATATCGGTTGCGAAAATCTGTACCCCCGGAACGACCTCGAGTTCGTCCAGATACTCACGCAAGAGAATTGCGATGGAGTAGGCCTCCTGCCCGGTCGCACAGGCGGGCACCCAGATCCGCAGTTGTGTGTCCGGCCTCTTGTCCGCGCACATCCATGGTATGACCTGCTTCTCCAACGCCTCGAAGGAGGCAGGATCACGGAAGAAGCTTGTAACGCTGCCCAAAAGATCGCGGAACAGGAGAGAAGCTTCATCTTCATCCCTGCGCAAATAGCCTACATAAGCGTCCAGCGTCTCGATCTGAATGGCCTGCATCCGATGCTGCACGTGTCGCAAGACCGCGTGCGGCTTATATCCGCGGAGGTCGTAGGCCGCATGGGCGGACAAGATAGCGGAGATTTCCTCTAGTGGGGCGGTCGTCGTGACGGCTTCGGTGCGATCTACATCGCCTACGGTTTGCAGTGCCGCCACATTTGTTGCGAATTCGGCGACGCGAGCGCCCATGTCCTCAAGCGAAAGGGCCCGACTGGCTGCACCGGCAGCGGTCGCCGAGTCCGCAAGGGCGTCCCGGGTCGAGCACAGATCATCAAGTTCCTGCGCCAAAGGCAGACCGCCATGGTCCTTTATCGCAGCCAAGCCCAGCTCACCATCGCCACCGCCGTTCGGCAACACAATGCCAATCGCCGCTTCGCCACATTCCTTCGCCAATGAGATAAGGAAATGGTCGATTGGAAACCGGTGACGATCAGAATCATTCGGTTCGAGACGCAGTCGGCCGTTCTTGACCGTCAGTGCGTAGCCGGGCGGACCGACATAAACGTGACCTGGCTTCAGGACGGCGTCGTGGTTCGCCAACACGACCGGCATCGTCGTATAGCGCTTGAAAATCTCGGCCACGATACCCTCCCGGCCAGCCGGAAGGCGAGTTGCTATGATAAAGGCGGTATCCGCTATTGCCGGAAGATGACAGAGAAAACCTTCCAAGGCCGGAGGTCCGCCCCCCTTTACTCCGATGCCGATCACGGGAAAACGATGCTGAACGTCCATCTCCAGCTCTGCCCCCACAATACGAAACGCTCAACCAGTGCCTCACGCTCTGATGTGAATTGTAGTTCAAATATTGAACCGCCAATTTTTTAATGATACCTTTGATATCGCAAATACTTAGCGCTCTGATTCCGTATAACGGATACCAATAACAGGCCGCTGGAGCGCAATGACGGTCCAGTAATCATCAAATATTTGCATCTTTCAGAATAACACATTCCTGCGCGCCTGAATCACGGCAATTTGTAAAATTCTGTACATACCTCAAGAATGAATACAGGTAACGTGAATTGCGAGTTATCAGGAGTTAGCCAAATTGAGAGGCCCCGCCTGCGTTTTCTTGAAAGCGGCCGGAGGAAATCATGAATAATTGGCGCAGCGAAATCTACTCGCATGATGAACATGCACCACTCGAGAACGTTCAAGAAGCATGCCGTTGAATCGGGATCACCTCGAGCGAAGATTCTCGAATAGCGCGCCCCCAAGTCCTCCGAATTGCGGCACACGTGGTGCGCGAGATATGCGTGTAGGGGCTGCCAATATTGGCTCAACGTCACCCGCTGGCGCCCCCATTCTTCTCGACAACAACCAGATGATCTTTAACGAAGGGGACGAGGCGCGATACTATTATCGTGTCCTCGCAGGATGGGTACGGCTCTACAGGATGCGCTGCAACGGCCGGCGCCAGATTATTGAGCTACAAATTCCAGGTGACATCTTTGGTTTCGAATATGGTGCTCAACATACGCTCATTGGTGAAGCCATCGGCAGAACCACTCTGGAACGCTATCCCCGCCAAGCAATCGAGCAGTTGAGCGAACAGGAACTGGACGTCCGCCGCCACCTGGTAATAACGCTCCATCGCAGTCTCGCCGCCGCACGCAACCATGTTTTGCTACTCGGACAGGACTCCGCCAAGGAGCGCGTGGCGGCTTTCCTGGCCACAATGGCGCGACGCTTCAACATCAGGCAATGTGGTGTTCTCGAATTGCGTGTGGGCCGCCTCGATATTGCAGACTATACAGGACTCGCGCTCGAGACGGTGTGCCGGGAACTGTCCATATTTCAGCGCGAAGGCCTGATTGATATTTTGGACCATCGGCGCGTGAAAATTCGCAATCTGAAGGCCCTGCAGTCCATCTCCGATGGGCCACAACAATAAGCGGTTCGGCAATCCTCCAGCGAGGCGGATCAAAACAGAACCAGTCAAGGGCTACGGAACCGGACCACCGGTCACTGGTCTTAACTGGGTTGCCACCGTACCCTCAGCCGCATCTTCGCGTACTCGAAAGCCGTAAAAATCGAATCCCGAGCCATGCCGCGCCTCTTGACGAGAAGTCCTGGCGAATGGCCTCGGTCGCGTCCTGGGCTGGAACCCGCTGTTTCATCCAAACCTCCAGAAGCGCGCGGCGTATTCAGCCCTTGCCGGCCGCGTTATTTTAGCCTGTTTTGGAAGTGCGAATTGACACCACTCAAGTTCGGGCCGACGCTCGGGGCGAGCGGCGCGCACGGCGGTGAACGACCATGGTGAACTTGCAGGTCGAAATCTCTTCCGGAGAGGCCGGAGCCGAGAGAATCCTGCGGTTTCGCCTTGGCGAACACACGCATGAAGTCGCGGAGAACCTGGACCAGTGGCACGGTGAGGGCTACCGCTATTTCAAGGTCAGGACCGCCGACAACAGGCTCTACATCCTCCGCCTCGACGAAGCACGCGGCAGTTGGGATCTCACCATGTTCAAGACGCCGTCCTCCGGCCTCTCGAAGGCACTGCATCAGCGATGAACTTTACCTTTTGCCCTCGAAATAGCACCCCGGCGCATAAAAAAAGGGACGGCGTCGCGAAATCTTGTCGGACTCGCGCCGGTTGGCGGCCCGAATGAGCGGCGATTTGGTCGACGTCGGCGACCCGGCAGATGCTGCAACTATCGCCCAGCTAACGCAGCGCCTGGGTCGCGTGCATGCGCGGCAGCGGCTGGGGATCGAGCACGACCACGAGGCCCAGATATTTGGCCAAGGACTCAACTTCTTCCACATCGAGAACTGGTATTCCCTTCATTCGCTCATCCGCGCGGCGCTCAAACTGACCGGCCTCTATGCACGCGGAGAGCGGAATGCAAGAGCCATCCAGATCCGCCACAATGCTGTAGAATTGGCGGAACTACCTGCCGTCTTTTCAGGATTCGTGATCCTGCAGCTGAGCGATCTGCACGTCGACATCAGCGGCGGCGCAATGGAACGACTCATGCAGATTCTCCCGCAGCTGGAGTACGACCTCTGCGTCCTGACGGGCGATTTCAGAGGGCGTACCTTCGGGCCGGTCGCCCCCGTGCTCGACGGACTGGCCCGCATCCGCGCCCTGATCAGGACGCCGGCCTACGGCGTGCTCGGTAATCACGATTCGATCCGGATGGTCCCCGCGATGGAAGAGATGGGCATCAGGATGCTCCTCAACGAGGCTGTTACGATTTCCCGCGGCGGAGATTCCATCCATCTCGTAGGCATCGACGACGCCCATTTTTTCCGAGTCGACAACATTGAAAAAGCGCTGACAGGCGTGCCGCATGACGGCATCTCCGTACTACTGTCGCACACGCCCGAAATCTATCGGCAGGCGGCCCATGCCGGGTTCGACCTTCTGCTCGGCGGCCACACACATGGTGGACAGATTTGCCTTCCGGGTTCTATCCCCATCATGCTCGATTCCGTTCTGCCGCGCGCGCTCGGTGCTGGCGCCTGGCGGTATCGCGACATGCTCGGCTACACGTCCGTTGGCGTCGGAACCAGCATCGTTCCGGTGCGCTTGAATTGCCCGCCTGAGATCACGCTTCATCGCCTGCACGCCCCCAGACCGGCTCAGTAGGGTCGGTTTTTCAGGCGCAGCAAGTAGAAAAGCGGCGCAAACGAAAGCTCCAGAACCATGAAGATAATCACACAGACCGTAATGCCGACCCACGACAGATCGAGCCACGCGCGGCAGACCAGCAAAGGCAACAGGGCCTCTGGAATCTGATCCAGGCCGATCGCCCGACTGCTTGGTGCCTTCCCGAAGCGCCGCTTGAGGAAACTGCTGAACAGGTCGCCCGCCATCGCCGAGAGCGCAAACAACGCCCCGACGGACCACGGGATGCCAAGAAGCGGTGCGCAGAGCGCGGTCGCCAGCATTGAGCCTGCTAGGCCGCGCAACGTCTTTGAGTGACCGAACAACGGCCTCCCGTCAACAAAGCGGTACCCGCAATCAATGGCGTGCGCGAACCGGCTGCCGAAGATATTATTAAGCACCACCGGAATGCTGTTCGCGATCACCAGCAGGATCAGCGCCTTTCCGATGACAATGACCTGTGTCATATGCACCTATTACATCCGTCATCCAACCGGCTGGGCAAAAGTGACGAATTGCTGCTCCGGCAGCATCATGCGCTTGCCGAGCCTTGGATAATCGACCGCGCCGCGAAGCACCGTGGCAAAACTTTCTGCTGCACAGTAGAGATAGACATTCTGGCCGATAAAGCCAGTATCAACAGAAGCGTAAAGGCGGCGGTCAGCCGGCGGGGTATCTGTCATGCGTTCGCCGTGTGCGACATAGACCAGGTCCAGCGGCGCGATTCCGACGAAGTCCTGCAGCCCCGTGTCGGCGCGAATGTCAGCGGCCAGGTGCGGCAGCAACGCATGCGACGCCAGATCGTAAAGCCAAACGCCGTCTGCCAAAGCGGCATAAACGTCGATCACCATGATGTGCCGCCAATACGGCGCAGTACGCTTGCCGCCAGCCCGGTTGACGCCGAAGGCAGCCCAGAGAAAATCCGACAGCGTCTGCTGCGACAAGGGCCGGTCTGCATATTCGCGCGTCGAGCGGCGTAATTTCAGCGCGGACATCAGGGGCATGCCCCCTCCTGCCGTGGCGCCGGCAATTTGATGGGCACCTGTTCGACTCCGACAGGCACGGTGGCGGAAATTCCGGCATTGGCTTGGTGACGAGTCATCATCGTTTCTCCGTCCATCTAAAGTTCTTCCGGCGGAGCGCGCAGGGCCGCTACCGGCGATAGCAACGATGCGCCAGCGATGATCTGCCCACCTTCTAAAACACGCGTTTCGCGGTCATCGGAACCTGATACTGCGCTTCGCGCTATGAGAGATCGCGCACCGGTTCCTTGAAGCGATCCCATTCCGTGGCCGCCCAGACCTCGGTGTGCGCATGGCCGAAGGTGCGTATGACGGCGGAGACGCGGGCGGCGGCTTCGATGTCGGGAGCCTGGAGGACGTCACGATAGTCGTAGGGCCCCAGTGTTGCAAAGCTGCTGCTCCACTCGACGCCAACGCACTCCTTTCGGATGTGTTCCATGACATCCCGTTCGAGTTGTTCCAGTTTCCGCGGCGTGCGGACGGCTTCGGGGCTGAGACGCGTGAGCATGATAAAGGTCGGCATGACAGTATTCTTCATAAATTACTTTGTGCGCTTACGCCTGCAAGGGTGCGCTGATCGGGATCAAAAACGTCTCGTGGCGCATCTGCCGATATGAAACGAAAGTCACGGTATAATTTGTCAAGGCGGACTGACGCGGCATACGAAGCCGGCCTCTTCGTCGTGATCAAAGATTATGCAGATAGACGGCGTGCGGTACTGGTTCCAACCCCACACACGCTGCACAGCTCGTAGCCAGAGCCACGTATACCGGCAGCGCGTGTCAATTTGGGCGGCCAATTTCCCTATCTCGGCCGCTATTTTGACCGAAATCACGGGCGTAGAATATCATGGTACCGGATGAGGAACCGAAATTCCCTCACCTTGCCGAGATGAATAGTATCCATCATGATCTCGCGTGGGCTATTCTGCCGCCTCCCAGAAATGAACGGCAACATCGTGTTGAGAGAATAGCGCGCTCGGTCGTGCGGGCCAAGACATCGACAGCGAGCTTTTATTACGCAGACGATCGCTCCAGCTGCAGACTCCTATGCGGCGATCCGGATCGGCATGGGCATCAATGCTTTCCCGGGAAGCCGCCACCAGAGCGCCGGCAGGTTGGGCAGCACAGACATTGGCCTGATCTCAGAACGGCGCCATCAGCCCGAATATCTGGCCGCGATGCTCCACACACTCGCCGGCCGCGAAGATATCGGAATCGCTGCTGCGCGTGTCGCCTTAGACTTCGATGCCGCGATTGATCTTGAGGCCGGCCGCCGTGGCGCCGCCGCGCCTTCATATCGATCTATGAAGACTTGCCCTTCCGGGCTGCTGCGGCCTCGGCCTTGTTTGCCTTCGCAGCCGTCACGTCGAGGCGTGTCCGCCACGGATCTTTCTCCGCAACAGGGCCGCCGTCTTGCGTGAAATCCATGAGCGTGTCCGCTTTGCGGTCGTAGGCTGGCCAGAGCGGCAGGGCGCCGCCGTTGGGATTGCCGGTCCTGGCGAAATTCACCCAATAGGCATGCATCTTCGCCGCCATCGCTTCGTCTGCGGGCGTGGTGTCCTCGCCGTAGGCGGCTTTCACCGTGTCGAAGACGAAGGGAATTTCGCTCGCATGGGGCGCGCCCTTGATGCCCATCATCGCGCCGAAGCCCGACTTGTCGAGCGCCGCCGCCTCGGCCGGCGCGACATAGGAGAAGCGGTATTCGTAGGCCGGAAGGCCCTGCGCCGAAAATTCGCGCACGGTGAAGCACGCCGGCTCCACCATCATCTGGTCCATGCCGATTTCCCAGGCGACGGCACGCAGGGGGGCGGCGCCGGTCGGGTCATAGGCCTGGCGCGCTTGGGCGGCTTCTGTCCCGAAGGAGGCGAAGGCTTCCGTCTTCGTCTTCGGGAAGAAGAAGCCGAGATCGGCGCTGTTGGCGCCGATCATGATCGGCACACTGGCTTCGTCGCCTGCTTGATAGGTCTGCTGCGGCGACCGCGTGACAAGCTTGCCGTCCTCAATCGGCCCGCCATAGGTCTGCGGCCTCGATTTGGGCGACATCGTGCCCATGTTCAGGCCGTCGACGATCTTGTCCGCCGGCAGCGCGCGCAATTTGGCCAGCCCCACGGCATCGGTACCATCGATCCCCACGCTGCGGGCGAAGTTCACGCCGATGGTTTGCAGCGAGGGATTGCCGGGTAAATCCTCGCTGAGGCGGCGCGTGCCCATCAGATCATCGCGGCCGCCGCCGGATTCCACCACTGCGCGCTCGAACAGCCCGCGCGCCAGCGGCGAGGTCAGCAGCATGTGCACGGAGGCGCCGCCCGCAGACTCGCCGAACACCGTCACCGCGTTCGGATCGCCGCCGAAGGCCGCAATGTTGGCGCGCACCCATTTGAGCGCGGCGATCTGGTCCATATAGCCGTAATTGCCGAGCAGGCCGTTCGGATCTGCGGCGGTCAGCGCCGGGAAGCCGAAAAAACCGAACCGGCCCAGGCGGTAATTGAAGCTGACGAAGACGATGCCGTTCTGCGCGAAACGCGTGCCATCATAGATCGCCGGCGAGGAGCCGCCGTTCACGAAACCGCCGCCATAAATCCACACCACTACGGGCAGGTTCTTTGCGCCGTTCGCGGGCCGCCAGACATTGAGATAAAGACAATCCTCGCTCGGTTCGGTGCGCAGCGGCGCGGCATCGAGCGGGAACGGCGCCTGCATGCAGTCATGCCCGTAAGCCCGGGCCTCGCGCACACCGGACCATGCCGCCGCCGGCCGGGGCGGCATCCAGCGCAGATTGCCGACCGGCGGCGCGGCATAGGGAATGCCCTTGAACGCGAAGACGCCGTTTTCGCTTGCCCCGGCCAGCGTGCCGTCGCGAACGGTGACTGGCGGGCCGGACGGCGCAGCCGTTGGCGGCAACAGCGTCGCGCAGCCTGTCGTGAGGATAGAGGCTGCCAGCGCCGCCACTATTTTCGCGATGGTCCGCATGACCTTCCTCCCTTGCGATGCTTTCGGCCGCTGTATCCGTCGGCAGGCGCCTTCAGGGCTCGAGAGCCTGCGCCGCTACATCCGCTTCCGACGTCAATTTTGGCGTCTGTGCCGAAGTGCCGACGGCAACGGCGTAACGGCCGCCGGCAATCTGCCAATCCTGCGCGGCCGCGTTCCAGTTTGCCAACAGGCGCGGATCGGTGCTGACCGTCACGGTTTTCGTCTCGCCCGGAGCCAGATCGACGCGGCTCCAGCCGAGCAGCCTTTCGCCCTCGCCCGCCGGCCCCGTGGTGAGATAAACCTGCGGCACAGCGCTGCCCGCGCGCTGGCCGGTGTTGGTGACGGTGAACGTCGCGCGCACGGTCTTGCCGCCTTCCACCTGCAAGCCGCCAAACGCAAAGCTGGTATAGGAAAGCCCGTAGCCGAAGGGAAACAGTGGCTTCAGCTTGCGGCGCGCGAACCAGCGATAGCCGACATCGGCACCCTCGCGATAGCTGACATCGAACGGCCTTCCCTCCGGCAGATCGCGCCCCTTGAGGACCGGGTCAGGAAGCTGCGACAGCGCGGCCGGAAACGTGACCGGCAGATGGCCGGACGGATTCACCGCGCCGAACAGCACATTGGCAATCGCCTCGCCGCCGCGCGCCCCGGGAAACCACGCCTCGATCACCGCGCCGGCATTTTTGAGCCACGGCATCAGCACCGGGCCGCCCGTTTCCAGTACGACGATGGTGTTGGGATTGGCCGTCGCCACCGCGTTGATCAGTGAATCCTGCCCGTTGGGCAGCGTCAGGTCCGGCGTATCGCTGCCCTCGCCCATCCATTTGGTGGCGAAGACAATCGCAACATCGCTGCGGCGGGCCAGATCGGCGGCCGCCGCAGGATAGGCGCCGTTGTTGTAGGCGACTTCAGCATTCGGCGCCCGGGCACGGATCGCCTCCAAAGGCGAGGACGGCATGTACATGGCCTGGTGCATGAACGATTCCAGCGGCGTGTTGCCGCCCAGCGGAATGGTGGCGACAGGTCCGCCCTTGGGCGCCACCTGCGAGGAGCCGCCGCCCGAGATCACGCCGATATCCGCATGCCCGCCGATGACGGCGATGCGCCTGGCCGTCGCCGAAAGCGGCAGCAGGTTGCGCGGGTTGGAAAGCAGCACGATCCCTTCGTCCGCCACCTTCCGGGCCACCTTGCCGTCCGCCTCGAAATCGATTGCCGTTTTCACAGGCGGATGATCGAAGAGCCCGGCCGCAAACATCGAGCACAGGACGCGGTGGACCATGTTGTCCAGCCGCGCGGCATAGACCGGATCGCGCTTCGCCGCCGCCAGCAACGGCGCACCGAAATAGACCTCCTGGTCGAGCTGGTCGCCCGATTCCTGATCGAGGCCGGCCAGCGCCGCGTCCGTGCCGTGCACCGCGCCCCAGTCGGACATCACCCAGCCCGGATATTTCCACTCGGTCTTCAGCACCTTGTTCAGCAGCCAGTTGTTGCCGCAGGCATAGGGGCCGTTCACGCGGTTGTAGCTGCACATCACCGAGCCTGGATGGCCGCTTTCGATCGCCAGTTCAAACGCCAGCAGATCGCTTTCGTGGGCCGCCGCAGGTGCAATTTTCACGTTGAGATATTGCCGCCCGGTTTCCTGATCGTTGAGTGCGAAATGCTTGACGGTGGAGACGACATGCTGCGCCTGGATGCCGCTGATCGCTTCGCCGGCCAGCGTACCGGCCAGCAGCGGATCCTCGCCGAGATATTCAAAATTGCGCCCACCGCGCGGATCGCGCTCCAGATCGACGCCGCCCGCGAGCATGACGTTGAAGCCTTTGCGCCAGGCTTCCTGGCCGATCATCGCCCCGCCGGCGTAAGCCACCGCCCGGTCCCAGCTCGCAGCGGTCGCCAGCCCTGACGGCAAGGCCGTGGCCCCGTCGCGGCGCAGGCCCATGACGTAAGCTACGCCCAGACCGGCATCAGTTTCCTTCAGCGCGGGAATGCCCACGCGCGGAATGCCGGGGACATAGCCAGCCCCAGGCAGCGCACCGGCCGGAATCGTCTGTTCCGGTGTCAGCGGCGTCGCCATCACGCCGTGAACGAGAGAAATCTTCTCATCCAGCGTCATCTGCGCTTCAAGCAGCTCCGCGCGCGCATCCGGCGACAGCGCAGTGTCCATCCACGGCGCCGCCGCGCCGGGCTTTGCGCCGGTGGCCGCGGACTTGGCTGGCGCCGGAGACAGCGCCGTGCGGACACTCGCGCACCCGGGCATTGTCAGCGCCAGCGCCAGCACACTGATGAACGGCCAATTGCGCATCGGGCAATCCCCCTGCCTGCACCGCGTCGCTGCGAGTCTTGTTGTATTATCCGACTCTCTGCGACATCGCTGTCATCAATAGCGCTACATGCGCAGAAGTGACAAGGCTTTCCTGCGGCCGTTTCAATTGCGCAGATGGTTCACCGTCAGACGCCGGCGCAAACTAGTGGTCCGATTCCAATATTCGCGTCCCGTCGCGCCAAACGCTTTGCGAATCCTGAAATCAAAAGACCACCAGCAATCGTTTGAGTTAGCGGTAATGCGTGTCCAGATCCTTATTGAGCGTGCGGCTTGAAAGGAGATAATGAAAACTGGCCCAGATGAGCGGCACGGCCATCACAATAAGGGCATAACGGACGCCCCGCGCCGAGGCATCCGCGCAGGCGCTAACCAGCAACCTATTCGCATCAGGTAACGGGGCACCGCCCGGACATAGCGCGCCGAAATCGCCGCCAACAAAAGTCAAATTCGCGAAACGGTCGCTAAGGACACCGATCAGCGTTGGGCCCAACCCCATCCCTATGAGGCTCAGAACAAGCGACATGATGAACCCGGACGATGCACGCATGTTCGCGCCGACCATATTTTGCGCCATCGCCAACGTCGGCGTCCAATAGACGAACAGCGCGATATGGGCAAAGAACAGCACCACGATCGCGGCGGCGACAGTTCCCTGCTCGATCGCCAAAATGAACAGCAGCCCGGCAACGACGAGCCCGATTGAGGGCCCCCAGACATACCAGCGTCGTTCGCGCTTGCCCACCGCATCCAGCCCCAGCCCGCCCAGGATCATCCCGGTTGCCATCGAGGTTCCACTCATCAGCCCCAGATAGAGGCCGGTATGCGAAAGGCTGGTGTGGAAAGTGGACACTAGGAACCGCGGCAGGAACGCAGCAAACGAACCCATCGAGATCGCGGCGAGCCCGGCGCCGAGCAATATCTGCCTGTAAGAGCGTTTCGACCAAAGAAACCTCAGCACCTGAAGGATCGAGGGCGGCGCGCCGGTGTTTGCCGGCATCGGATCCGACATGCCGCGTGGCGGATCGCGCAGTGTCAGAAAGGCGACCAGCGACAGGGCGATTGCCGGCACGCCCAAAGCTACAAACCACATCCGCCAGCCCAGATTTTGGGCAAACCAGCCGCCTAGGATCGCGCCCGATATCGCACCGAGGGGGGCGCCGAGCCAGATGATGCCCATCGCCGATGCGCGCCGGTGAAGCGGATAGTGATCGCCGACCAGCGACGCGACGGGCGGGTTGAACCCGGCGTCGCCCGCGCCGACGCCGATGCGGTACAGAAAAAACTGCCAGAAGTTCTGCGCACTGCCGCACAGGGCCAGCATCACGCCGAACACCGCAACGGCGACGGCGATGATTTTCGTCCGGCTCTTGTGCTCCGCCAGCCTGGCGATCGGCAGCGCCATGAGCGCAAAGAACACCGCATAGCCCAGACCCAGGAGCAGGCCGAGCTGCGTATCGCTCAGCGCAAGATCCCGCTTGATGGCAGGCGACGTGATAGCCAGGCCTTGACGATCCGCGATATTGAAGGCGCTCATCAACAGCAATATGACGAGCAGCCGGGCGCGGTACGCGGTGGTAAACCGGGTAGCTACCGGAGCTTCATCGGCCGGAGCCACGCTGCTTTCTGATGCTGTCATCCGCTGTTCCTGGCTCCGTTTCGCCTGCCCTGATACATTAGCTGTCGTTCAAGTGCCTAACGTTTGAAGTCGCGCGCCGAGCTGCACCACCTGGCTGTGTTCGCCCTCCGCGTTCAGCGTGTCTCTGCACCCTGCACCGTTTCGCTGGCCATGCAGCGGCCCGCAACCAGCAGCAACGCGCCGCCGGCCAATGCACTGACCACAATCACCAGCAAGGAATAGCGGATCGCATCGGCGCCGAAGGTGGCGGCGAGCACGTCGTTCAGAACGCCGACCACAAACGGCCCGGCCGCCTGCCCCAGCAAGGCCGAACATAGCAGCAGCACTGCGATGGCAACGGCGCGCGCCCGCACGCGCGCCACGCTCAGAACCAGCGCAAAGAGCGGGCCTTGATGAAGCAGCGTCAGGAAAGACGATGCCGCAAACGCAGTCATCCAGACCGCCCGCGTATCCGAGAGCAGAAAGATCATTTCAGCCGGCGCCGCCAGCAGGCAGGCTATCGCCGGAAGCGTCGCGCGCCAGTGCATGGCGCGGCGCATCAACCGGTCAACGGCAAACCCGCCCAGCAAAACACCGGCGAGGCCGAACACGCCACGCAACGGCCCGATAACTGCGGCCACTTCGCCCATCTGCAAACCGTGAACCCGCTGGAGGAAGGTGGGCGTCCACACACTGGCGGCAAACGCATCGAATCCCATGAACGTGCCGGCACCGAGCAGCGCCAGATAGGTGCGCGACCGCAGCAGAACCGACAATGTCTGCCCGATACCAGCCAACTCCGCAGGCGTGCGCTGCGGCTCCCGGCTGCCGCGTAACGGTTCGCGAACCGTAAGCGCGAACACGACCGCCAGCACGACGCCCGGCACCCCCGCCAGCACGAACATCCGCCGCCAACCGTATTGCTGATCGACCCAGCCAAGAACCGGAAAGAACGCGATGAACGCAATCGAAACCGCCGCTCCAAAAATAGATAATGCCAGAGGACGGCGCTCCTCGCGAAACAAATCCGAAATCATGGAATTCGAGGGCGCAAGACCGCAGGCTTCCCCGGCGCCCATGAGAAAGCGAACGACGGCAAGCTGCCAGACGTTGGCAACCCAACCGCTTACCAGGGTCATGATGCTCCAGAAGGCAAAGCCGACCGCGATAATATTGCGCCGGTTCCAGCGATCAGCAGCCCAGGCGATGGGAACACCCAGCAGCGAGTAGAACAACACGAAGGCCAGGCCCGAAACGAGGCCCAGCACAGCATCGGAAACATGCATCTCTGCCTTGATCGCCGGCAGCGCAAGCCCAAGCAACGAGCGGTCGAGATAATTGAACGCCGAGATCAGCGTCAGGAACGCCAGGCTGTATGTGGCGGTCAGCGTCCAGTCGCCATCGGCTGGCTCAATCCTTCCAGTCGCCGTCTGTCGCGGCGCGGCGGCAATCGAGGGCCGGACGGTATCAGCCATTCACAACATCCCGTTATGATCGCCATCAAACAATAAGTGACGCACCCGCGCGCTACAATAACAACCGCACACGTCGTTGCGCATATCTAGGCCAGCGCCTTGGCCGCCTTCACCCGATCGGGCAGAACCGCGCCTTGCGCTGTCAGCCGCCGCTGCAGGGCCTGGACATCGACATCCCTGACGCTAACGCCCGCCTCATTCGCAAGCACCGCGCCCAAACCCGCAGCTTCACCAAAGGCGACGCAGTGCGGAATCAGATTGGTCAGGTTGTTGGCTGGTCCGTCGGACGAAAAGCAACGTCCGGCCGCCAGAAGCCCCTCGACGTTCTGCGGTACCAGGGTGCGGTAGGGAATCTGGAAGAGGTTCTCGTCGGTTTTTCTGAGCGACGGCAGAAGGGCAATCGCATCGTCAAACTCGGTGCCATTCTTCACGTCGTTCATCGTGTAGCGATACATGCCCTTCAGCCGCCGGCTGCCGCGCGTGCCGAGCTGCGATGCCGTATCCAGAATGAACCCCTTTTCGAAGCCGGGCGTCTCGGCGGCAAGAATATCCCGAACCTCGCGCATGATCTTGCGTACATTGACTTCGGTCCAGGTCAGATCCTCAACGCTGAGGCAGCTTCGCCCCGGCACCCAGTTATTCACCCACATCACATCATTGCGGTTCGTCGGAAACGGCGCGAGCCGGAACTTGCCCAGCGCAAAAATCTTCTTCTTGGTCTCTTCCCACTTATCGGGGTTGCTATCCTGAAATGCGCAGAAGGCCCTAAAATCGACGTTACCCAGCCGGAACACCAATGCGAGCTGGGCGCTGCGCAGTTCGGAATCCATGCTGCCTTCGTAGCCGGCACCGGAGGACGCTATGATGTCGCCATCGCCTGTGGTGTCTATGGTGACCCGTCCGAGAATGGCCTGTCGGCCTTCCTTGCTTTCGAATGCCACGCCGATCACCCGGTTGCCTTCGGTGAGCGCCCGGCATCCCCAGGAATGAAGATAGAGATTGACCCCAGCCTCCTCGACCATATCGTTCAACACGCATTTGAGAAGCTCGGGGTCCAGATAGACGCTTTGCCGGACGCGGTCGTTCACGACAAAGGAAAAATAGTGCCGCCATTTTTCGATCACGGCCGGATCGCTCGAGCCAAGTTCCCGCCGGCTGGGATGAACGGCACCGCCGATGCGATCGAGGCGGTCCACCCATTCCTGGCAGTTGCCCATGATTTCCTGGCGTTGGCCGCCGCTGCTCATGTGCGGCAGCAGGATCACAAGCCCGCCAGTGGCCATGCCGCCCAGATGCCCATAGCGCTCAATCAACACTGTATCGGCGCCGGCCCTCGCCGCGGTAACCGCCGCACCGATGCCGGCCGGACCCGCTCCGACAACCAACACGTCGCACTCGCGCACGATCTTAAGATCCCTGGCGCTCTCGCGAATTTTCTTCACTGACGTAACTCCTGCATATTGCTGAATAATGTCGGAGGTGGTGCCAACGGTCCAAACCGCAATCGCGTGGCACTACGCCTCCGGCGCGCGGCGGCGCTCACCCTTCAGATTGGCCTTTCGCCGATAACTGTGGTGCGGACCAGATGCCGGCGCTCGTTGTCATAGTCGTGAATGCCGCAGTGCTGCAGGAACCGGTTGTCCCAGACGATCAGCGTATTGGGCTTCCAGCGCACGCGGACCTGATGCTGGATGCGATAAGCCAAGCTCTGCAGATAATCCATGACCGGCTTGCTATCTTCTTCACTCCAGCCTTCAAACCTTTTGAAGTAGGCTTGGGTGACAAACAGCGCCTTACGCCCGGTGACAGGGTGCGAACGCACTGCCGGATGAGTGCTTTCCAACTGTTCTTCCCGGAAATCATGCTGCTCGCGCAGGCGCAACTGACTATCCTTGTCCTTCTTGGCGTTGTCTTGCCAGATGCGCTTCCCCGAATAAACGACACGAAGCCGGGACACCATTTCCTTCATGCCCGCGGAAAGTTGCTCATAGGCCAGATACATGTTGGCGAAAGCGGTATCACCCCCGAATTTCGGCACCGCAAGAGCGCGCATGACTATGCACAGCGGCGGCCGCTCCAGAAACGGGCTATCGGTATGGAAGCGCGTGAATGGCACCACGGTGACAGGCTCATGTGCTTCGCGCCGGACCTCCTGCATGTCTGGGTGACCAGGGAAGATCGGCGCCTGCGGCAACTCCGTGAGTTCTCCGAAGTAGCGCGAAAACGCCTTGTGCTGCTCCGGCGTCAGATCCTGATCGCGGAACACGATCACCAGAAAATGCTCGAATGCCAGCAAGACCTCGGCCAGCGTTTCTCCGTCAAGTGACGCCGAAAGATCAACGCCGCGAATTTCCGCGCCCGCCGCCCCGGTAATCGGCTCCACTTCAATTCGCTTGAAATGGGGCATTGGCCGGCCCGCGACAATCACGCCCTCATTCAAAGTTGGTTGGCCAATCGTAGACGGCATGGAAATCCCCGAAGTGTAACCCTGTGCCACATCACGCCCAACTGTCTAACACAACGCGGCCGCACGACGCAACAAAAATGGAATTTGAATTCCATTGATTTTGCAAAGCTCGCAAGGTAACGGCAGGCGCGCCCCGCCAAACGGCAAGAGAGCGGATCGTTACGATCCGCTCCCTGCGACGGCGTACTGATGAAGATGCCTAGAAGCTGCGCTTGACGGTCAATGCCCACTCACGCGGCGGGGCAGGCTCGCCCTCCGTGGTTTGCGAACTGCCCCGATTGTCGAACAATCCCAAATAATAGAGCTTGTTCGTGATGTTTGTGACGGACAACGAAATCTCCCATAGGGAATCCGTCGGGATCCAACTGAGGCGCCCGTTCAACACGGAATAGCCCGGCAGGCGATTGAACGGCATATTCACCGCACCGGTGTAGAGCGAAGCCTGATAACTCCAGTCAAGCCGCGGCGTCAGAGACCCTGCTGCACCGGCATCGATCTTGTATTGCGCGCCGATGCTGTACTTCCATTCCGGTGCAAAGGGCGTGGTCATTCCGGTAGTGATACCCGTCCCCAGGGCAACGGGCGAAAGCCTGGTATATTTGAAGTTCAGATAGCTTAGCGAAGCGTCGATTTGCAGATTGTCCGTCGGAACAACCTCCGTTTCGAATTCGAAACCCTTGAGTTCCGCGTCGCCGGCATTGATCGGTGCGATGCAGGGAAGCGGATGTGCCGGTGCAATTGCTGCGCAATTGTTCACGCCGATCTGAATGTCCGAGTATTCGCTCAAGAACCCGGACCCGTTCAACCGCATACGATGGTCGAACAGCGAGGCCTTGAAGCCGATCTCGTAAGCCTTCAGTTTCTCGGCGCTAAACGGCTTTACTTGGTCCGTAAAGAAGGGCCGCGGATTGATGCCGCCGCCCTTAAACCCTGTGGCGAAGCTACCATAGGTCATAAAGCCGTCGGTCCATTGATACTGAAGCGCCGCGCGGTAGTCGACGTTGTCGCCCTTGTACTTGCCCTGCGCGTTGTTCAGGGATGCAACTTGAGGAGCGATACCGCCGGGATAGGTATTCCCGGGAACGCCGAGGCGCCCGAAAATGAATGTCTTCGATTCCGTCGTATAGCGGGTGCCGGCGTTTAGCTCGAGCTTGTCGGTAATATGCCAGCCGACATTGACAAAGGCTGCTTCGCTGTCCGCCGGGATAAAGTCATTCTCGACAAACTCCATCGAACCCAGATCGATCCGCCCGCCATAGTGGCTCTTCTGGTCAAAGTAAAAGCCACCCACCGTATAATTGACGGCACCGTCGAAAAGATCGCCGCTGACCCGGACTTCTTCACTGACCTGCCGATGCCAGACGGTATTGAGGAGAACTTCGTCGCTTAGCGGGGAAACATCCTCGTCCTGTGACCACATGCCGTCGTAATGCCGATAGGCCGTAATCGACTTGACCGACATATGCTTCGTGAGCCGATAGTCGATGGTGCCGGAGAAACCGTAGCTGCTGACCTGGTTTACCGAAGGAACGCAGAACGGCGCCGTGCCGTCTACCGGCTTGGCGTCGCAATAGGTCGAGTAGTTCACATAAGGACTCTTGGAGTAGGTATCCTGCGCATAGTTGCCGAACGGCGAATAGGAAATGAAGGGCGAACCCGTGGACGTTCCAAGCAGTACGCCGCCGCTTGGAGCGCTGCTCCAGCGTGGATAGCTCGTTGCGCTCGTGCCGGGCGTGCCGTTCGGCTGCCCGACGTAGAGCAAAGTGGACGGAGCCCCTTCGGAATTGTCCTTCGTGTAGTCGCCTGAAACATTGATCTCAAGATTCTCAACTGGAATCCACCGAACAGACGCGCGCAAGCCGCCGTACGACTTCCCGCCTTCGGTACCCAGTTTACAACCGCCAGAAATGACGGCGCTAGGCACTGTCGTGGCGGACGGATGGGTGCAGCGATAGTCGTAGCGCGTTACGTAGCCGTCCTGCTGCCGGGCGACGCCGGCGATACGCACGAACAACTGATCCGGGATGATCGTGAAATCCGCCCCGGCGCGTAAATCGGTTCGATTGTAGCTGCCGTAAGTCCCCTCTACAAAGCCGCCGTTTTGGCCATCCGGCTTCTTGGAGAAGAGCTTGATGGCGCCACCGATCGAGTTCATCCCGGCCAGCGTTCCTTGAGGCCCGCGAAGGACTTCGATTCGATCCAGATCGAGCATATCGAAATTCGAACCGGTCAGCGTGGAGTAATAGACGTCGTCGATGTACATCCCCACGCCGGGTTCGAGGGCGTAGTTGAAATCGTTTTGGCCGACACCGCGAATATACGCCTGCAGCGCCGGTCCAGCGTTATTGGGCGCCGGCTCCAGTATGACGTTGGGCGATTGAGCCGAGATTGCCGCGACGCTGACCTGACTGCGCGCGGCGAGCATATCGGCAGTTATTGCGGTGATGGAGATCGGCGTTTGTTGCAGGTTCTGGGACCGATATTGCGCGGTGACGATCACCGTTTCCAGAGCCTGACCGCCTCCCGCAGCATCGGCCGCCAGCGCTGGCCCGGCAAACAGCCCGAAACCGGCAACCGCCATTGCCCTTTGCAACAGCCGCGCCACTAAGCGGCCACCCGTTCGATATGACGACATACATCCCCCCTAAGTGCTTGAATTATGTATAAAACACTGCCCTCGGGCGCGGCCTCGACCCCGGCACCGCCAGCAGCAAGATGACAAATAGCACATGTTCCAATAAAATGGAAATGGATTTCCATTTCTATAATTGCGATTGCCTCTGCGGCGCGGTCCGGTTATGCGCTCATCTCATCTAAGGCGTCTGTTTCATGAAGCCGTTCCGGTCCCGCACACGGCACCGGCATTTCCGTTGAAGAGAGAACATTCAGGTGCTGAGCAACCATACGACGTCCTTGCTGTTCGAAGCTGAAGGTGGATGGATGGCTGATATGGCCTGCGCACAGGCTCGGCCTACGCTCGATATGGATTTGTTGACCGACTGCCTGCGCTGTGTATGTTCCTGCGTTGCACTCACCTCAATGATCGTTCGGTGAACCATGACTACCAACAAAGACGTTCAGGGCGCGGCGGCGCGCACCGTCACTCTCCTGCAACGTATCGCGGAGAACGGACCAGACTTCACGCTAAAGGAGCTGTCCGAGCGCATTCAGCTGCCGCAAAGCACGGTGCATCGGCTCCTTCAGGTTCTCGTCAGCTCGGGCATGGTCGAGCGCGCGGACGAACAGGCATATCGCGTTGGGATGGAGTTCTTCCGCATTGCCTCGCTCATACACCAGAAGTTCGACCTCCAACGCGTTGCCCGGCCCTACCTGCAATCTCTTTGGGAGCAGTGGCGCGAAACCTGCACCTTCTGTCTCTACAAGCCCGCGAGCAGAACCGCGATGGTTGCCGAAACGATCCGATCTCCGCATGCGCTGCAGCATTCGATCGAACCATTTGCGGAATTGTCGCTCGCGTGGGGCTCAATGGGCCGCGTGATCCTTGCCTATCTGCCCGATGACGACGTAGACGCCGTCCTGGACCATGCGCCGCGGGGCTCGCTCAGCGGACGGCGCGCACCATCGCGCAACAAGATGCGGGAGGAACTGCAAACGATTCGGCAGCGCGGCTACGCGGTCTACGAAGATCACGAATTTGCCGATGTCGCCGGCATATCGGCGCCCCTGTTCGGGCCGAACGCGCAGGTCATCGGCTGCCTGTCCGTAACGATGCCCGGTTCGCGCTTTAATCCGGGGAAGAGCGGAAAGCTTTGCGACGCCGTGACAACTGCAGCGCGAGAGTTGAGCGCATCTCTCGGCTTCTCCGGCGTCGCGCATGCCTGACCGCTGCGCGACCGGCGAGCCGGCTACAGGTCGGGCTACTGTCTGCCCGCTGCGCCTTCGCAATCGGCAGCGCATCGACGAACCGTTGTTGTCACCGCGGGTGTCACGCCAATGAATTCAGGCGTGCCGTTCAGCGGTGCGGCACGCCATAGGTACTCTACCGCCGGACAAGGAGGCCAGATGTCGACCGTCCCGCATATTCCTCTCATCATGCGCAAGGGAAGCCCTCCTTCGGAGGCAGTTGGCAAGCCTCTGAAAATCGGCTCGCAACATGTGCGCATCGATCAAGATGGCCTTCTGATCGAACGCAATATCCCGGTTTCGCTGACCAGCGGCGTGACCATGTTCATTGACCTGTACCGATCTGCTGGGGCGCCGGCCGAGCGAAAGCTGCCCGCGCTTCTGGGCTGGAGCCCTTATGGCAAGCACAATACCTCGGACAGGCTTTGGCCGGAGGCCGGTATCGAAGCCGGATGGATTTCGAAATACACCGCTTTTGAAGCGCCGGACCCGATGCACTGGTGCCGCCACGGCTATGCGGTCGTCTACGCCGACCCGCCGGGGTCATGGCTGTCCGAAGGTACCTTGCATCACGGCGGGCACCTGGAGAGCCGCGATTGTTATGATCTTGTCGAATGGCTTGGCGTGCAGGAATGGTGCAACGGCAAGATCGGAATGACCGGCGTCTCCTACCTGGCATGCATACAATACCAGGTTGCCTCGCTAAAACCGCCGCACCTGGCCGCCATTAATCCTTGGGAGGGTTTTTCGGACTGGTATCGCGAGTTCGGTTATCACGGCGGAATTCCCGAAACCCGCTTTATTCCCAAGGCCAGCGCGAACCTGCACTGGTCAACGACCGAAGTTGAAGATACTGAAGCGAACATGCAGCAGCATCCGCTTTACGACTCGTACTGGGAGAGCAAGGAAGTCGATCTTGAAGCGATCAACACGCCGGCCTTCGTGGTGGCCTCCTGGGCAGACCAGGGCCTGCACACGCGTGGCACGCTGGAAGCGTACAAGCGCATCTCTTCGCCCCAGAAGTGGCTTCAGGTGCACGGGCAGAAAAAATGGGCAAACTACTACCATCCCGAAAGCGTCAAGCTACAGCGGCAGTTCTTTGACCACTTCCTGAAAGACTCCGACGATGCCGTCACCCACTGGCCGCAAGTCCGCATCGAAGTGCGTGAACGCGCCAACGTTGCGCTCCGGCGCAACGAAGCCGAATGGCCGCTTTTGAGAACGCAGTTCCGCAAATTGTTTCTTGACGCAAGCAAAGGCACCCTCGGCCCGGAAACCGGGGCAGCGTCTTCCAGCCTGCGCTACGACCCGCTCGCAGCCGATGGACGGGCGAGCTTCGATTACACCTTCAAAAACGACAACGAACTGACCGGACACATGAAGCTTCGGCTCTGGGCCGAAGCAGAAGGAAGCGACGATATGGATATCTTCGTCGCGATACAGAAGCTTGATTCCAGCGGCACTCTCGTGCCCTTCACGTTCTATGCCCTGTACGAAGACGGGCCGGTCGCTCTGGGCTGGCTGCGGGCCAGCCACCGCAGCCTGGATCCTGCGAGGTCCATGCCCGAGCAGCCGGTTCACAGTCACCTGCGCGAGGAGCTTCTGGAGCACGGCGTGCCCGTGGCGCTGGAAATCGAGATATGGCCGTCCTCGACCTTATTTCGGGCAGACGAAACCCTGCGCCTGACGGTTATGGGACGCGACATCTATGCCAATGCCGTACCGGGCCTGCCCTACTGCCTTCATCAGGACACTCGCAACAAAGGTACACATATTCTGCACACCGGCGGCGCCTATGATTCGCATCTACTGATTCCTGTTATTGCGACCTAAAAGGCCGGAACGGCCTTGCCAGCGGACGCCGCCGTTTGCTTTCCCGACGCCGGCGCGATCAGGCGGGATATACCCGTGTGACCGCGCACGCTCTTATTGACCACCGTCCGGCTTCGCGCAGGCGAAGTTCTCCCCTGCTCGCCGTTGCTATGCCCGGTGTAGCGGGCGATTACCGGATAGGCGCACGGTAACCACGCCGCGAAGATCAATCGGCACCCGCCATCTTTGGAATCGGCCACAATGGCCGCGTGCGGTTTCCTGGTGACGGCCTTGCGGCAAGCGGATGGTTCGGACACCATGAGCCCGGCAACCCGCGAAAATAGACCTATATGCAGATGGTACGGGAAGAGAGCCGGACACGCTGGCTTGTCGCCGGCGCGGTCATCGTCGCCGCATGGACCCTGGTGGCGCTCGCCTGGACACCCCCGACGGTTCTTGTGCAGCAAATGATGCACAGCCCGGATGCGAACGGCCCGTCGGCTACCGTGTTCGTCTATGTGCTGCTGGGCTTCGTGCCCTGGATGGCGGCGACGCCGCTCATCCTGTTTCTCGGACGGCGCTTCGCGATATCGGAAGGCCATGTGCTGCGCCCGGTCGTGCTGCAAGTGCTGGCCGGTATTGCCATCGTGCCGTCAGCGACCCTTGCCGGCACCACGCTGGGCGCCGTAGTCATGCAGCAGGGCCACCTCAGCGCGGCGGACGTGCCGCACATCCTCGCCGCCGCCACGATCACGTCGTTCTACAGTATTCCGACTTACATCGCCGTGGCAGCCATCGCCCAGGCGATTGCCTATTTCGAACGCTACCGCTGGCGTGAGCGCCTGCTGGCCCGCGCTCAGCTCAAGGCACTTCAGGCGCAGATCAATCCGCATTTCCTGTTCAACACGCTGAACGCAATTTCCGCGCTGGGTTATCGCGATCCGGCGCGCGCCGATGCCGCGCTGTCGCAATTGAGCGAGCTGATGCGGCAAACGCTGGGCGAGCGGCCGCAGGAGGTCGCGCTGTGCGACGAGATCGCCTTTGCGCGTGGTTATGCCGATCTCTACGCGCTTTTGCTGGGTGACGGGCTGAAGGTCGCCTTCGACATCGATGGCGCCGTGTGGAACGCGGCCGTACCCGTCATGCTGCTGCAGCCGCTGATCGAAAACGCCGTCGTGCATGGCGTGGCCCGGCGAAACGGCGGCGGGCAGATCGCTCTTTCAGCACGAACGGTCGCGGACCGGCTCACAATCACGATCACTAACGACGCGCCGGAAATCGCGCAGCCTTCAAACGGCACCGGCATCGGCCTGGCCAATGTGCGCGAGAGGTTGGGTGCCCTCTATGGCGAGGCGCAAACCCTCGAATTGACGCGCGATGACGGCCGGGTGACCGTGACACTGTCGCTGCCCTTGCGCGAGGCGGCGCCCGCATGACCCCGATCCGCGCCGTGATCGTGGACGATGTGGCGCTGGCCCGCGAGCGGGTGCGGCTCTATCTCGCGGATGAGCACGATATCGAGATCGTCGGCGAAGCGGCCAGCGGCGCCGAGGCGGTGCGCGCCATCTCACGGCTGGCGCCCGATCTTGTCTTTCTCGACGTGCAGTTGCCCGACTTTGACGGTTTCGAGATTGTGCGGCGCCTGCCGCCCACGCTTCACCCGGTCATCATCTACCTGTCGGCGCATGACGACAAGGCGCTGCAGGCGTTCGAAGTACACGCGCTCGACTACCTGCTCAAACCGTTCGACCGCGAGCGCTTCGCTCGTGCACTCAACCGCGCCCGCCGCCAGCTCGGCCTCAAGTTCGTGCCCGCTGCGCCGCGCGAATACCTCGCGCGGCTGGCGATCAAGGAAAAGGGCCGCACTGACGTGGTGGCGGTGAAGGACGTCGATTACATCGACGTGGCGGGCCACTACCTCTGCATCCATGTCGGTAAGGCCGTGCATCTGATCCGGGGTACCCTGGCCGAGATCGAGCCGCAGCTCGATCCTGCGCAGTTCGCACGCATCCATCGCTCGGCGATCGTGCGCCTGGAGCGCATTGCCTCGCTGGCCGCCCGCCGCAACGGCGACTGTGATGTGATTCTCACGGACGGCTCGAAGGTGCTGCTGAGCCGTACCTATCGGGACAGCCTGCGCGCCCGCCTGGGCCTCAGCGAAATCTAGCGCCCGGTTCGCGACGCACTGCGCACGGCTCATGCCAAATCGGCGCGCGGTGCGTGGACGCTGCAGCCATTCCGCCGATATTGCTTTCGAACCTTTGGTGGGATCGCCATGCGTGGACTGGTCAGCGCAGCCCTTGCCGCATTGATTGCCGGCAACATCGCCGCGACAGCGGCGGGCAACAGCTTCGCTGTGCGCAATGTCCGCGTCTTCGACGGGGATAAGACCATTCCGCGCGCTACCGTTGTCGTCGAAGACGGGCGGATTGCCGCGGTCGGGCGCGATACCGAGATCCCGGCCAGGATGATGATCATCAACGGTCGCGGCAAGACCCTGCTTCCGGGCCTCATCGATTCCCACGTGCACGTATTTCCCGGCGCGCAGGCCGACGCGCTGCGCTTCGGCGTTACGACCGAACTCGACATGTTCGACATCAGTAGAGACTTCAAGACGTGGAAGGCGCAACGCACCTCACTGGCCCGGACCGGCAAAGCCGATACCTGGGCGGCGGGCTTGGGCGTCACCGTCAAGGGTGGCGCGCCGCTCGAAATGCTGCCGCCGGGCATGAGCGTGCCGACCCTGAACAGGGCCGCCGATGCGCAAAAGTTCGTCGATGCCCGCGTGGCGGAAGGATCGGACTACATCAAGCTCTTTATCGAAACCCTCTCCGAATACCACAGCAAGAAGACGATGCCGACGCTGTCGCGCGCCGAAGTCTGCGCCGTGATTGCCGCTACGCACGCCAATCATCGTCTGGCAATCGTGCACACCCAGGCTGAATGGGCGGCGCGCGAAGCGATCGAATGCGGCGCCGACGCCATCGCCCATATGATCCCCGACCGTGTGGTAGGGGGGCATTTCATTGCATTGGCCAAGAGGCATCACATCTTTTTCGAAACCACCGATGACGTGTGGGCGGGCGCGTCAGGAATGGATTTCGCACAGAAACTGGCGCGCGATCCGCGCGTTGCGCCCTATCTCTCCTTGATGCAGCGGACCACGCTGCTGGCGACGGAGAAGAAGATCACGCCGGGTTTCTTCCCCACTGTACTGGCGAATACAAGGGCACTGCACGCGGCGGGCGTGCCGATCCTTGCGGGAACAGATTCGCCCAATCCCGCGACAGCACATGGCGCGGCGCTGCATGAAGAACTGCAGATTCTGGTCAAGGCGGGCTTCACGCCGCAAGAGGCGCTGCACGCCGCCACCACGCTGCCGGACACGATTTTCCATCTCGGCCGCCGCGGCCGTGTGGCAAAGGGGTATCGCGCCAACCTGCTGCTGGTCGACGGCGATCCGACCACAAACATTGCCGATACGCTTTCCATCGACCGGATCTGGATGAACGGTTACCCCGTTGACCGGGCTCCGCCAAAGAAATGAAAGGACGCGCCACGATGACAAGCGATACGCTGGAAGTGGGCGGCGCGAAACACTACGGGCGGCTCAAGGCGCTCGCCATCTGCGTGGCGATGTTCGCCTTCTATTTCGCGTTGCTGAAAGCGCTCGGCTCTCTGCGGGCGCCTCTGATCCCCCATCTGGCGCCGCCGCCCGGCGCGCCGGCTCTGTGGTGGCGCGTGGACCTCAACGTCACGCTCGCCGGTCTGACCGATGTGATCGCGGCACTGGTTCCGGTGGCGCTCTACCTCAAGCTGCGCGGCCGCAGCTTCGCCGGTCTGGGTTTCAACCGTCCGGGCACCATACTGGCATGGGTGGCCGTGCTCGCCGGCCAGGCAGGACTGGTCTGGTTCGATACGCATCTGGGGCCGGTGGGCAAGGCACCCGGCGCGCTGGGGCCGTATGCGCTACTCGCTTCGGCGGTCGTCGGTCCCTGCGCGGCGCTGGCCGAGGAACCCTTCTTCCGCGGCTATCTGATGGACGAATTGCAACGCGGCCGTTTCAGCACTACCGCACAGATCGCGATCTCCGGCCTGTTTTTCGGCGTGGCGCATGTGTCGTATCTCACCACGCCGCAGGGCTGGTCGATTCCGATCTTCACCGGGCTGCTCGGCATGTTCTGGTCAGGGGTCTACGTCATGGCGAAGCGCAGCCTGTGGCCCACCATCGTCGCGCACATGATCAACGACGCCGTCCTCATTCCGAGCATATTCTATCTGATCGCGGCACATTTCAGCCGTTGATGAGGACTGAGAAGAAACTGCGGTTACGCACGCCCCAGCCTCCGATGTCCGGCGAAACCTTTGGGTTACCAATATATGTTTGCAACAAACGGCAAGCTGGTCCAGAAGGCCCGAAGCTCGGCATCCGGATCGTGCTCGACCCGGCTCCGCTGATCGAGAAGCATGACCGCGCGCGCTCGGGTATCGAAGGCTGGCCAATGCGGCAGGCGCTGCGTGCCGGGATTACCGGTGGCGGCAAAGGCCAGCCACGCGGCGGAGAGCGCTTCGCAAAGCGCGCGGCCATGCCCCGTGCCGGCGCCGACGATGGCATCGCGGACATTTGCCAAAGACGCCGAGACATCGCTGGCATGGACGGCGCCGAAGCGCCCGCCTAATGCCGGCGAAGCGAAATCCCACCGATACATGTAAACCGGCGCGCGTCCCTGGCGCGCCTTGGCTTCAGCCTGCAGATAGGCGTAGCGGCGGAATCCGCCGTCGGTGATGATCTGCGCCTGCAGCAGAAAAGGCGGTTTGTCCGGCCATTTTCTGCGGTAAAGGCGCAGGATTTCGCCACCCTGCGCGCCGTAGCGCGCGGCCAGCAGAGCCTCCAGCCCCGCCTCGTCAAGATCGAAATTGTTGAAGAACAGGCCAGCATCGTCGAGCGTGGTCGAAACGATCAGCGGGATGTCGGCACTTTCCGCTGGCGCCTCGGGATCGAACGGGTGATGGGTGAAGTAATCTCCGTCGAGAACCGGGCCGAAGGCGAGCGCACCGATCTCGGTCTGCGCCGCCAGCAGCACCTGCCACGGCACCTCGCTGATCTTCGCGATATCGGGCTTGGCAAGTCCCAGCTTGCGCAGCAACGCCGAAGACGCGGCAGCCGCCTCATCGCGTGTCTGCAGCCGCAGCTGCGAGCCGCTTTGCACGGCCGCGCGATGAAACAGCCCGCGGGCCGCGGGCGTTCCCAGCAGCACGCTGGTCTTCCAGCCGCCGCCGGACTGGCCGAATATGGTCACGCAATCCGGGTCGCCACCGAAATTCTCGATGTTGTCGCGCACCCATTCGAGTGCACAGACCAGATCCATGACGCCCGCAACGCCGGCATGGCGGAATTCCTCCGGCGCTCCGGCATCGACGAGATCGAGAAAGCCGAAGCTCGCCAGCCGGTGCGTAACGGAAACCACCACGACATTGCCCTGCCGCGCCAGTTGCGCCCCGTCATACATCGTGCCGTTGCCGGAACTGATATGGAAACCGCCGCCGTGCAGCGCGACAAGAACCGGCCGCTTGCCGCCATCGCGCAGCCCCGGCGTCCAGACATTGAGATGCAGGCAGTCCTCGCCCATTCCACCCTGGGCGACGGCCAGATCGTAATGGATGAGCTGACCGTAGATGTTTTCGATCGCGGTGGGCACCTGCGGCGAGACTTGGCCGTAGCCGAAGCATTCGCGCAGGCCGCGCCAGCCGTCCGGCTTCCGCGGCGGCATAAAGCGGTTCCTGCCGCCCGTCGGCGCACCATAGGGAATGGCCTTGAACTGACAGATCGGTCCGGTCACGAGCCCTTGTACGCAGCCCGCCGTCGTCTCGACGGCGCAGAACAGGGCGTTATCTGCGCCGTCCGTCATGCCGGAAGCCTCCTCGCTATTACTTGTCCAGACCGACTTTCAACACCAGCCCAACCGTTCTGGGCAGCGACAAGGTCACCGGCACCGGTGCCGTCGGATCGAGCACATTGGCGAGCGTGCCGGCGGAAATCTGTCCGCGCGTATCGAACATGTTCTTCACATAGCCGTCCAGTTCGATGTTATGCGGCAGGTACAGCGCCAGATTGAGATTGACCGTGTTGTAGCTCGGCATCTTGTAGAGCACGTTCGTGGCGCTGCCCGCATAGCCTGAGGTGCGATCGCCCACGTAGACGTCGGCCACATTCACCGCGCCGCTGTAGCCGTCGCCCAGGTCAAAGTTGTAAGTGCCGGAAATCGTGAAATTGTAACGGGGTGAAAGCGGCAGGCGTGCGCCCTTTTTCAACACGCCCAGAACTGGCGCCGGCGTCGTCAGATAGGCATCGGTGTAGGCCGCAGAACCCGATAGCAACAGCTGCGGCGTTAGACGATAACTGAGATAGGTTTCCGCGCCTTCCACCCGCGCATTGCCGGCATTGACGAGCTGGTTGATGCCGTTGACGTTCTCGGTTGTCTGGATGCCCTGCCATTCGATATCGTAGATGTCGAAATTGACCGTCGCCTTCCCGTCCAGCAGTGTCGATTTCTCACCGAGTTCATAGTTCCAAAGGCTGTCGGGCTGAAAGGTGGCCGGGAACGGCGGCGGGAAGAAATTGGGGCCGCCGGGCCGGTAGCCGCTCGCCGCTTTCGCATAGAGCATGGTGTTCTCGTTCAGCCGGTAGCGCGGATTGATGAGATAGGTCGTCACGCTCTGGTCGGAGGGCGCACCGTATGGATAGACCTTGCCGTAGGGCGGCCCATAGAGCACCCACCAGATGTTGGATCTGTACATCTGATGCTGGGCGCTGTAGCGCACGCCGAGCGTCAGGTCGAAGTCCTTGGTGAAATAGTAGGTCGCGTCGGCGTATCCGGCAATCTCGCGGTAGGAGCTGGGCAGGAAGCCGTAGAACCCGTAGGCCGAAATGGGGGCCGGCAGGTTGCCGCCCGGCGCGGCGCCGTTCAGCAGATCGACCAGTTCGTCCGTAATCTCGCGCGTGTAGAAGCCGCCGATGACCCATTCGAAATCCTTGTTGTCGGGCGAGGCGAGCCGGACCTCCTGGGTGAACTTCTTGGTATTCGTGTTCACGTAAAGATCGTAAGGCAACGTCGCCAGCGAAGCGGGGACCACACCGAAGAGGCTCTCGATAAAGAAGAGCGGATCGTAGAAGGCCGAGACGTCGGTGTCGTAGGTGCCGTGATTGATCTGATAGCCAGTGATCGAAGTCAGCTTGGCCCAATGCAAATCCCAGTTCAGGACACCCGAATAGAGCGTGACCGAATTGTCGGAAGGCTGGCGCAACGCGAAGGACTGGTTATAGCCTCCGGCCACCGGCTGGTGCGTGTTGATGTCGTACATGCCGACATTGAGGCCGTTCGCGGCGATGTTTTGCGAGAACAGGCCCAGGCGCACGTCAAGGTCCGGCGTCAGCTGGGCAAAGAGCGAAATCCGGCCGCCATAGGTGCGCGCCGCGCCGAGGTTCCTGCGCCCATGCGTCGGATCCTGGGTGTAACCCGAATCGTATTCCTGCAACCCGTCGATGCGCAGGGCCACCTTGTCCGCGAACAACGGGATGTTGGACATCACCCGCAGCCCGTCATTGTACGAGCCGTGGTCGGTGTGCGAACCCTCGACTTCGGCACGTGCGTCATAGCTGCCCAGGTCCGGCTTCGCGGCCACGTATTTCACGGCGCCGCCCAGCGCATTGGCGCCATAGAGCGTACCTTGCGGGCCATCGAGGATTTCGACACGCTCCATATCGAACAGATTGATATTGAACGACTGCGAGCCGAGGCCGAACTGCGTGCTGGCCCCCAACGGAACGTCGTCCAGATAGATGCCGACAGCGCTTCCCAGTTCGGCGGTGCTCGAGGCAACGCCACGAATGGCCACGAGATTGTTCGTCGGGCTGTTGGCCTGGAAGCTGAGGCTCGGCACTGTGGCGGCAAAATCGGCGAAAGTATTGGCGTGCATCTGGCTGAGGTCGTTTGCCGTCAGCGCCGTGACGCCGCCGCCCACGCTCTGGATCGTTTCAGAACGCCGGCTTGCGGTGACGACCACCATCTCCACCGCGTTGTCCGTTGTGGCCGCCGGCGGTATCGCCGCCTGCGCCAGGGCGCCGCCGGTCCAGCCAAGCGCTATGGCCGCGATGCCGCTGCGGAGCGCGTTACGCGATATACCCGACATGGTCATTTCCCCTTCGAGCCCGGTCCAACCGGTGCTTCCTGTTGTAAGGCGACTCCGGCAGGCCGCTGCTGGTCGCGCTCCGCACGCACAGACAAGGGTTGTCGTAACCATGCCGCACTCGCCGGAACGCTCAGTCCGCGGTGCGCAAGCTCAGCGTTCGGACTCCAATGATGGGCCCGTCCCCTATTTGCGTGCGAGGAACGCAGTATTCGGCGTCACCTCTTATGGGCAGAACCTATCAATCAGGCGCCGGGCGGCACTAGGACGGAAGTGCGAAAATCAAACCGGACAAATTCGCTCATTGACAGTACGCAGCACAGTCCGTTCAATGTCCGGGCAAGACGGGGCAAGCGCAGTCGGTCGCCATGCGAGGCATCGATTTCGACTATTTTTCGACACTCATCGGGCGGAAGCGGGCCGAGCGGCTGGTCCGGCGCTCCGGCCTCGCACCCGGATCAAGCCCCCTGCCTGCGATGCTCGATCTGCCCACCTTCTGGCGTCTCTGCGCCGAAAATATCCAGTCGCTCGACGATGAAAGTCATGGCATCGCCACCGAACCAGTCGCGCGGGGCAGCCTTTCGGTTCTCTTCATGTCGGCAAAGGAAGGCGACACACTGGGCGAAGCTGTCGAACGGTTTACCGAGGCGGCACGGCTCATCCGCAAGGAATGTCACTTCATCCTGGGCAAGAGCCGGGGGGCGCTTCATCTCTCGATCCGCCCGCTCGATGGCGGCAGTCCGAGAGCGGAAATCTATGTGGAATGTTTTGCCGTGGTCGCGCACTGCGCCTTTCGCTGGATGACGGGACGGCGGCTCGACCCGTTGCGGCTTCGCGGTGCCGCCGGGCTGCGGTCCTTGGGCGATACGATTTTGAACTCGCTGCATGTGCCGGTGGAGCGCAGCGGTAACGGGGTGACGATCACTTATGGCGCCAAGGACGTCGCTGCGCCAATTTTGGCGCAGAAATACAAAGCCTGGGGAACCCCGGAGTTCGAAAGCTTCCTGAACCTCCTCTCCGAACATGAAGATACGGCGGCGGCCGCAACGAAGGCGCGGCCAACGGTGCTGGCTTTGATCCGCAGCGGGGCGCGCACTCAGAGCGCCGTGTCGTCGGCCCTCAAATGGAGCCCGGCAACGCTGCGCCGGCGTCTGGCCGCGGAAGGCACGAGCTATCGGGAACTGCTGGCGGAAATCCGGCACAGCGAATTGCAGAACATGCTCGCTTCGGACATTTCCCTGAGCGACGCCGCCGAAAAGCTCGGCCTCTCGGACGATCGCTCGCTCCGGCGGCTGTGTCATGCCTCTCTCGGCGTCTCACCGCGCCAGTACCGGCAGGCGTTGCGCAGTGCGCCGCGTGAAAAGCCTGCGCGCTAATCTCCAAGAATAAGTTGCGGCGCGATGCCGATCAGCGCCCCGCGGCTGGCGTACCGAGCTGCGTCAGTACCGGTTTCAATAGCGGTGTAATTCGGCGCAGTTCTGCGCGATGGATCGCCGACAGATCTGCTAGCGTCTTCTCTCCCAATGCGGTGAGCGACAGCAGGATCCGTCGGCGGTCCTCAGGATCGCCGCAGCGCGTGAGATAACCGCTGGCCACCAGCCGATCGACCAGACCGACCGCGCTGTGATGGCGGATGCCCAGCCGCTCAGCTAGGTCACCCACCGTCACCTCATCGCCGCCCGGATAGCCTTTGATCGCCAGCAGGGCCTGGTGTTGCCGGGGCGCCAGGCCGGCCTCCTGGGCGGCCGCCTCGCTGAAGGCCAGAAACCTGGCCAGCAGATAGCGGAACTCGGCCAGCAGCTGATATTCGCGCAGCGACAGGCCGGCGGCGCCCGCATGCGCCGCCCGCGCCTTCTTTGTCTTATCCGCCATTCGCCCCTCCTGTTGATTTATATCGTAGCACGATATAAATCCCCTCTGTCTGCCATCCCGGACCGATCATGAAACACCCTGCTGCACCGCGCACCGGAAACAATACCTTGCGGGACTTCACCGCGGACCGGCGCCTGCTCGTGCTGTCCGGCATGGCGCTGGTGACGGGCAGTTTCGGCGCCGCCGCCGCCTGGGCACTGTTGAAGCTGATCGCACTGTTCACGAATCTGGCCTATTTCCATACACTGTCGACCGCACCCTATCATCTGGCGCAGGCAAGGCTCGGACTGCTCTCGATCCTTGTGCCGGTTGCGGGCGGGGTCGCTGTCGGCGTGATGGCGCGCTACGGCTCCGACAAGATCCGAGGCCACGGCATTCCCGAGGCGCTGGAAGCGATCCTGATCGGCCAGAGCCGCATCGCGCCGAAGGTCGCATTCCTCAAGCCCCTGTCCTCGGCCATCGCCATCGGCACAGGCGGACCGTTCGGCGCCGAGGGCCCGATCATCATGACCGGCGGAGCGCTCGGTTCGCTATTCGCCCAGTTCTTCGATCTCAGCCCGGCCGAGCGCAAGACCCTGCTGGTGGCCGGCGCGGCGGCCGGCATGACGGCGATCTTCGGCACGCCGGTGGCTGCGGTGCTGCTGGCCGTCGAAGTGCTGCTGTTCGAATGGAAGCCGCGGAGTTTCGTGCCGGTGGCGGTGTCCGCCACGGTAGCTGCAGCATGGCGGCCGTGGCTGGTCGGAGCCTGGCCGCTGTTCGCGCATGCCGGGGCGCCGGCGATGCCGTGGTGGGGACTTGCGCTATGTGCCGCGGTGGGCGTGATCGCCGGACTGCAATCGGCGCTGATGTCCGTGACGCTTTATGGTGTCGAGGATATGTTCCGTAAATTGCCGCTTCACTGGATGTGGTGGCCCGCGCTCGGCGGCATCGTGGTGGGCCTAGGCGGCTGGTATGATCCGGCGGTGCTCGGCGTCGGTTATGACAACATCGACGCGCTCATCAACGATCGGATGACGCTGCATGCCGCAGCCGCGCTGCTGATCGGCAAGGCGGTCGTCTGGATTGCCGCCCTGTCCTCGGGCACCTCGGGCGGCGTGCTGGCGCCGCTGCTGATGATGGGCGGAGCGCTCGGCACGATCGAGGCCCATGTTCTGCCGTTCGGCGATGCCGGCTTCTGGGCATTGGTGGCGATGTCCGCGGTCCTCGGCGGAACCATGCGCGCGCCGCTTACGGCCACAGTCTTCGCCATCGAGTTGACAGGCGATCTACGGGTGATGCCGGCGGTTCTGGCCGCCTGTGCGGCCTCGTTTGCAACGACGGTTCTCATCATGCGACGCTCTATCCTCACCGAGCGCCTGGCGCGCCGCGGCCAGCACCTGTCCTATGAATACTCGGTCGATCCGTTCGAAGTGATGCGCGTGAGCGAGATCATGGCAAAGCCGGTCGACAGCCTTCCGGCTACCCTGCCGATCGCGGAAGCTGTCACCTTCTTCGATGCAGAAGCCGGTGTCCGGCGGCACAAGAGCTATCCCGTCGTAGACGACGACTACAGATTGGTCGGTGTCGTTTCACGCTCGGATGTCCTACGCTGGACACGCGATGGCTGGGACAATGGCGAGACTCTGCGCGATCATGCCGACACGGCGCGCCTCTTTGTAGGCTTTGCCGATGAACCGGTCGGCGCGCTGGCGGACCGGATGGCGAGCGCCGATATCGGGCGCGCGCCGATCATCGACCGGCAAAACGGCCAGCTTGTCGGGCTGGTGGCGCGGCGCGACCTGCTGCGGGTCCGCGCCCAGGCTGCCCAGCAGGAACAGCAACGTGAAAGCGCGCTCCGCTTACGTCCATGACCGCCCGACGGCACATGCCGGTCCGTGCGTTTGGCTGCAGTCACGGGCCGGCCGAGGACTTCGAGGCCGCCATCGAAAGCGCCCGATCTGATGCCAGCGCCAACGCGCCCAGCATGCCCGCACGCGCGCCGAAAGCAGGCGGCACGATCAGTGCCTCCATCGCACCACTCTGCTCCAGCGCCGGCACGTAGGCGCCCAGCCGCGCTCGCGTCGCCGCACGGATCGGTGTGAAGAGGGCCGGGTGGCTCATCACCCCGCCACCCAGCACGATTCGCTGTGGCGACACCGTCAGCACCAGCTGGGCACAAAGCTGACCGAGATAATCAGCCTCCGCCCGCCAAGCCGGATGGTCGGGCGGCAGTTCGCCCAGTTCGGCGCCCCAGCGCGCCTTGATCGCAGGACCGCTGGCCAGCCCTTCCAGACAATCGCCGTGGAAGGAGCAGATGCCGGGCGCGCGCTCGCCTTCCGGCCGGACCACGCGGATATGGCCGAGCTCGGGATGCTGCAGGCCGTGCAGCGGCTGGCCGTTCACGATGATGCCGCCGCCAATACCGGTACCGACGGTGACATAGACGCTCTGCGCGGTGCCCTGCGCCGCGCCCCAGCGCGCTTCGGCGAGACCGGCACCGTTCACGTCGGTATCGAAGCCGACCGGCACAGCGAAGGCGCGCACGAAGGGACCGGCCAGATCGGTGCCCGACCAGCCGGCCTTGGGCGTCTTGCCGATGCAGCCCCAATCGGGCGACACGGGATCGACGACCGCCGGACCGAACGTGGCAATGCCGATGGCGGCAAGGCCGTATTTGGAATGGGCGGCGCGAAGAAAGGACAACGCCTCGGCCAGCGTCTCTTCCGGTCCACGTGTGGCAAAGCGCGCCTCTTCGAGTACGCCATCGGGCGCGCGGCCGACGGCGCAGACGAACTTGGTACCGCCGGCTTCGATACCGCCATAAATCGGATCGCTCAGGTTTGACACGTTTGGCGCTCCAGCCACAGCATACCCAGCGCGGGCAGCAAAATTGCAATGGCGATTTTGGCCGTCTTCGTTCCTGCAAGAGAACCGGAAGAACCTACCCCGCGCCCAGCGCGGCGGCGATGTGATAGACCGCGAACGAGGCGGCATAAGCCAGCGCCAGCATGTAGCAGAACATGATGATGGGCCAGCGCCAGGAATTGGTTTCGCGCTTGACCACGCCAAGCGTGGACATGCACTGCGGCGCGAACACGTACCAGGCGAGGAAACTGAGCGCCGAGGCCACCGACCACTGCCCGGCAAGCACGTTGGCCAGCGTGCCGCCGTGACCGCCGCCGATCGCATAGACGGTGCCGAGCACGCCCACCGCCACTTCGCGCGCCGCCATGCCAGGGATCAGCGCCAGCGTCATCTGCCAGGAGAAGCCGATCGGCGCGAGCAGGGGCGCGATAAAATGGCCCAGCATGCCGGCGATGCTGTAGTTGATCGCGGGGCCCGAAGCGCCGGCTGGTGCGGCCGGAAAACTCGACAGGAACCACACGACCACCATTGCCGACAGGATGATGGTGCCGGCCCGGCGCAGAAAGATTTTCGCGCGCAGCAGAAGCCCGTTCAGCAAATTCATCGGGTCCGGCACCTTGTAGGCCGGCAGTTCGATCAGAAAGGGCTCGGAAGCACCGCGCCAGAAGATGCGGCGGATCACGAAAGCGACCGTCAGCGCGCCGATGATGCCCGCGGAGTAAAGGCCGAACATCACCAATCCTTGCAGATTGGCAAAGCCCCACACCACACGGTTGGGGATGAAGGCGGAGATGATGAGCGTATAGACCGGAATGCGCGCCGAGCAGGTCGTGAGCGGCGCAGCCAAGATGGTGGCGAAGCGGTCGCGCTTGTTGTCGATCACCCGCGCTGCCATGATGCCGGGAATGGCGCAGGCAAAGCTCGACAACAGCGGAATGAACGAGCGGCCATGCAGCCCAGCCGCGCCCATCACTTTGTCCATCAGGAAGGCGGCGCGCGCCATGTAGCCGAAGTCTTCCAGCAGGATGATGAAGAAGAACAGGATCAGGATCTGCGGCAGGAACACCACCACGCTGCCCACGCCGGAGATCAGCCCGTCGACCAGGAAGCTGCGCAACAGGCCCGGCGGCAGCGTCGCCATGATTGCCTGACCGAGCCCGGAGAACCCGGCGTCGATCAGGTTCATCAGCGGCGTGGCCCAGCTGAACACGGCCTGGAACATCAGGAACAGGATGGCAAGCAAGATCAGCGTGCCTGCCACGGGATGCAGCAGCACGCCGTCCAGCCGCCCGGTCCAGCTGTCGGGCCTGAGCGGCGGCTTCACATAGAGCTTGTGGATGCGCCCGGCATCCCTGTGCGCGGCGCGGATTTCGTCGGCACTGGGTTCGTGCCAGCTCGGTTCGCCCGCATGCGCACCGATGAGCCGGTCCACCTCCGCCAGCACATTGGCAAGGCCGCGCTTACGCACCGCCACGGTGGTGACGATCGGAACGCCCAGCTCCTGCGTGAGCCCTTCCAGATCGATGCGGATGCCCTGACGCTCGGCGATGTCAAACATGTTGAGCGCCAGCACCACCGGGCGGCCAACCTGCTTCAACTCCAGCAGCAGCCGCAGCATCATCCTCAGATTGGTGGCATCGGCGACGCAGACGATGACGTCCGGCGGCGCCTCGCCCTTCAGCCGGCCGAGCACGAAGTCGCGCGTCACTTCCTCGTCCGGGCTTCTGGCGCGCAGGGAATAGGTGCCCGGCAGATCGACTATGGCAGCGCGGCGGCCGGCCGGGGTCGTCACTTGGCCGATCTTCTTTTCAACGGTGACACCAGGATAGTTCGCCACCTTGGCGCGCGCGCCGGTGAGCGCATTGAACAAGGCCGTCTTGCCGGAATTCGGATTGCCGACGAGCGCGATCAGGGGATTGGGGTGGACAACGTCACTCATGCGGTCGGCGAATCGGTGTCGATCTCCACGATCAGGGCATGGGCTTCGCGCCGGCGCAGCGCCACGCGCGTCTCGTCCAGCCGGACGGCAATGGGGTCGCGGCGCACCGGCCCCTCATGCAGGATTTCGAAGCGGGCGCCCTCGACAAAGCCCATCTCCAAAAGCCGGCGCTCCAACTCATGGGGATCGACGGCATTGCGGGTATGCGCCGACGCCACGGCGATGCCGATCACCCGTCCCCGCGCCCCGCGCCTCAGCTTGCCCAGCCGCAGGCCCGATTCTCCGCGCGCCTCGCACGCCGGAACGGATGGAAACGCTTGGCCGAGTTCGATTGCAATAGCTGACGCCTCAGTCATTTTTGCCTCTGGTGCCGTTCAGTTCTTCAGCAGGCGCGCCGCCTGTATTGCTCTTGATAATCACTCTCATATAAGACCAATACCCTAACTCAAAGGGGCCGCCAAGGGGGCCGTCGCTTATAGTCACATACGGAAAAACCCTTACAGTGCCCAGAATTGCGCTAGAACCGGCGCTTCGAGTGCCTGCAATCGGATGAGTTCCCTCTCGTGAAGCCTTTCCTGGACGCCAGAACCCTCCCCCACCATACGGAAATCGCCACCGACTTGGCCATCATCGGCGGCGGCCCTGCAGGGATATCGCTGGCGCTGGCCCTTTCCAATACCCCTATTCGGGTGCTGCTCCTGGAGAGCGGCGGAATGGCGTTCGATGCCCGGACCCAGAAGCTCTACCGGGGCACGGAAACAGGCGTAGCCTATCTGCCGCTGGACGCCACGCGGCTGCGCTATCTGGGCGGCAGCACCAATCACTGGGGCGGATGGTGCAGGCCGCTGGACGAAGACGATTTCGAAAAACGCGAGTGGGTCGCCCATTCGGGCTGGCCGTTTCCGCGCAAGACACTGGAACCTTACTTCGCGCGCGCCCAGGCGCTGTGCGAGGCCGGCCCCTTCCTCTACGACAAGCTGGCCGCACCGGCGGCGACGATGGCCCCGCTGCTGAATCTGGGAGCCGGCGGCGTCTATACGAGTTTCTTCCAGTTCAGCCAGTGGAAGGACAACCCGCAGCACCTGCCTACGCATTTCGGCGAACGCTACGCCGCCGATCTGAAGCAACTCGCCAATCTTACTGTAATGTTGCACGCCAACGTCACGGGCCTAAGGCTCGCCGCCGACGCCAACAGCCTGGATCATCTTGACGTTGCCACCCTCTCCGGCAAGCGCTTCACGGTGCGGGCGCGCTATGCGGTGGTGGCGACCGGCGCCATTGAAACGGCGCGGCTCCTGCTCGCGTCGAACGACGTGATGACTACGGGGGTGGGCAACCAGAACGATCGCGTCGGCCGCTATTTCGCCGATCATGCCATTCCGCGCGACACCGCCACACTGGTATCATTCGGTGGCAATCTAGCGCCTTATTACGGCAATAACGCAGTAGCCGAAGACACGCACTTCCGCGCCACCTTCTCGCCGACGCAGGCTTTTAAGCGTCAGCGCCGGGTGCTGGGTTCGCTGGTGACGGTGGAACAGCAGACCAAGCTCGACGAACTGGCCACCGCCGCTGTGAGCGAAACCTCGGCCACGCTGGGCGTCGATGCGAGCGGTGCCACCGCCTATTCGCTCGGCTGCGGGATCGAACTGATGCCCGATCCCGATCGCCGCCTTACCCTCGCCGGCGAGCGCGATGCGCTTGGCATGCCGCGCCTCGAACTCGCCATGCGCATCTCCGACGACGATTTCGCGCGCTACCGCGAGACGCTGCGCGAACTGGGCCGGCAATTGCTGGCCGCCCGCACCGGCATGATCCGGCTGGATTGCAAGACGCGCGAGGAGTGGCTGGCGGTGATGGACTGGGGCAGCCACCACCTCGGCACTGCGCGCATGCACGACGATCCCAAACAGGGCGTGGTCGATGCCGACAGCAAGGTTCACGGGATTACCAACCTGTTCGTGGCCGGAAGCTCGGTGTTCCCGACCTACGGTTCTTCGAACCCGACGATGAATCTGGTCGCGCTGGTGCTGCGCCTTGCCGACCATATGAAGGGACTGTTCGCATGAGCGAGGGGGGGAAGGCGAAGATCGCCAGGCGTCCGTTCCTCGGTGCCGCGCTGGCGGCGCTGGGGCTGGCAGCTGCGGGCGGCGCGGCCTATGAGGCCGGCCTTTTGGGTCCATTCTACCCTAAAACCCCCTATGACGATCTGCTGGACCTGCTGCCCGACCGCGCCGCGGCCATCACCGTCGGCAAAGCCGTTTTGGCGAGGGAACCGGCCTACCTGCCCAAGCCGGCGGCCGTGGCGCTGCGCCGTCATATCGGCCGGAACTCGCTGTCGCGCGTGCTTGCCGTGGAGGTCGCGGCGGACCGGCTCAGCGAGGTCGACGGCTGGCTCCTGCCCGCAACTCTGGCCGATCTCTCGGCCCTGGCGGCAAAAGCAGACGGCTGAGCGGCCTGCATGATGTCCGGCTCCAGGCCGGAAAGTGATATTGTTGATAATTATTATTGCACATTATACGCTCCACGGCTGCGGGGCGTTCCCGGCCGGCAAGGCCAGGCTGTCCCGCCAAACAAGAACATGCCTGTCCCGAAGAGGCAGGCGCCAAAGACGCGAGAGGACTTGTGACGGCCGGTCAGGGTAACTCCATCGCAACCGTCGCCCCGGAAAACGCCGAACAGGTGGGGCAACGGATCGGGCTGGCCCAGATCAAGGGCGCGCAGTTGCAGGATCTGCTCGATCTGTGGACCGCCAAGAAGGGCACTCGCCGCTTTCCCGCCCGCGAAGACATCACGCCGCGCGACATGAAGAGCTTCCTGCGCAACGTCACGCTGTTCCGCGTCAAGGACGATGGCCTGGATTTCGAGTACCGCGTGATGGGCGACGCCGTGGTGCAGGCCTGGGGCCAGTCCTTCGTCGGCATGGACGCCGCGAAAATGAACGCAATCCGAAAAGGCATGGGCGAGGTGATCCGTCGAATCTGCGCGTCCGTCGCCGCGCGCGGCGAACCGCTGGTGGTGCGCGGGGAACTTTCCAGAAGCGAACTCGAACACGTCGGCCAGGAAAGTCTGTTCCTGCCGCTCGGGCCTGACGACGCGACGGTCGATTACATCCTGGGCGCCAGTGATTTCACGGCCGCGAGACCGTTCCCGGTCAAGACGCGGAATTAAATCTCTACCGCCGGAACGAGGCCGCGCAGCGAATTGCCGAAGAAGACCGCGTCGGCGCGCGCGAGGTCCGCGGGCAAAAGCGTACACTCGCGGCATTGCCCCGTATCGATCAGTTCGCGCCGGAGACAGCCATCGAGCGCGCCCGCCGAAAGCGGCGGTGTATAGAGAACGCCATCGATTCGCACGAACACATTGCTGCGCGCGCCCTCGGCAATCTCGCCTTTTTCGTTGAGGAACAGCACTTCGTCGGCCCCGGCGTCGCGCGCCAGCCGGGCGTGTTCGCAGTCATGAAGTTCGCGCCAGCTGATCTTGTGCCGCAGCAATTCGTCGGTGCTGAGCACGCGCCGGGGCGAGACGGCATAGCGCCAGTGCCGGGCCTCCGGCCCCAGCTGCGCAGCGGTGGCGGCGAAAATGCCCGCTTCATTCAGCGTCAGCCGCACGCGCATCGGTTCTGTGGCGCGGGCGGCGGCCCGTTCCAGCACCTTTTCGCCGCGGTGACGATCGAACGGTATTCTCAAAAACGCGGCAGAGCGTGCCATCCGTGCCAGATGCAATTCAAACCGCGTGAATCCCGCACCAGGTTCAAAGCGCAGCGTCTCGATCAGTTCGAGGGGGCGGCGCACCGCTTCGTAATAGCGAGCCTTGAGCAGGCATTCGGCATATTCGGCCTTAGCTGTAGAATCATAAACTACCGCCCCGCCGATGCCGAGTTCGCCCCGCCCGTCCGCAATCGTCAGCGTACGGATCGCAACGTTGAAACCGGCCGTGCCGTCCGGCGCAATATGGCCGATGGCGCCGCAATAGATGCCGCGCGGGCTTTGTTCCAGCGCAGAGATGATCTGCATGGCGCGGATTTTCGGCGCCCCGGTGATCGAACCGCAAGGAAAGAGCGCCTTCAGGATCGTGGCGATGTCGCAGCCCGGCTTCAGCTTCGCCGTCACGGTCGAAACCATCTGGTGCAGCGTGGGGTACGTCTCCACGGCGAACAGATCGCGGACCGACACACTGCCGATCTCCGCAATGCGGCCAAGATCATTGCGCAACAGATCGACGATCATCAGGTTCTCGGCGCGATTCTTCTCGCTCGCCTTGAGCGCGGCGCGGATTTCAGCGTCTGCCGCCACATTGCTTCCGCGCGGCGCCGTACCCTTCATCGGCTTGGCCGTCAGCTGGCCGTCGGCCGCCAGCGAAAAGAACAGTTCGGGCGAAAGCGACAATACCTGACGCGCACCGTCGTCGAGACAGGCGCAATGGGCGCCACCCGCCTGCCCGCGCAGCGCGAGATAAAGCGCCAGCGCGTCGCCGCGAAACGCGAAACGGCTGCGGAAACTGAGGTTGACCTGATAGATGTCGCCCGCCTTGATCCAGTCCTGCGCCCGCACGAAGCGGGCGTCGTAATCCGCCTCGCTCCACTCGTGGGCCAGCGGCCCGGCATACGCCCGCCCGCTGAGCGTCTGCGCCAGCGCGGCCGCATTGACCTCTTCCGGCGGGCCGAAGACCCCGAACCAGAGCAGCGGCACGCTGCGCTCCGCCGGCAGTAGCGCTGCCAGCTTCGGCTCCAGCAGCAGGCCCAATTCGTAGGCAAAATAGCCCGCAAGATAATGGCCGGCGCTGCGGGCGGCCTCCAGCGCTGCAAGCGCGGCCGGGACTGCGACTGCTTCGTGAGCCGCAATCACCGCAGAAGGCGCCGAAAAACGCCGCAGCCGCCCCTCCGGGGAACTGGCGTCGTCCAGGATCACGAATGGCGGCGACAAAGGGGGCGTCAGGCGCATGGCAGCGCCTTCTGCCCGCTCCTGACGCCTTCTGCAATCCTCAGCCTCCCGCTTCGCGTTCACACAAAATTTGGTGAACGAAAAGGGGACACTTGAACCCGCCGGAAAAATCCCCACATCCTTCTCAGACGCGGTGCCCACAACGGGGCCGCAAGATTATTTCACCCGGCGGCCGGGACGGCGCCGGAAAGGCCGCTCGAGGAGGGCTTTGGAATGTCTCGCAACGTCATGTTCAACAGCCCCTTCCTGCTGGGGTTCGAGCATCTGGAGCGGCTGCTCGAACGGACCGCAAAGAGTGCCGGCGACGGCTACCCACCCTACAACATCGAGCAGAGCGCGCCGGACCGCTTGCGCATCACCTTAGCCGTGGCGGGCTTTTCGCCCGACGAGCTAGCCGTGACTGTCGAGGACAAGCAACTTGTCATCCGCGGCAAGCAAGTGGACGCAGGCGATCGCGAGTTTCTCCACCGCGGCATCGCGGCGCGCCAGTTCCAGCGCGCCTTCGTGCTGGCTGACGGCATCGAAGTGGCGAGCGCCGAACTGGAAAACGGATTGCTTTCGGTCGAACTGACGCGGCCCAAGCCGCAAAGCGTGGTCAAGACCATCGCCATCAGTTCGAAGCCGAACGGACACGGAGTTTAAGCGAGGGACGACGAAGGAGGTCACCATGACCGAATATGACGAGATGGACGACCGGGACATCGAAGAGTTCGATCCCTCCCGCATAGCCTATATCAAGCCGACGCTGGCCGAAGAGGCCCGCCGGCAGGGCATCATCCCCGACGGCATCAAGCTGCCCAAGGGCATGAAGCTGTACGTGCTGCACGCCGAGGACGGCCGCGTGCTGGGCTTCACCGACGCCTGGGAAAGCGCCTACGGCGCCGCGCTCCAGCATGACCTGCTTCCGGTGAGCGTGCACTGACGCACAGCCCCGCCTGAACGACAAAGGGCCGGGCGAAAGCCCGGCCCTTTTTCATGTTCCGCAACGCCACGGTCACGCCGCCTGCGAGGCGTTGTTCTTGGGCTTTTCGGTGAGCAGCGAATAGATCACTTCGGGGTTGGTGGCGGCGCGCAGCTTTTCGCACACCGCCTGATTGCGCAAGAGACGCGAAACCCGCGCCAGCGCCTTCAGGTGATCGGCACCCGCGCCTTCAGGCGCCAGCAGCAGGAACACCAGATCCACCGGCTGATTGTCCACCGCGTCATAGGCGATCGGCGGATCGAGCCGCGCGAACATTCCCGTGATCTTTTCGAGGCCGGCGAGGCGGCCGTGCGGGATGGCGATGCCCTGCCCCATGCCGGTCGTGCCCAGCCGCTCGCGCTCCATCAGCGTCTCGAAAATTCGGCGCTCCGGCAGGCCGGTGAGCAGGGCTGCGCGCTCGGCTAGCTCCTGCAATAGCTGTTTCTTGCCTTGCACCTTGAGCGCCGCGACCACGGCCTCCGGCGCAAGCAAATCGGTGATTTCCATGACTGCCTTCTACCGGGTTCAGGGATGATGGTTCTTGATGCGGCGCATATGGCGGCGCACCTGTTTCTCCAGGCGATCGAGCGCGATGTCGAAAGCGTGATAAGCATCTCCGCCCTCGCCTTGCGCGCTGAGGGTGACACCGGCGTCCAGATGCGCCGAGCAATCGGCTCGGTAGAAGGCGCCTTCATGCGAGAATACGACAGTGGCGTCCGCACCGCCGTCGAAATACTTGCCTATGGATGAGGTCAGCTTCTGGCGCACCTGTTCGGGCAGCGCCTCGCCAATCTCCATCTGCTTTCCCGAAACCCGTATTTTCATGGCCTCTCTGCTGGTGAATTGCGCCTCGTTGGTGACCCGTAATTTCCTCGTGGGGCGCGGCCCAGTTCAAAGGCGGCGGACCTTTAGTCGCAGCCCCACCGAATGTCAACGTTCGATTTCAGGGCGCCGCAGCCGCCCCGAAATCCACAGATTTTTGCCGCCTTCTCTCCACTGAAGACGGAATCCGCATGGCTTCACGATACTTCGCTACGGTGCGGCGCGCGATATTCACGCCGTCTGCCGTCAGCAATGCCACAATTCTGTCATCAGACAGGACGTCGCCCGCCTCATTCTCGATCATCTCGCGGATGCGATCGCGCACCGCTTCGGCCGAATGCGACTCGGCGCCGTTCACTGATTGTATCGCGGCAGTGAAGAAATATTTTAGCTCGAAGATGCCGCGCGGCGTCGCAATATACTTGTTCGAGGTGACGCGGCTCACGGTCGATTCGTGCATCGAGATGGCGTCAGCGATGGTGCGCAGATTGAGCGGCCGCAGATGGCGCACGCCATAGGTGAGAAAACCATCTTGCTGGCGCACGATTTCGCTGGCCACTTTGAGGATCGTACGGGCTCTCTGATCGAGGCTCTTCACCAGCCAGTTGGCATTGTTGAGGCAGTCGGCAAGATAATCCTTGGACGTCTTGTCCCGCGCGGCGCCATTGACCTTCGCATAATAGCGCGAATTGACAAGCAACCGCGGCAGCGTGTCGGAATTGAGCTCGACATGCCAGGCCCCGTCCTGCCCCTCGCGGACGAAGACATCCGGCACCACAGGCTGCACGGGCTCTGAACCGAACATCAGGCCAGGCTTGGGCGTGAGCGCGCGGATCTCCGCGATCATCTCCGCCACGTCTTCGGCATCGACACCGCAATGCGCGCACAGCCCGGCAATATCGCGGCGGGCGACCAGATCGAGCCGCTGCAGCAGCTTCTCCATAGCCGGGTCGCAGCGGTCCTTTTCCCTGAGCTGGAGGCCCAGACACTCGGCCAGATCGCGCGCGCCCACGCCAGTGGGATCGAAGCCCTGGATCACCCTGAGCGTGGCCTCGACCGCTGCGGGCGCGGCGCCGAGTTTTTCCGCCAACTCCGCCACGTCACCGCGGAAATAACCGGCCTCGTCAATGGAATCGATGAGAGCCGCGCCGATCAGTCGTCTTTCGCCGTCGAACGCAGCCAGCGAAAGCTGGTCAGTGAGGTGCGCCTTCAGTGTCGGCGCCTCGACCAGCGTGGCTTCAAGCGAACCTTCTTCGCCATCGGGGCGCGGGCCGGCCTTGAGCGTGGTCCAGTCGCTCAATGGCTGCTGGGTTTCGGCCGCATCGGCGCGGGCGGCATCGACGTACATGTCGTCGTGCCCGGCATCCATGTCCTCGGCCTTGGAGAAGTCGTCGCGCGCCAGCGCCGTGTCGAGGGTCTCGTTGTCGCCCGGCTTCTCGGCCGGCAATTCGCGCTCCTCGGCGGCCGCCTGCTCGCGCTCGTCGCGCTCCAGCAGCGGATTGCGCTCCAGCTCCTGCTCGACATATTCGGTCAGTTCGAGGTTCGACAACTGAAGCAGCTTGATGGCCTGCTGCAGCTGCGGCGTCATGACGAGGGATTGCCCCTGCCTGATCTCCAGCCGCTGCGTGAATGCCATGACTGCCGCTCCCGCCTTTGCCGCTATAGCGAGAAGCGTTCGCCGAGATAGACCCGGCGCACATCGCGATCGCCCACGATCTCGCCGGGCGAGCCTTCCTTCAGCACCTGACCTTCGTGGATGATGTAGGCGCGGTCGATGATGTCGAGCGCGTCACGCACATTGTGGTCCGTGATAAGCACGCCCACGCCCCGATCCTTGAGGTGGCACACCAGGTCGCGGATGTCCGACACGGCGATGGGATCGATGCCGGCGAGCGGTTCGTCGAGCAGGATGTAGGAAGGCCGCGTGGCCAGTGCCCGCGCGATCTCGACCCGGCGCCGCTCGCCGCCCGAAAGCGCGATGGCCGGCGTGTCGCGTACATGGCTGACCCCGAACTCGGCCATCAGTTCTTCGACCATCGCTTCCAGGCGTGCTGGATCGGTTTCGACCAGCTCGGCGGTGGCGCGGATATTCTGCTCCGCCGTGAGGCCGCGGAAGATGGAGGCCTCCTGCGGCAGATAACCGATGCCCAGACGCGCCCGGCGATACATGGGCAGGCTGGTGACATCATGGCCGTCCAGTTCGATGGTGCCGTAGTCGGCCGGGATAAGGCCAGTAATCATGTAGAAAGTGGTAGTCTTGCCTGCGCCATTGGGGCCCAGCAGCCCGACCACTTCACCGCGGCGGAGCGTCAGGCTGATCGCCCGCACCACGGGACGCTTCTTGAAGCTCTTGCCGATGCGCGTGACGACAAGGCCCTGGCTGCCCTCGACGACGCGCGGCGACGCCCAGCCGCCGTCCCGGCTTATCTCATTGGTTTTGCTGTCTGAGCCGATCTTCATGGCAAGAACTGTGCCTATTCGTGTTTAAGGAACGATGAATTTCATTTTTGATGCGGTTTGGATTGCTTTGGCGGCGGAACAAAAAGGCCTTGAACACGGCCGCCGGGCATGCCCGCGGCGGTGAAGCTGGCCTTGCCGCTGTCCAGATCGACCACCAGCTTGGTGCCGCGCATAATGTTCTTGTCCTTGGTGAGGACAACATTGCCGGTGAGCGTGACGTCACGCGACGCCAAATTGTAGGTTCCCGCATTGCCCGAAGCGGTGCCGCTCGGCGCATCGAACAGGACATGGCCCGTGGCGATGATGCGGGACGGCTTGCCGTTCGCAACAGCCACGCGCACCTGATCCGCGTGCAGCTTGAAGGTACCCTGTGCAACAATCACGTTTCCGCTGTAAGTGCCAACCTTGGTCTGAAAATCGCCGGTAAAGGCGTCTGCGGTGACGGAAATGGGTGCGCCCGAATCGTGTCCGCCCAGATCGACGCCGTCGACCGCCGCGGCCGCCGTCGCAAACAGGACGGCGCCGCAAAGCGCCAAAATAAACCGCGCCGTCATTTGTGCCTGGCTCCATGCGCGGCGTGTAGGTCAAGCGTCATCTTCACATGCCCCAGAAGGCGAACCTGTTTGCTGTTGTGATCGAACTCGAAATGGTCGGCGCGGATCGTGCCGAGCGGCCCCTGCCCGGTGACAGTGTCGTCGCCCATCATGACGCCGTGCGCAAGATCGACACGGGCAGAGGCAGTATGAAGTTCGTAGCCACTATCAGAATAGATGGCGATGGGGCCGCTCAGCGTGAGCTTCTTGGCGTCGGCATCGAGCCGGCCCTCTTTGGCGCTGGCGGTGAGCCAGCCGCCGCCCTTGAGCGAGAGGTCGGCTTCAACGTTCATCAGCTTCGCGCGATGGGATCCGGGCGCATCCTGAACTGCGGAATCAGCCGTCACCACGAAGGGATTGCCTGACGCGTCGGTGCCCGTCAGGCGCGGCTTCACCATCGTCAGATCGCCGGCGACCTTGTTCATCTGCTGGAAGGTCATAGCCACGCGGCCCTGGTCGCGCGGCTCCAGCGAATAGATCACCACCGCCGCGATCACTGCCAGCGCCGCCAGCAGCAGCGCCCGCTTCATGATGATGACGAAGCGGCTGTACCGCTGCGGGTCGCCCAACGGCATGCGCAGGCGCGACGTCTGCTCCTGCTGCTGCGGCGGCGCGGGCGTCGCCCCCAGAGGCTGGACCACGGCTCCCCCGGTATTGCGCCGTACCGCCATCTATTGCAGCCCCGCGCGTAAGCAATCGTGCATATGCAGAATGCCCACCGGCCGGCGCCGGGCATCGGCCGGATCGAGCACCACGAGCTGGGTGATCTGCTTTTCGTTCATCAGCCCCAGCGCCTCGGCGGCAAGCTGGTCGGGCCGCGCGGTTTTGGGGGCGCGTGTCATGACGTCCTGGGCTTTACGGTCCAGAAAGTCGCGGGCCATGTTACGGCCGACATCGCCATGCGTGATGATGCCGAGCGTGCCGCCCGCCCGGTCCACCACGATGGCGCAGCCGAGCTTGCTGTCCGAAAGCGTGACGAGCACGTCCGCCATCAACGCCTCGGGCGGCACCAGCGGCAGGGCGTCGGTGCGCATCAGATCGGATACCCGGATCAGCATCCTTCCCAGCGAACCGCCCGGATGGAAATCGCGATACTGGTCGGCCGAGAAACCCTTGCGCTCCATCAGCGCCACGGCCAGCGCATCACCCAGCACCAGCATCAGTGTGGTCGAGGTCGTGGGCGCCAGCCCCATCGGGCAGGCTTCCTTGGCCTTGGGGATAACGAGCGCCACATTGGCGTTTTCTAGCAGCGTCGAGGACGGATTGCTTGCCATGCCGATCAGCGGGATCGAGAACCGTTTGGCGTAGGTGATGAGGTCGGACAGCTCGTGGGTTTCGCCGCGATAAGAGAGCATCAGCAGCGCGTCGTTCCGCGTCACCGCGCCCAGATCGCCGTGGCTGGCCTCGCCCGGATGAACGAACTGCGCCGGCGTGCCGGTGGAGGCCAGGGTGGCGGCGATCTTGCGCCCGATCAGCCCGGACTTGCCCATGCCGCTGACGATCACCCGGCCTCTGACCGCAAGAAGCGTGTCCACGGCCCGGCTGAAGGCTCCGTCCAGCGTCCGGCCCAGCTCGGCAATCGCCTCGCCCGCATAACCGAAGACGCGGGCGGCAGCAGCCCGGTCACTGGCTTCGGGGCTTGAAATAGCACCCTGCTCCGCTGCACGCGCGGGCGCTGCAATGGGGTCAACGGAACGCATTAAGACACCCGTGGCTTTTTTGACCCCGCCACCGCCCCTGGATGACCGCCGGATCGAAGATTTGCCGCGGATCCCCCGCGACGCATAGCTACCAAGTCCCGAGCCCCCGGGACAACGCGAAATTCGTGCCAAGTGTTCCAGAGTATGGGCATTTCGCCGCCCGCATTCAAGGCGGCCGGATGCAAAGGCTTAATAAAATCCGGCGTATGCGGCCAAATGCCTGCCCGCGACCCGGCGTCTCAATGGGCGAAAATGTCGCTGTCGCCCCAACCCGCCAGGTCCAGCGCAGCGCGAGTCGGCAAGAAATCGAAGCAGGCCTGGGCCAGCGCCGTCCGCCCTTCACGGGCCAGCATGGCGTCGAGCACCACTTTCAGGCGATGGAGGTGAGCCACATCTCCAGCGGCATAGGCAAGCTGCCGGTCGGTGAGATTCTCTGCGCCCCAATCCGAACTCTGCTGCTCCTTGGAGATATCCACGTTCAGGAGTTCCTTGACCAGATCCTTGAGGCCGTGGCGATCGGTATAGGTCCGTACCAGCTTGGAGGCGATCTTGGTGCAATAGATGGGCGCGGTGACAACGCCGAGATAGCGCTGGAACATCGCCACGTCGAAGCGGGCATAGTGAAAGAGCTTGAGCGTCTTGTCGTCCGTGAGCAGGCGCCTGAGATTGGGCGCGGCATACTCGCCCGCCGCGAACTGCACCGCATGGCAGATGCCGTCGCCCGACGAAAGCTGGGCCAGGCACAGCCGGTCGCGGAAGGGATTGAGGCCCAGCGTCTCGGTGTCGATAGCAACCACCGGCCCGAGGTCGAGCCCGTCCGGCAGATCGCCCTTGTAGAGCTTGGTTTTCATCGCGCCCGAAAAGGCACCCCGGGCCCAAGCCTTGTCAAGGGTTTACTCGGCCGCCACGCTGCCCACGCCCTTGCCTTTGGCCATCCGCTCCTCGGCCATGCGGTCGGCAATGGCGTTGGTGGTGCGCCCTTCGCTGTCGGCCCGGCGGAAGATGGCCGCCAGCGTCTCGGCAATGGCGCGGGTGCGCCGCTCGATCTCGGCGTTGCTCCAGTCGAAGATCTGCCCGGCCACGCAGATGATGCCGCCCGCGTTGATCACATAATCCGGCGCGTAGAGCACGCCATGCTCCTTGAGCATGGCACCGTGCTCATCGCGCGCCAGCTGGTTGTTGGCCGCGCCTGCCACCACCTTGGCCTTGAGGTTGGGAATGGTGTCGCCATTCAGGATGGCGCCCAGCGCATTTGGCGAGAGTACGTCGCATTCGGAGATGACGATGGCCTCCGGCGACATGGTGCGCGCACCAAAGCGATCTTCAGCCAGTTTCACGGCTTCGGCGTTGACGTCCGCCACGATCAGTTTGGCGCCATCCTCGGAAAGCCTCCGTACCAGGCCCATGCCCACCTTGCCCAAACCCTGCACCGCCACCGTCAGGCCCTTCACCGTGTCGGTGCCCAGGCGGTGCTTCACCCCGGCCTTGAGGCCAAGATAGGTACCCAGCGTCGTCATCGGCCCGGAATCGCCGCCGGGCTTGCCCGGCTGGTCGTAGCCGGCCGCATGTTTGGTGCCGCGAGCGATCACCGGCAGATCCTTGGGGCCGATGCCCACATCCATTGCCGTGATGTAGCGCCCGCCCAGCGCGTTCACCGCCTCGGCATAGGCCAGCAGCTTGGCGTCGGTTTTATCCCTGTCCGGGTGGCCCATAATGACAGCCTTGCCGCCGCCGAGCGGCAGCCCCGCCATAGCGCTCTTGTAGCTCATGCCCCGCGAAAGCCGCAGCACGTCCGTGAGCGCCGCATCGCTGGAAACATAAGGATACATGCGCGTGCCGCCGCAGGCGGGGCCCAGCGCGGTGGAATGGATGGCAATGATGGCCTTCAGGCCGCTCGCCTTGTCCTCGAAATGCGCCACCGTCTCATGATGATCGAAATCTGCTGCCTCGAACACGCCCATGACACCCGCTCCTGATGCAACCGGCCGCGGCCGGCGAAACGGCCGCACCATACGCTGCGATGTCCGTAATGGGGTTGCCAATTGCGCGAGGCGGCGGCAACGGAAACGCTATCCGGCCGCGCCGCCCGGCAATAATTGGCCGCGACGGTTTCTCAGCGCGCCCGAAGCGCCTCGGAGATGAGCCTTGCCGTGACTGGCGCGTTCTCGCCCGCGATCATCGAGAAATGCGTACCGGGCGCCGTGCGGATATCGAGTTGCTGCGCATAGCGCGGCCAGATGCGCCTGGCGTCGGCCATTCTGGGATGACCGTCCTGCGAGGCGACCAGCGTCACCGGAAGGCTGTACTGCGCCGGGCAGTAGGCGGCGATGGCTTCCAGCGTCGTTTCATAAACCTTTTGCAGCACCGGGGGCACCGGCGCCGTGGCCTCGCGCTGCGGGGCGGGTTCGAGCCCCAGCCGCCAGAAGACCTGACGCTTGAGTCCGCGCACCATCTGGCCCGCATAAGACGCGCGTTCGCGCCACGACTGCCGGGCGAGCGCCTCGCGATGATAGCGCGTGCGCCGGCCCAGCACTTCGAGCCACACTTGCAGCGGCCACTGCCGGGAATTGGTCTGGGTGTCGAGCAACGTGAGAGAGGCGGCGGGCGTCCCGTCCGCTGCCAGACGCTGCGCCACCTCATAGGCGACGAGCCCGCCAGAAGAATAGCCGGCAAGATGATAGGGCCCTTGCGAGAAGGCTTCGCGGATGACGGAGAGATAATCGGCAGCCATCGCTGCGATGGAGCGGTTGGGCTCGGTGCATCCGTCGAGCCCCCGCGCCTGGACGGCATAAACGGGCCCGGCATGATCGATGCGCCGGCCGAGCGCGAACAGTTCCATCACATTGCCGCCCACGCCGTGGACGATGAAAAGCGGAGCGCCCTCACCCGGCTTCATCAGCACTAGCGGGCTGGCTTCGTGAACGGCGCCGCTTTCGACGGCAGCGGCCAAGCTGGCGATGGTCGGAGTTTCGAAGATCTGCGTCACCGGCAGCTGGACGCCGAGTTCCTCTTCGAGTGCGAACATCAGATTGAGCGTCAGCAGTGAATCGCCGCCAAGGTCAAAAAAATCGGCGTCACGGTCGATCTGCGGCAACTCCAGCAGTCGCTTCCAGATCGCGGCGACGGCGGCCTCCACGCCGCACGCGGATTCAGCCGTGGATGGCGCCTCTTTGACGGCCGCCGCATCGTCCGCCTGGTGCCCGCGATCAGTGGTCTCCAGCGCCTTCATGTCCAGCTTGCCGCTGGGCAGACGGGGGATCGCATCGATGGCGTAGATGCGCTGCAGCCGCATATGTGCCGGCAGAGTGATCTTGAGCGCCGCCTGCAGTGCGGATAGCAGATGCTCCGGCGACGCGCCCTTCGCCACCACGTAACCGATCAGCGTGGCGGACTTGCCGACGTAGCGCGGCAGTACGGCGGCATCGGCCACACCATTCTGCTTGCGCAGCACCGCCTCGACCTCGCCCGGCTCGATGCGGATGCCGCGAATTTTCACCATGCGGTCCTTGCGGCCGATGAGGTCCAGAAAACCGTCGGCGCGCAGGCGCACCAGATCGCGTGTCCTGAGGATTCGGCACGACGGATCACCTTCGGCGCGCGGGAAGGCCGCAGGATCGCAGCAGCCGTTCTTCCACAGGCCGAGCGCGACGTAGGGGCTCTTCACCACCAATTCGCCCACTTCGCCCGGCGCCACCGGCAGGCCGTCATCGTCGACGATGGCAAGCTCATTGGCTTCCAGCGTGTAACCGATGGGAATGCGCGTTCCCTCGCGCGGGAAATCGTGGCCGACGAACCATTGCAGGATCGGCGCTTCGCTGCAGCTATAGCCGAGCTGGATCAGGCACTCCTGCGGCAGCCAGGCGTGAAGCTGATCGATATCGCTCCACAGCACCGCTTCGCCGCCCACGCGCACCACATGCAGGTAGGACGGGCCGACGCCCAGCGTCATCAGCGTGCGCAGCAGCGCCGGCACGGCATAGATGACCGTGATCGCCCAATCTTCCAGCCGTTCGAGAATTTTGCGCGCGCCGTCCTTCTGCACGTCGATCTCGTAGAGCGTGGCCCCCAGCGTCAGCGCCGAGAGCCGCTCGCGCAGGCCCGCAATGGTGCAACCGGAGCTGAGCGGCATGAAGCGGTCATCGACGTTCAAATGGCCGGCATTCACATGCTGCTCCACCCGGCGCAGCATGGCGCGCTGGCTGTTGACGATGCCCTTTGGCACACCAGTGCTACCCGAAGTGAAGATGACGATGGCCGGATCGTCGGGCCCGGCCGGCGTAAAGGTAAAGCCAGGCGCATCGGCGGGCAGCGCATTCAGATCGATGCGCGCAACAGCTTCAGGCACAAGCGCCGCGGCCTCGCCGTCGAAGCGGCCGATCACCGCGGCCAACCCGGCACCGGCCATCACCTGCGAAAGCCAGGCTTTCGGATAATGCAGATCGAGCGCCACGAAGATCCGCCCGGCAGCGAGGCAGGCCAGCATCGCGATCGGAAAATCGATGCAGGCCGGAACCGCCGCCGCCACCGCCTCGCCCGGTTTGGTGGCTTCAGCGATCCGCGCCGCCAGCGCCCGGACAATCTGCGCGGTCCTTGCAAAGCTCAGCGCCTTGACGCCGTCGTCCAGAGCGATCCTGTCCGGGGTCGCGCGCACATGCTCCATGAAGAGATCGACGACCGGCAGCTCGAGCTTGTCGAAAACGAAGGGCGTGAAGGTCCGGCCGGGCGTTCCCTTCCAATCCAGCGGATAATTGGCGCGCTGCAGCCAGGGCCGGGCGAGCTGTTGATCCATGACAGTCCCTCGCAAGAGCCCGGTGCGGCCGGGCGATGATTGCCAATCAGCAAGATTTGCGCCAGCGCGTTGCAAGATTTGCCGCCTGAAGCCGGGCCCGCATCCGCGTGGCCGGAATCCGGGCACCGAAGTTGCATCGCTCCCTGTGACAGGGCGCATTTCTCGAGAAACCGCGCCCAAACTTGGGAGCCAGACGGCTCGGAAAGGCACAGACCATGCTTCAAATCGAAACACCGGCCACAGCCGTGCCCGTTGCCGCCCCGGTTGTCGCTGCGCCTTCCGGTGCGCCCGCCGCGGCCGGTTCGGGCGATCCGATTGCGCCGATCCACCAACCCTTCCCGCGCCTCATCGGCGCGGAGATCACCGAGGCGACGCCCACGCTGGTGCGCGCCCGCCTCAAGGTAGTGCCCGAACTCTGCCGCTCCGGCCACATGCTGCACGGCGGCGCCCTCATGGCCTTCGCCGACATGGTGGGCTCGGTCGGTGCCTTCCTGAACCTGCCTGAGGGCTGTGCCACCGCCACCATTGAAAGCAAGACGAACTTCATCAGCCCCGCCAAAGAAGGAAGCGTGGTGCTGGCCGAATGCGTGCCGCTGCATGCCGGGCGCAGAAGTTCGGTATGGGAGACTCGCGTGACGCGCGAGGATGGCAAACTGTTGGCCGTGGTGATCCAAACCCAAATGGTGATTTGAGCAGCCGCCAGGCCGGCTTATGTGCGGCCAGCCGCGCGGGGTAGCTCAATTCCGACCCCGGGCGCCATTCCTTCCCGCGTGCACACGCCAGACCTGGCCGGCCAACAGCCCGACCGAAACCCCGATGAACGTGCCGGCGATCACGTCGCTGACAAAATGCCAATTGCCCAAAACCAACAAGACTGCCGCAACACACAGCAGCGCCGAAAGCGGCCGGATCGCCGAACGGTAAAGTCTCATGAACACGCCGCAGAACGCCGCGGCCAGCACCATGTGACCGGAGGGGAAACTGCTGCTATGGGCGCCCTTCAAGAAATTGAAGCCATGCTGCGCGCCTCCAAAGACTGCCGAGGGGTTTGGCACGCCCAAGCAGATCTTCAAGACGTTGCTGTCGATCGCGTATGCGCAGATCGAGCTGAGACAGGCAATCGCGAGGGCTTCGCCAAATGGCGAAAGACGTCCGCGCGTAAGCCGGATCAGCGCCAATATCAGCACCACCAAGGCTTCGAGCGTCAACAGAACCGCGCTCCCGAGCCCTGCACCCAACGCACCCAGGCTGCCCGAAAACGGATAGACTGCACGCGCGACGGGCATATCAACGAAGAGAAACGCTAGGCCGACCGTAACGGCACAAACGAGCAGCGACACAAGCCAGATTCCAAGGCCGGAAAAAGGCTGCTTCACGTCGTCATCACCTCACCGGCGCCTGAGCGCTGTAAGAAGACTTCGTCACCAACGGCGCCACTACGATCTCGACGTGCGTGTTCGACCACAGCGACGAATTCTCGATAGTGACGATGCAGGAGCTGCCGCGCTCACGGCTGATGAATTGCAGCACCACGCGGTTGGCGATCAGCGAGGCCAGAGGTTCCCAGCCCTCGGCCGGCAACTCGCGCGAATAGAAGCCGTTGACGGCGTCCATTGACTGATTGGTGGTGAGCGAAAGCGTTCCGAACCATTGCTGGGCATTGCCGACGACCAAGGTGTTGTCACGATCGATGGTTGCGCCCGCCGGCATCGCGAATTCCACAGGCATATAGGGTCGCGCAGTCGGCTGCTCCTGACCGGCCGGCGAATTGCCGGCATGAGACGCGGATGACGAGCCGCCGGCCTGCGAAAAGGTCGTGCAGCCCGCCAAGGCGAAGGCCGCAGTCGCCGAAATCAGAAGCCCGCGCACTCCGCGAGCACGCAAGGCTGCGACACCATCGATCAACGGCACGGATGCCCCCCATGATTCGCCTACCGGATCGACGGTGAGTCCGGTCCCCGCGATTTGCAAGCCCCTTTGACTCAAGCGCCAGGGTCAGCGTCCGTAGTGACCCCGGAACCATTGGACGAAGCGGGCGATGCCGTCTTTCAGCTTGACGGCGGGTGTAAAGCCGAAGTCGCGACTCGCGCGGGTGATATCGGCGTATGTCTCGTTGACGTCGCCGGGCGGGCCTTCGGTCTGTTCGATGATCGCTTTCTTGCCGGTGGCCGCCTCGATGGCGGCAACAAGCTCCGTCACCGTTTGTGGGCGATGATTGCCGAGATTATAGAGGCGGTGCGGCGCCTCGCCTGCCGTGCCAATGAACGGCGTCTCCACGATGCGCACCACGGCGGCCACGATATCGTCGATATAGGTGAAATCGCGCCGGAGCTTGCCGCCGCCGAAGACCGGGATCGGCTTTCCCGCAAGGATCGCGTCGGTGAAGGACCAATAGGCCATGTCGGGCCGCCCCCAGGGGCCGTAAACCGTGAAGAAACGCAAGCCGGTCTGCTTCAGGCCGTAGAGCGAAGCGTAGGAATAGGAGAGCAACTCGCCCGCGCGCTTGGTGGCGCCGTAATAGGACATGGGGTGATCGGCGCGCGCGTCTTCGCGGAACGGCGCCACCGTGTCGTTGCCATAGACTGAACTCGACGAGGCGTAGACAAGATGGGCAAGACCGTCGTGCTGCCGGCAGAAATCGATCACATTGTGGTGGCCCACAAGGTTCGAGCGGGTGTAGGCGAAGGGATCCTTGAGGGCGTAGCGCACGCCGGCCTGGGCGGCGAGGCTCAAGACCACATCGAAGCATTCTCCCGCCGCCGCCTCGGCCAGCGCGCCGGACCGGGCGATGTCGTCCTCCACGAAGCGGAAGGCGGGGTTCGCGCCGATCTCGGCCAGCCGGGCCCGCTTCAGGGCGGGATCGTAATAGGCGTTCATCTCGTCGATCGCCACGATGCGGTGGCCGCGAGCGATAAGCGCTCTAGCGACATGAAAGCCGATGAAGCCGGCGCCGCCGGTGATGAGGATGTTCATGTCCTGTCCTTCATGACCTGCCACTGTTACGAATCGCCGCTGGACGCGCCGGTCGCGACTATGCCACGAAGCAAGGCGACCTGCAGCGTTTCGACATGGCCTCCTTCCGAGACACCAGACTGTACGATTTCGGCGCCATCCTGCCCCTCATCCTGTGGTATGGGCTCGGCATGGCGCAGATGGCTCCGGCACTGGCCGCGCAACTGGGCGCCCTCGCCTACGGCTTCGCGTGGGTCACGGCCCTTGATGCCGCCGCAAAGGCCGCCACGCTGGTGTTTCTCGGCCTTCAGGTCGTGCTCTTCGCCATCCGCCGCCTGCCGCAGACTAGGCAGCAGGGCATTGTGCCGCGCCTGGCGGCGCTCGTCGGCGCCAATCTGCTGCTGCTCGTCGCCTTGCTGCCCGATGCCCATCTGGGCGCCGGCCTCAGCGCGTTCGCCTTGCTCCTCGTGGTTGTAGGAACGCTGGGCGGCATCATCGCGCTTCGGCACCTTGGCCGTTCCTTCAGCATCTTTCCGCAGGCGCGCGGCCTCGTCACCAGCGGGCCCTACCGCTATGTGCGCCATCCTCTTTATTTCTTCGACATGATCGCGACGCTCGGCACAGCGCTACAATTCTCTCCGCCCTGGGCGATGGTGATCGCACTGGGCAGCATCGCCCTGCAGTTTCCGCGCATGCATTACGAAGAAGAAATCCTGCGCGCCACCTATCCGGATTACGCAGCCTATGAAGCGCGCACCAGACGGCTGATCCCGGGCGTTTATTGACGCTTCAAATCCCGCGCCTTCGCGCGCCGTTTCTCGCGCCGCGTTGAATACCATACCCAGAAGCTCATGGCCGAAAGAGCATAGAGCAACAGGTTCACGACGCTGTTGACACTGTCGGGCAGTTCGAAAGAGGCAATGCCGAAGCAAAGGGAGGCCATCAGCGACAACGGCCCCCAAGGGATCTGCCGTTTGCGCGCCTTCTTCCAGGCTTGCAGTTCCTCATCGACCGCCGAGGATGCCGGGCGGAGCATAGCGGGCACCGCTTCCGGCTCGATCTGCCGTGGCAGATCCATGCGCGGTTCCGGCATGGGCGCCGACCTGGCAAGGCGCTGCGGCCGGGGCTGGCCCCGGAGGTGGCCTTTGCGGCCGAAGGGGCGCGGGTTCGCCATCGCCACACCTTTTCTATTGCGTCGGCGAGGCTGCACCCGCGGGATTAAAGTTGTATTACTTCAACCTTGTGAAATTGCACATCTAATTGTAATAATTGAATAATTTACCACAAATGGCTGTCTGTGCCCGACCCGGCGAACCGGGAATGTCCCTTTGGCATGAGTGGCAAACACGTTTAATAACGATAGGTGTAATAAGGGCACTTAGACAACTCCTGAAAGGAGTCATGCGGACATGCACAGAAGAACAGCGTATCCCTTATTCGTGATTACTTTGGCGCTGCTGCTTTCGAGTTGCGCCGATGTCCACCGCGGGTGGGACAACGCCATGACAGAGGTCGGCCTTTATGGGCCGGAGCAACCGGACCAAGGCATGGTGCCGACTGCCCACCAGAACGCGATCCGGCAAGACACCGATGCCGGAAAGACCGGCAGCTGGTGCCGGCAATATGCAACCTCAGTTGCCCAGGACGCAGCCGGCGACGGCTACGATGCAGCAACGCAGAAGCACCGTTACGAAACTGCCTACCGGCAGTGTACGGATTCGCCCAGAACAGCAAACACCCCCTGACGGCGCAGCGCCCGGCGGGACCGACCATTAATAGAAACTTCAAGCGATGGACCGCCTCGACACCATTGTAATCGGAGCCGGAGTCGTGGGGCTGGCAGTTGCCCGGGCGCTGGCCCGGCAAGGGCGCGAGGTCATCATTCTCGAACGCGAAGGCACAATCGGCACCGGTATATCCTCGCGCAACAGCGAGGTGATCCATGCTGGAATGTATTATCCGACGGGCAGCCTGAAGGCGCGATTGTGCGTGGCCGGCAACCGGATGCTGCGCGACTACGCCAAATCGCATGGCGTGGCTTTCAAGATGGTCGGCAAACTGATCGTGGCGACCGACGCCGAAGAAGAGAAAGTTCTCGCAGCCATTCTCGAGCGCGCGCGCGCCAATGGCGTAAGCGGCCTTCGGGCCATATCGGCCGCCGAAGCGATAGCCATGGAACCGGCCCTGAATGTCGCCTCGGCACTGTTCTCGCCCGACACGGGGATCATCGATACGCACGCCCTCATGCTGGCGCTGCAGGGCGATGCCGAGGCCGCCGGCGCCGCCATCGCCTTTCGCACGCCGGTGATCGGCGGGCGCGTGCTGGAAGGCGGCGTCGAACTGGAAACCGGTGACGGCGCGCGGGTACTGGCCCGTTCACTCGTCATTGCCGGAGGGTTGGGCACCTGCAGCGTTGCCCGCGCCATCGGCGTTCCCGGCGTTCCGCAAGACTATCTGTGCAAAGGCAACTACTTCACCCTGACCGGCAAGACCCCCTTCGACCGCCTGATCTATCCGGTCCCGGTCAGCGCCGGTCTCGGCGTGCACTACACTCTTGATCTGGGCGGCAGGGGACGCTTCGGGCCGGATGTCGAATGGGTCGAACGTGAGGATTACCAAGTCGATCCGGTCCGCGCCGAACGCTTCTATGGCGCCATCCGCCGCTACTGGCCGGGACTCAAGGACGGCACGCTGGAACCCGCCTATGCGGGCATCAGACCGAAAATCCAGGCGCCCGGAGAACCGGCCGCAGACTTCATGATCGCCGGGCCGCAGCAGCATGGCATTACAGGTCTGGTCGCGCTCTATGGAATTGAATCGCCAGGCCTGACCAGTTGCCTCGCCCTGGCCGAACATGTCTGCGATCTGATCGGACAAGCCTGATCGCGGCTTCTGGGTCATGCCGAATTTAACCGGCTCTCCCATTGATAGGCGGTGCGGACGATCTCATCGAGATCGTCGTGCTGCGGGGCCCAGCCCAGCGTCTGCTTGATCAGCCGCGAATCGGCCACCAGCCAGGGCGGATCGCCGGCGCGACGCGGGGCTTCGCGCACAGGCAGCGGCCGGCCGATCACTCGCTCGACCGCAGCGATCACCTCGCGCACCGAGGTACCGTGGCCGTAGCCGCAGTTCATGGTGGTGGATGCCCCGCCTGCCCGCAGATAATCAAGTGCCAGCGCATGGGCCGTGACCAGGTCGCTGACATGAATGTAATCGCGCACGCCGGTTCCGTCGGCGGTGGGATAATCGGTGCCGAAGATGTCCAGCTGCGGCACCCGGCCCAGCGCCGCCTGCGAGGCCCGCTTGATGAGGTGCGTGGCCTTCGGGCTCACCTGGCCCGTGCGGCCTTTGGGGTCGGCGCCCGCCACGTTGAAATAGCGCAAGACCACATGGCGAAAATCATGGGCCCTGGAAGTGTCCTCCAGCATCCACTCGGTCATCAACTTGGAGCGGCCATAAGGGCTCAAGGGACCGGTAGGCAGGCTCTCGCTCAAGGGGTCAGGCGAGGCCCCGGCGTAGACTGTGGCCGTCGAGGAGAAGATGAAATTCTTCACGCCCGACTTCACCGCCGCCTCGATCAGGCTTCGCGCCACCACGGTATTGTTGGCGTAATAGGAAAGCGGCTGCGCCACCGATTCCGGCACCACGATGGAGCCGGCGAAATGGATGATGGCGTCCACGCCGCGTTCTTGAATCAAGTTTGAAACGCGCTCGCGGTCCCCGGCATTGGCCTCGACGAAAATGGCCTCCTCAGCCACGAGAGCCCGCGAACCAGTCGAAAGGTCGTCGATGACGACAACCTTCTCGCCACGCTCCAGAAGATTGAAGACCATATGGCTGCCGATATAGCCGGCGCCGCC
>JAGWZW010000012.1 GCA_018971835.1 Alphaproteobacteria bacterium
GCCTATCGCGGCCAGATCGAGCAGCAGGCCAGCGCCGCCACCGGCCGCCAACTCAAGATCAACGGCAAACTGCGCCTCAGCATCTTCCCGACCCTGGGCGTCAAGGCCGAGCAGGTGACGCTGGCCAACGTGCCCGGCGGCCAGGCCCCCTATTTCGCCACCATGGACAGCCTGGGCGTGGGCGTGAAGCTGCTGCCGCTGCTCTCCGGCAAGGTGGAGGTTTCCCAGGTCACGCTGAGCAAGCCGGTCATCAACCTGGAAGTGGAGAAGGACGGCAAGGGCAACTGGGCACTCGGCTCGCAGAAGCAGGCTGCCGAGACGGCGGCGAAACCGGGCGGCGGACTGGGCGCGGCAGCCACCGCCACCTTCCAGGGCGTCACCATCACGGACGGCCGCATCACCTATCTCAACGCCGTCACCGGCAAGCACCGCAGCTTCGACGCCATCAACGTCACGGTGGCGATCACGAGCCTGGCCAAACCGATCTCGGTGGACGGCAGCCTGACCTCCGACGGCCAGAAGATCTCCATGGACGGAACCGTGAGCGATCCCAAGGCGCTGATGAACGGTGCCGCCACGCCGGTCGATCTTTCCATCACCTCCGAACTTCTTCAGGCCAGCTTCAAGGGCACGCTGGCGAGCGGCGGCAACGCCGATGGCGCACTCAAGCTCGACACCCCCAGCGTGCGCAAGCTGGCAGTCTGGGCGGGCCTGACGCTGCCGACCGGCGGCGGGCTGGGCCATCTCTCGCTCGAGGGCCGCATCGCGGCCAAGGGCTCGCGCGACGACTTCTCCGCCATCCGCCTGCTGCTCGACGGCCAGACGCTGACCGGCGCGCTTTCGGTCGATCGCGCCGGCACGATCCCCTTCCTCAGCGGAGCACTCGGCGTGGACCACCTGAACCTCAATCCCTACATGGTGAGCGCGGCGGCCAGCGGCAACGGCAAGGCACCCTCGACGCCGCCGCCCAATCAGGGCTGGAGCAAAACGCCCATCGACTTCAGCGCCCTCAGGCTGATGAACGCCAAGCTGACGCTGAACGTCGGCGCCATCCAGATGAAGAGCCTCAAGCTCGGCAAGACCGCGCTGGCCCTGACGCTGAACGGCGGCGCGCTGGCAGCCGATCTCAATCCCGTCACCCTGTACGGCGGCGCCGGCCGCGCCACGCTCAAGGTCGATGCCAGCGGCGCCACCCCCACCATCGCCGAGACCACGCAGTTCGACAATCTGGCGATGCGCAGCTTCCTGACCGACGCCATCGGCGTCAGCCGGATCGAGGGCACCGGCATGCTGGCGCTGGACATCACCGGCTCCGGCGACAGCACCAACGCCATCATGCACTCGCTCGCCGGCAAGGGCGCCATCCTGTTCAAGAACGGCCGTATCCACGGCGTCGATCTGGCGGCGGTGGCCCAGACCATCCAGAACGCCCTGTCGGGCGCGGCGGTGAGCAGCGGCGCCTCCACCAGCTTCACCGAGATGGGCGGCACCTTCACCATCGCCAGCGGCGTGATGACCAACAAGGATTTCCACCTGTTGAGCCCCTTCATCCGCATGACCGGCGCCGGCACCATCAATCTCGGCGAGCAGACCATCGACTTCGTGGTCAGCCCCAAGGCCGTCGCCTCGCTGCAGGGCCAGGGCGGCAGCCAGAGCCTGCGCGGCCTCGGCGTGCCGTTCCACATCACCGGCTCATGGAGCCATCTGCATTACTCGCCCGATCTTTCCGGCGTCGCCAAGGACATCCTCAACAGCGTGATGAAGGGCGGCATCTCCAGCAAGAGCGTGCTGCAGGGCCTGTTCGGCGGACCGCAGACCAATCAGCAGACCAATCCGCAGAACCCGCAACAACAACCGCAGCAACAGCAGCAGAAGAAAAAGAAGAACCCGCTCGACGTGCTGCAGGGCCTGTTCGGACACTGAGGCCGCCAGGCGCGCGGGCCGATTTTCGCCAAGCCCTTGTCGCCGCGTGAGATTCGGCTTGAGGTTGTTTTTCGGCCTCCGGCCTACCCCCTCCCCCGCTGCGCGGCGCGGGAACGCCGGACTGCAAACTGAATGAATGTTCATTCATTCCATCGTTTTTTTCACCGCCTTTCGCACACAGTTTGGCATTCGCGCGCGAGACAATCCCAACGCACCGCTCGCGATGCCGCAGGAATTTCCGGCGCACACGAACACCTGCATTATCTGCCCGTTTCGGAAAGCGTGGATAAGTTCGCGCATGTTTTTGTTTTGCGCAGCGACGGCAAGCAGATGAAGAGAGCGGGAGCGGGGAAAAGGGCGTGCCGTTACGCCTCGCAAAGCGCCGCTCTGGCCGCGCGGTATTCGGCTTCGAGGCGGCTGACCAGTTCCTCCACCGTCGGCGCATCGTGAATCTGGCCGACGCCCTGGCCCGCGCCCCAGATGTCGCGCCAGGCTTTCTGCTTCATGTTGCCGCCCGAGCCGAAATTCATCTTCGATTTGTCGGACTGCGGAAGATTGTCGGGATCGAGCCCGGCTGCCGCGATCGACGAGCGCAGGTAATTGCCATGCACCCCCGTAAAGAGGTTGGTGTACACGATGTCGCCGCCGCCCGCCGCCTCGATCAAGGCGTTCTTGTAGGCCGCATCGGCGTTGGCTTCCCGGGTGGCGATGAAGCGCGTGCCCATATAGGCGAGGTCGGCGCCCAGCGCCTCAGCGGCAAGGATCGAGCGGCCATTGGCGATGGAACCGGAGAGCGCGATCGGCCCCTGCCAGAACTTGCGGATCTCCGGCACCAGCGCGAAGGGGCTGAGCGTGCCGGCATGACCGCCCGCGCCGGTGCAGACCGGGATCAGCCCGTCCACGCCTTCGTCCACGGCCTTCTTGGCATGGCGGATGTTGATGATGTCGTGGAACACCACGCCGCCATAGGAATGCGCGGCCTCCACCACTTCCTTCGGCGCGCGCAAGGAGGTGATGATGATCGGCACCTGATGCTCGGTGCACACCGCCACGTCATGCGCCAGCCGGTCGTTGGAGCCGTGGCAGATCTGGTTGACGGCAAAGGGCGCCGCTTTCCGGCCGGTGGCCTGCTCGAATTCCGCCAACTCCGTCTTGATGCGCACGATCCATTTGCCGAGTTCCTCGGCCGGCCGCGCATTCAGCGCCGGAAAGGAGCCGACGATTCCCGCCTTGCATTGCGCAATCACCAGCTCCGGGCCGGAGACGATGAACAAGGGCGAGCCGATCACCGGCAGGCGCAAGCGGCCTTGCAGGACTGTGGGCAGAGACATGAACATTCCTTTCAAGAATAGCGTTGGCCAGAACTGATCCTTGCGCCGGGCCGCGCGTCAAGGCCGCATTTTGCGAAGGGCTTGCGAGCCGTCGCGGCCAGCGCCACAACAGGCGCGCCGCTGGAACCATCGTGAGCCCATGATCGTCCTTGAAATCGAGCCCGGAAACATTCCGCTTTCCCATTGGCGCCGCATTGCCGCGGGCGGCATCAAGCTCGGGCTTGGCGAAGCTGCCTGGCCGGCCATCGCCCGCGCGCGCCAAGGCATCGAAGCTGCCCTAGCGTCAGGCGAGGCGATCTATGGCGTGAACACCGGCTTCGGCAAACTGGCGCAGACGCGCATTCCGCCTGACGATCTCAAGACCCTGCAGCGCAACCTGGTGCTCAGCCATGCCACCGGCGTAGGTGCCCCGCTGGCCGACGACGTGGTGCGGCTGGTGCTGGCGCTCAAGATCGCCAGCCTGTCGCGCGGCTATTCGGGCGTGCGTCCGGTGGTGGTGGAGCAGTTGATCGATCTGCTGAACAAGAACGTGCTGCCGGTGATTCCCGAGAAGGGCTCGGTCGGGGCCTCTGGCGATCTGGCGCCGCTGGCGCACCTGTCTGCCGTGCTGATCGGCGAAGGCGAGGCGCGCTTCGCCGGCGAAACCATGAGCGGGACACAGGCGCTCAAGCGCGCGGGTCTGAAGCCGCTGGAGCTGGAAGCCAAGGAAGGCCTGGCCCTGCTCAACGGCACACAAGTATCGACGGCGCTGGCGCTCACCGGCCTGTTCGCAGCCGAAGCCAATCTGGAAGCGGCTTTCGTGGCCGGTGCGCTTTCGACCGACGCGGTGAAGGGCTCCGATACGCCGTTCGATGCCCGTATCCACGAGGCCCGCGGGCAGAAGGGCCAGATCGTGGCCGCTGCCTGCTTGCGCGCGCTGATGGCGGGCAGCGAAATCCGCCACAGCCACGAACATTGCGGCCGCGTGCAGGATCCCTATTCGATCCGCTGCCAGCCGCAGGTGCTGGGCCCCTGCCTCGATGCGCTGAACTATGCCGCGAACGTCTTTGCCATCGAGGCCAATGCCGCCACCGACAATCCGCTGATCTTCGAGAACGGCGATGTGCTGTCCGGTGGGAATTTCCATGCTGAACCTGTGGCCATTGCCGCCGATCTGCTCGCCATCGCCATCTCGGAGATCGGCGCCATCGCCGAGCGGCGCATCGCGCTGCTGATAGACCCGGCGCTGAGCGCGCTGCCGCCCTTCCTGGTGAGCCAGAGCGGCATCAATTCCGGCTTCATGATCGCCCATGTCACTGCGGCGGCGCTGGCTTCGGAGAACAAGTCGCTGGCCCATCCGGCCAGCGTCGATTCGCTGCCCACCTCGGCGAATCAGGAGGACTTCGTCTCGATGGCCACTTTTGCGGCGCGCCGGCTGGCGGCGCTGAACACCAACACCTCTCATATCCTCGCCATCGAGTTGCTGGCGGCGGCCGAAGGCATCGAGTTCCAGCGCCCGCTGCGAAGTTCGGCCGCGCTGGAAGCGGTTCATACATTGATCCGGGGCCGCATTCCCCGCTTCGACCGCGACCGCTTCTTCGCACCCGCCATCGCTGCAGCGCAGGACTTCGTCAGCGCCCGGGCGTTCGAGCCGCTGATGCCCCAAACGCTGCGCCTGCCTTCGGCCGGCTAGCGGCGCAGCGGCGACAATCCTCAACTTTCGCTCGCATCCCGATACCGATTGCGTCATGACAGATTGACAACATCCGCCTGCTCATTGAGGTTTGCCAGGTAGATTTTGCCTGGCCATGATCCCACGGCTGGGGAGACTTGGGCCTTCATGCTCTCCTACGCGATACGGCGAATCCTGGGCGCGATTCCCACGTTGTTCATCATCGTGACTCTCGCCTTCTTCATGATGCACATCGCGCCGGGCGGCCCGTTCGACAGCCAGCGCCGGTTGCCTCCCGAGATCGAGCACAATGTCGAAGCCGCCTATAACCTCGACAAGCCGCTGTACGAGCAATACGTCCTCTATCTCGACAATTTGGCGCATTTCGATCTCGGCCCGTCCTACAAGTACCGGGACTTCACGGTCACCCAGCTGATCGAGTCGGGGCTGCCGGTCAGCGCGCGCCTCGGCATCAGCGCCATGCTGATCGCCATCATCCTGGGCCTTGCGCTGGGCACGCTGGCCGCCCTCAACCAGAACCAGGCCAGCGACTATTCGGTGATGTCGCTGGCGATGGTGGGCATCACCGTTCCCACCTTCGTCACCGCGCCCATCCTCACGCTGATCTTCGGCGTCTACGGCTTCAACCTGTTCGGTCACGAGATCACGCTGCCGGTCGGCGGCTGGAACGGCGGCGCCTTCAGGAACATGATCCTGCCGGTGACGGTGCTGGCGCTGCCGCAGATTGCCATCATCGCGCGGCTGGTGCGCGGCAGCATGATCGAGGTTCTGCATTCCAACTACATCCGCACCGCGCGCGCCAAGGGCCTGCCCAATCACCTGGTGATCTGGCGCCATGCGCTGCGCGCGGCGCTGCTGCCGCTGGTCAGCTATCTGGGCCCGGCGGTGGCCGGCATCCTCACCGGCTCGCTGGTGGTGGAGCAGATCTTCGGCATTCCCGGCATCGGCCGCTATTTCGTGCAGGGCGCGCTTAACCGCGACTACACGCTGGTACTGGGCGTGGTGATCGCCTATGCGGTGCTGGTGATCGTTATGAACCTGATCGCGGACATTCTTTACGCCGTGCTCGATCCGCGCGTGAGGCTCGGCTGATGGCCTCACCCGCCGCCAAGCGCAACGCCGAACTGATGGAGCGGGCACGGGAGGTGAAGGGCCGCAGCCTGTGGGTGGACGCGCGCCGCCGCCTTGCCCGCAACAAGGCGGCGATGGTGTCGATCGCACTGCTCACGCTGATCGCGCTGATGGCGATCTTCGCGCCGCTACTGTCGCCCTATTCGTTTGACGCGGTGGACTACAATCTGGTTTCCTGCGCGCCGGACTGGTGGCCGGACACCACGGTGATATGCAGCGCCGGGGGCGCGCACTGGTTCGGCACCGATTCCATCGGCCGCGATCTGTTCGTGCGCGTGCTCTACGGGGCGCGGGTTTCGCTGGCGGTCGGCTTCGTGGCCACGTTGGTCAGCCTCGTGATCGGCGTGACCTACGGCGCCATCGCCGGCTTCGTGGGCGGGCGCCTCGATGCGCTGATGATGCGCTTCGTGGACGTGCTCTATTCGCTGCCCTTCATCTTCTTCGTCATCGTCCTGATGGTGGTGTTCCATCGCAGCCTGGTGCTGCTGTTCGTCGCCATTGGCGCAGTGGAGTGGCTGACAATGGCGCGGATCGTGCGCGGCCAGACGCTGTCCATCAAGGAGACGGAATTCATCGAGGCGGCGCGCGCGGCCGGCCTTTCACCCTTCGCCATCATCCGCCGGCACGTCATCCCCAACGTGGTGGGGCCGGTGATCGTCTATGTGACGCTGACGATTCCGGCGGTGATCCTGGCCGAAAGCTTTCTCTCCTTCCTCGGACTGGGTGTGCAGGAGCCGCTGACCTCCTGGGGCGTGCTGATCGCCGACGGCGCCAACCAGATGGAAACCGCGCCCTGGATGCTGATCTTTCCCTCGCTCTTCATGGCGGTGACGCTGTTCTGCTTCAACTTCATCGGCGACGGGCTCAGGGACGCCCTTGACCCCAAGGACCGGTGAGACATGGCCGAACCGATCTTCCAGCTTCGCGATTTCAACGTCCGCTTCGCCACGCCGGACGGCGAGGTCCACGCCGTCAGGAACGTCAGTCTCGACGTGCACGCCGGCGAGACGCTGGGTGTGGTGGGCGAATCCGGCTCGGGCAAGAGCCAGACCTTCCTGGCCGCGATGGGCCTTCTGGCCAATAACGGCCGCGCCAGCGGCAGCGTCACCTACCGCGGCGAGGAACTGCTCGGCCTGCCCCAGGCGCAGCTCAACGGCTTGCGCGGCTCGAAGATCACCATGATCTTCCAGGATCCCCTGACCTCGCTGACGCCGCACATGACCGTCGGCGCCCAGATCATGGAGACGCTGCGCGTCCACCAGCGCGTGCCACGGCCGGAGGCCGAGCGCCGCTGCCTCGAAATCCTCGACCTGGTGCGCATTCCCGATGCGCGCCGGCGCATGGCGCAGTATCCGCACGAATTGTCCGGCGGCCTGCGCCAGCGCGTGATGATCGCGATGGCCGCCGTGTGCGGGCCAGACCTGCTGATCGCCGATGAGCCCACCACGGCGCTCGACGTCACGGTGCAGGCGCAGATTCTCGACCTGCTGCGCGACCTGCAGAAGGAACTGAAGACCGCGATCGTCATGATCTCGCACGACATGGGCGTGATCGCCGGGCTGGCGCACCGCGTCCAGGTCATGAAGGACGGCGCCGTGGTCGAAGCCGGCGATATCGACCGGATATTCTACGAACCGCAGACTGCCTATACCAGGACGCTGCTCGACGCCATGCCGCGCATCGATGGCGCCACGCCGCCGGACCATGCCCCTCAGCCGGCCGCCGCAGCGGACACGCTGCTCGCCGTGAAAGACCTCAAGGTCTATTTCCCCATGCGCACGGGCGGTTTTCCCTTCGCGCAGACCAGGATGCTGCGCGCCGTCGATGGCATCAGCTTCACGCTCAAGGCCGGCGAATCGCTGGGCGTGGTGGGCGAATCCGGCTGCGGAAAATCCACGCTGGCGCGCGCGGTGCTGAAGCTGGTGCCGAAGACGGCAGGCGCCGTGGTGTGGTGCGGCCGCGACCTGGCCGACCTGGGCGCGCCCGAACTTGCCGGCCTGCGCAAAGAATTCCAGATCGTGTTCCAGGATCCGCTGGCCAGCCTCGATCCGCGCAGGACGGTTGGCGAATCGATTGCCGAACCCTTGAAGGCCCAGTTCCCAGACCTGTCGCGCCGCGAGGTGACGGACCGCGTCGGCGAAATGATGGCGCGCGTCGGCCTGGAGCCCGGCTGGATCAATCGTTATCCGCACGAATTCTCGGTCGGGCAGAACCAGCGCGTCGGCATCGCGCGTGCCATGATATTGCGGCCCAGGCTGGTGATCTGCGACGAGGCGGTGAGCGCGCTGGACGTTTCGGTGCAGTCACAGATCGTGACGCTGCTGCTGGAACTGCAGCAGGAATTCGGCATGAGCCTGATCTTCATCAGTCACGATCTCTCGGTAGTGCGGCAGATATCGCACCGCGTCATGGTGCTCTATATGGGCCGGATCGTGGAGCTGGCCGATCGCGACGCGATCTACACCACTCCGCGCCACCCCTACACGCGCATGCTGCTGGCGGCGGTGCCGGTTCCCGATCCCAAGGCCGCGCGCGCCAAGGCCCATGCCGCGACTTCGGGCGAGTTGCCCTCGCCGCTCGATTCCCGCGCGCCGCTCACCTTCCTCAAATCGCGCATGATCGACGATCCGGACGCACCGCAATACCGGCCGAAGCTGATCGAAGTGGCGCCCGGCCATCTGGTGGCCGAGCACGATCCGCTCTGAGCGGAGCTACTTGACCCGCTCGACCTTGTAGGTGCGCGCGCTGCCCACCAGATGCATGTTGTAGCTGCCGAGCAGGCCGCGCGAGATCTCGACACTGACACCCTTCAGCTTATGCGGGAAATAGGCGACAGTCCCGTCGCCCTGAAGCTGGCGCCAGATCTGGCCGTTATCCAGAAAGACGATGAACTTGCCGAACGGCGTCTTGGCATATTCCGTCAGGCCGGCGGTGATGCTGTCGATCTCGCGCGGCTGGGCGCTGGCCTGCTGCTGCGGCTTCTGCGGCAGTTGATCGGCGCCGAACTGGGCCGGCGTGGTCTGCGCTTTGGGGCTGCTGCCGAACAGATCGCCCATGTCGAAACCGAACCAGGACGATTGGTCCTTCGGCGCCGGCGGTTGCGTGGCGGCCACGGCCGGCGCGGCTGGCGCCTGCGGTGCCGAGGGCGGCGACGCGGCGACGGCGGGCGCGGATTGGACGGCGGGGGCCCCGGCCGTCAACGCCGCGTTCACCTGCGGCGCCAGCCGGTCATAGCAGGCCAGACGGGCCGCGCCGTCGCTCAGCCCGGCACAGCCGGCCAGCGCATGAAGCAGCGTGCCCCCCGCCTGCTGCGCAACGGCGGGCCCGGAAAAAGCCAGCAACACCGCGACCCCGGCAGAAAGATGGCGCAGATTCATTGGTCATTCACCCCGCTATGCTTTGCTTGTCTACCATGCGAACCTGCGCGCCGCCTATCAAATTGAGGAATCCAAAGTATTCACGGTGGCTCCGGCATTCGCGGACGAGAGGGTAAGCGAACGGCATGCCGATGAAGCTCTCACGACGGCTTCTGCTGGGCAGCGGTGCAGTGCTGGCCGCCGGCGGTTCGGTCTACGCCTTCCAGGGCGGCGGCCGCATGCAGCGGCGCGCCGTGGCGGGCGCCGGGACATTCAATCGCGGTAACGGCGCCGAGCCGGACACCCTGGATCCCCACCTGGCGACCGGCGATTGGGAAAACAACATCATCGGCGACATGTTCATCGGGCTGATGACCGAAGGTGCCGACGGCACGCCCATCCCGGGCGCGGCCGAACGCTTTTCGGCCAGCGCGAACGGCCTCACCTATACCTTCAGGCTGCGCGATCACCTCTGGTCGGATGGCAGGCCGGTGACGGCGGCGGACTTCGTCTATTCCTTCCGCCGCGTGCTGAATCCGAAGACGGCGGCGCAATACGCCTCGATCCTCTATCCGATCCTCAACGCCCGGGCCGTGAACGCCGGCGAGCTGCCGCCGGAGAAGCTGGGAGTGCGCGCGCTGGACGCGCGGACGCTCGAAATCACCTTCCACTTCCAGGTGCCCTATGTCGCGCAGTTGCTCACGCACTACTCGACCTTCCCGGTGCCGCGCCACGTTGTGGAGCAGCATGGCGCCGACTGGCTCAGGCCCGAAAACATCGCCGTCAACGGCCCCTACATCCTCAAGGACTGGATCGCCAACGATCACATCCACCTGGCAAGGAACCCTCGTTTCTACGACAGCGCGAAAGTCGCCATCGAGAACGTCTATTTCTTCCCGACGCAGGATTCCAGTGCGGCGCTCAAGCGCTTTCGCGGCGGCGAATTCGACGTGCTCTCCGCCAGCATCCCGCCGCAGCAGACGCTCTGGCTCAAGCGCGAGATTCCGGACGAGCTGCGCCTCTTCCCCTACATGCTGACGCAATACGTCGTTTTCAATCTCGACCGCCCGCCATTCGGCAATCTGGCGGTGCGCACCGCGCTGTCGATGGCCATCGACCGCGAGACGATCGTGAACAAGGTGACGCGCGGCGGCGAGGGCCCGGCCTATTCGTTCGTGCCCCCGGGCATGCCGGGCTATCCGGGCAAGGCGCATCTGGCCTTCGAGGGCGTTCCCATGAGCGTGCGCCGCGAACGCGCGCGGGCATTGCTGAAGGAAGCGGGCTATGGCCCGCACCGGCCGCTGCAGTTCAATTACGAGATCCAGTCCACCACCGAGGCCAGGCTGGTCGCCGTGGTGCTGCAGGAGATGTGGCGTGAGATCGGCGCCGAGGTACAGATCGTCCAGTCCGAAAGCCAGGTGCATTACGATCTGCTGATGCGGCGCGATTTCGAGGTTGCCTGGGCGGGCTGGAGCGCCGATTATCTCGATCCGAAGGATTTCCTGTTCACCCTGGTCTCCACCAGCACGTCCATGAACAACGGCGACTACCACAGCCATGTCTTCGACGCCCTGATGAGCGATTCCGACATCGAGCACGATCCCAGGCTGCGCGCCCAGCTGCTTGAGGACGCCGAGCAGCGCATGCTGGACGACATGGCGCTGGCGCCGGTCTATTTCGGCGTGACGCGCAACCTCGTCTCCACCGACGTGCGGAACTGGATCAGCAACAAGGTCAACATCAACCGCACGCGCTGGCTCCGGCTGAACCGCGGACCTGCCACCGCATGACGCCTCCGGGCCTCCGGGCGCTGGCCGGCTTCGTGCTGCTGGCGCTGGCGATGGCCTGTTCGCCCGCGCCGCCGCCGGGCGTGACGCTCAACCGCGGCAATGGCGGCGAACCCAGGAGCCTCGATCCGCAACTGATCGGCGCCAGCGCCGAGGCCAACATCGCCGGCGACCTGATGATGGGGCTGACCACCGAGGACGCCGCCGCCCGCCCTATCCCCGGCGCGGCGACGGACTGGCAGGTCTCGCCCGACGGCCTGACCTGGACCTTCCACCTCCGCAATCACCTGTGGTCGGACGGGCGGCCGGTGACGGCGGCAGATTTCGTTTTCGCCTGGCGGCGGTTGCTCGATCCCAAGACCGCCGCGCCCTATGCCTATAATCTCTGGGTGCTGAAGAACGCCCGCGCCATCAGCGCCGGCACGCTGCCGCCCGCGGCGCTGGGCGTGCGCGCGCCCGACGACCGCACGCTGGTCGTCACCCTCGCCCATCCCGCGCCCTACCTGCCGGAGCTGCTGGAACACCACAGCGCCTATCCCTTGCCGCGCCATGTGGTGGAGCGCTACGGCGCGGCCTGGTCCAGCCCCGCGCACTACGTCGGCAACGGCGCCTTTGTGCTGAAGCAATGGGTGCCGAACGACCACATCACGCTCTTCAAGAACAAGCTGTTCTACGACGCCAAAGACGTGCGCATCGACGTGGTGAACTATTATCCCACCGCCAATTCCGCCGCGGCGCTGGGCCGCTTCCGCGCCGGCGAGCTGGACACCCAGACCCCGCTGCCCGCCGCGGAGATCGGCTGGCTGCGCGCGCACCTGGCGCAGACGCTGCGCATGGTGCCCTATCTCGGCGTCGCCTATGTCTCGATCAATCTCGAGCGGCCGCCGCTGTCCGATCTGCGCGTGCGCGAGGCGCTCAACCTCGCCTTCGACCGCAAGGCCATCGTGGCCAAGGTGCTGCGGCTGGGCGAGGCCCCGGCCTACGGCATGGTGCCGCCGGGCGTGGCGAACTATCCCGGCGGCGCGGCGCTGGCCTTCGTTTCGCAGCCCTACGCGGCGCGGCTGAGCCAGGCCCGCGCGCTGATGGCCGCCGCCGGCTACGGCCCGGACCGGCCCTTGCGGCTCGACTACCTGACCACCACCGACCCCGACAATCTGCGCGTCGCCGCTGCGGTGCAGGCCATGATGCGGGCCATCGGCGTGGACCTCACCATCAGCCAGGCCGACGTGCAGACCGTGATCCAGCGCATGAACGCGCACGATTTCGACCTGGCGGCCAACAGCTGGATCGCCGATTTCGACGACGCCGCCAATTTCCTCGACCTGTTGCGCTGCCACGGCGGCAAGAACTACGGCAATTACTGCGACCCCGCCTATGACGCGCTGCTGGATCGCGCCCAGCACACCGCCGACGCCGCCGCGCGCGGCGCCCTGCTGGCGCAGGCCGAGCAGACCGCGCTCGCCGCCTATCCCTGGATTCCCATGCGCTTCATGGTGACGCGCGACCTGGTGGCCCCTTATGTGAAGGGCTGGATCGCCAACCGGCGGGACGTCAACCGCACCCGCTGGCTGTGGATCGCGGGCAAGCCGGCCGGACACTGAAGGATGGCACTGAGGGCCGGACGGCCACGGAGCGCTTGCCGGGGCGGCGCCGATGGGGCATTTTCGCCCCGCGCGCGACCCCGTAGCTCAGCAGGATAGAGCATCAGATTCCTAATCTGAGGGCCGGAGGTTCGAATCCTCTCGGGGTCGCCAGCGCGGCGGTATGTTGGCGCAAAGGGAAATGCGGAAACGTTTGTGCCTGCGCGGGACGGTCTTAGATGACCGTTATGTGGAAAGCCGTTTTGGCAGGCGTCTTATCGGTCCATACACTCATCGGGGTTCTCCTTCCACTTCCCATTGAGTTTGTCGGGACCGGGGACATCCTGAGCAGTGAATCCGTGCGCGCCGTATTTTCTGGCGAACCAAAAAGGGAATGGGGGAGGGTGCGATTTGAGTTTGTTGGACGATGGATCGTCGTAAAGAAGCACGCCATAAACCCACAAGCTGGCGCCCTTCCGAATAGCTTTCCGCTCTTCTTGGCTAAGAGGAAGAGGGAATCCGCTATCCCCAGTAACAGCCATTGGTGGATCCCCTGCGATCAACAATTCATGGCTCGAAACATCATCCAAGCTTTTGGGCGCGGATTTCGCTCCAATGACCCAGTGATCGGGATTTTGTTGCCAGCGAATATCTCTGGGATCCTCTTTGGAATTTCGCTTGACATCACAACGCAGATGATCACCGACATAATAGCCGATGCGCGCTCCGTACAAAATAGCGGCCGCGTGTCCGACATTTCGGAAAGTCACTTCGACGGAGGCGTCTTGGGGTATAACGTTGCCGCTATACGGCTTTCCATTGGACAGCATAGACATGCTATAGGTCATCTCCGGAAGATGGGAGAGTTCCATTTCTCCTTGCATGATGTCCAGTTGATGTCCCATATCAATCTGCTGCTTCCACAGTAGTCCGGCAGTGATGCCCGCTACTATCATCGCGACGACATCTATCCGGAATCGCCAGCACTCCCATTTTTCCTGACGATCCCATTGGGCCTTTTGTTCTGCCCGACTTACATCATTGTTATAGTTTATTGTTTTAAGCGCGGAGATAATTGGATCCTTGTTTGGCTTTTTTCTGGGTGGTTTTTGTTTCAATTGAGATTCTGGCTTCTTGCAGACCAGCACAGCCCAGCTTTTGCGCAATCGCATTATAGATACGTCCCATTTTGCGAGTATGTAAGGCAACCTCATCTCCGCAGACTAGATGTCTTCAAGACTGCATCCCTCAAGCCCCGACACGGCCAAGGATGCCAGAAAAAACGTGGCTGAGAAGGTGCCGCGAGCCAGTTTGTTGGTGATACTCGCCGCCGGCTCGCCCTTAAACCCGTGCTTTTTCAGCCTCTTGTCAGTTCGGAGTCTGAAAGCTGATCGACGGTGAGCCTTTCGAACACCTTTTCAATTGCGTGATAGACGGCGTCATCGAGATTGGGCAAACCAAAGAGCCTGGTGACCGCACCCTACTAGCTTCGTCATCGCTGCCAAAAACATCTTGCCAAGCCGGGGCCGTCCGCGCATGAGCCCTTAATTTCCGAAAAACCAGCCAAACAACCTGCCGCACGAACCCGCTCAGTGAGCGGCGACTGTCAGCCGATTACCCTCTCTGTAAATGATGAGCCATCAATCGCAATTATTGTAATTTGAAGCCTGACATTTTGCAGCGAGTGCTTGTGCTTCTGCAATTTGAGCGGGTGTCATTTTTGCTGCTACTTGGTTGCGAGCATCTGAATATTTTTTGTTGCCATGACTAGTAGTGTGTGATGCGGCAAGATTCATCCACATATGCGCTTTGACATAGCTCTCCGGTACACCTTCACCGTACAAGTAATTGTAACCGAGATTAAGTTGCGCGTCCGCGTCACCTTGTTGTGCTGCTAAGCGGAACCACTTCTCTGCTTCAGCATAGCTCTGCGGTAAAATTTTACCTTCCAAATACAACACACCGAGGTTGTACTGGGCGGATGCGTATCCCTGTTGCGCTGATAATTGATACCACTTGAGCGCTTCATCATAGTTTTGCGGTACACCCTCGCCGTTGAAGTACAGCACTCCGAGGTTGTCCTGCGCAATCGCATTTCCCTGTTCTGCGGACAAGCGGTACCACTTCTCTGCCTCGGTAAAATTTTGTGTAACCCCTAGCCCTTTGTCGTAAATCATTCCGAGATCGCGCTGCGCAGTTGCATTGCCCTGTTCCGCAGCTAAACGGTACCACTTCGCTGCTTCAGTAAAGTTTTGCGTAACTCCTATTCCTCCTAAATACATCGCACCGAGATTGTACTGCGCAATTGCGTTTCCGTGTTGTGCCAGAGGCGTAAAAAGCGTAAGAGCAGTCGCATAGTCGCCGCGCTTGAAAGCGGCCACCGCATCATCAAAAGGCGCGGCATTCGCAATCGGTGCTACGAGAACCGCCAGCAGCACAGCAGCAGTAAGTGCTTTTTTCATTGATCCGACATTCCCCGGATGACCTTGAATTGAGCCGGAAAATACTGCCTTTCTGAGGGACGCGGAAGCCCGAACGGCCGCGTTCGTCGCGGGGAGCATGCCCGTTCAGGCAAGACTATGCCCAAACGGCTGGTTTGGTTCGTTTTTGGCATTCGGACACACTACTCCCGTCATTATTGTGGATTGCACAATCCCCGCTGATAGGTCGCAGTCGCAATCCGTCGATCAGCCACAAAATCTCCCCGAACAATCGGCTCGGCACGGCGACCTCCGCTATCTGAAAGGTGATGTAGCGCGCGTGGCCGACGATCTTCGCGCCGATTTTGACCAGCTTCTCGCGCAAGCTAGTCAATGACCAATCCTTCACCGTCTCCGGCAATGCCAGTGTCCGCATGAAGTTGGCGAGATTGTAGGCGGGCGCATGGAGTTGCAGTCGGACGGTGTTGGCGATGAACGAGCAGCATGACAGCCGCGTCCACTTCGTCGCGTTTACCGCATTACGGCGTCCTACGTCGGTCCCGGTACCAATTTCCCGCCCCGCTACAACGTCGCGCCCATGCAGCTTGCGCCGGTGGTGACCCTTTTTCCTCAGTCAATTGGTTGATCGCTATCAACGAGGAGGTTGAGGAACCGGTAACGCTGGACAAAGTTAGAACTCTGAAAAAGGTGAGGGAGCCGTTCAAAAAAGCCGTTACACTTCAGCGGTGCCGTTTCCTCCCTCACCTTGCGCTAAGTGGTGAAAGATAAAGGAGTTATGGCCGATCTCTCGGGGTCGCCACCCCTACCCCTGCTTGGCCGCTTCGCGCACGGTGACGGTGCCGGTGCGCTCCAGTTTGCCCCAGCCGACCAGCGCGCCCTTGACCGCCGTGGAGATCGAGCGCACCACCACGTAGTACATGATCTGCCGGTAGCCGAAGCGCTGCAACATCAGCCACCAGAGCAGGCTCCACTGTTCGCGCTTCTCCATCAGGAAGCCGAAGATCGCGGCCAGCAAATCCACCACCACGAACACCACGTAATAGATGGCGGTGATCTTGAGGTCGGCGTTGCTGAACTCCGAGCCGTGCTGCAGGTAGGCGACGTACTGCCAGGCCAGTTGCCAGACCAGCAGCAGGTCTGCGAGCGGCGCCAGCGCCGTCAGCACGATCTGGAACAGCCAGACCTGCGGCAGCGCGATGGTGGCGAGCGCCCCGTATTTCGGATCGAAGGTGATCTTGCGGTACTTCCACAGGCATTGCAGCGTGCCATAGGCCCAGCGGAAGCGCTGCTTGGCGAGGCCGCGCACAGTGGTGGGCGCCTCGGTCCAGGCGATGGCCGTGGAGTCGAACAGCACCCGGTAGCCTGCGCGCTGCACGGCGATGGTGAGATCCTGGTCCTCGGCCAGCGTGTCGGTGTGGAAGCCGCCCAGCTCGGCCAGCACGCTCTTGCGCCAGGCGCCGACCGCGCCGGGCACCACGGTCAGCGTGCCCAGCGCCGCCAGCGCGCGCCGCTCCAGGTTCTGCGCCACGATGTATTCCAGCGCCTGCCAGCGCGTGATCATGTTGATGCGGTTGCCGACCTTGGCATTGCCCGCCACCGCGCCGACGCTCGGGTCGGCGAACCAGCGCACCAGGCGCTGGATGGTGTCACGGTTGAACTGGGTGTCGGCGTCCAGCGCCACCACCACCTCGCCTTTGGCGTGCGACAGGCCGAGATTGAGGGCGTTGGCCTTGCCGCCGTTGGGCGTTTTTATCAGGGTGACGCGCGGATCGGCGCCGAATTCCGAAGTGAGCACGCCATAGGTGTTGTCGCGCGAGCCGTCGTCCACCACGATCACGTCGAGGTTGCGATAGGCGCCGTCGAGGATGCCGTGCACGGTGCGGACGATGACGTTCTCCTCGTTATAGGCGGGAATGACAACGGAGACGTGCATCGTCTCGGCCTCGGGCGGCGGATCGAATTCGGCCGCATGCTGGCGCCGCCGGTAGAGGCTTGCCACCACCAGGAACACCAGCCGGCCGATGCCCAGCCAGATCGCGGCGACGAACAGCAGGTAAAGGATGTGCCCCATCGTGGAGAGCGCCATGAACACCACGCGGTCGGTCAGCAGCGCCACGGTGGGCGAGAGCGGCGGCATGGCCTCGGCCGGCGTCAGCCCGGCCAGCTGGGAAACCTTGACGAATTTGTAGCCCTCGGCCCGCAGCTTATCGATGATGACGGGCAGCGCCGCCACCGTCTGCGAGCGGTCGCCGCCGGCATCGTGCAGCAGGATGATGTTGCGCGGCATGTCGCGCTTGACCGCATGCACCTGATCGAGCGTGCGCTGGACGATCTGCTTGACGCCGGGCAGCGCCCAGTCCACCGGATCGACGTGCTCGCCGACGGTGACGTAGCCCATGTCCTGCGCCACTTCGACGGGGATCAGCTCGTCGGCGTCGGTCGGCTCGGCGTCGCCCAGATAGGGCGGGCGGAACAGGCGCATGGAATGGCCCGTCAGCGCCTCGAACAGCCGCTGCGTGGCATTCAATTCCAGCCGCACGCCTTCGGGCGGCGTGTCGGCCAGATTGGGATGGGTGTAGGTGTGGTTGCCCACTTCGTCGCCATCGGCCACTTCCCGCTGCACCAGCCCGGGATTGGCTTCGGTGTTGCTGCCGATGACGAAGAAGGTCGCGGTGACGTGCTTCTTGCGCAGGATGTCGAGGATGCGCGGCGTCCATTCCGGGTCGGGGCCATCGTCGAAGGTGAGCGCCACCTCCTTGCGGTAATGGCCGCCGAACTGGCGGATCACATAGCTGGTCGGCAGCTTGGTATAGGTTTCGTCGTCGATGTCGCCGGTCTTGGCGTCCAGGTCGAGCTTGCGCCGGCCGGCTGAGGGATCGGCCTCGACGCGCAGGATTTCGCCCATGCCCTCGAAATCGATGTCGTCGTTGATCGGGATCGAGGTGAGGCTTGCCGGCGCGCCGGCGCCATAGGCGCGGCCCATCACGTCCCACACCGAGGGGTCTTCGCTGCCCAGCCGCCACATCGCATAGCCGGCGGGCTGATAGATGTCGGCGGCGTGAATCTGGTTGTAGGCCGTGGCGCCGTCGAGGAACCAGACGTCGTGTTTGGTGCCGTCGTCCTCGACATAGGAGAAATGCGGGTTGTTGGTAGCGCCATCGAAGCTGACGCTGGCGCCCGAATCGTTGGCGGCGATCACCGCGTCCTGGAAGGTGAGCGTGTCGACATCGCTGCCGTTCCAGTCGTAGCCGTAGCCACCGAGCGCCAGGATGGTGTGGTTGGGCGCCAGCACCTTCATGCGCTTGTCGAGCGTCGTCTCGTACCAGTTTTCCCCGGCGATAGCGCCGGCCGCGCCCGAATCCTCATGCTCGTCATAGGCCATCAGCACGGTGTAATCGACGATCCGCGCATACTGGGCAAAGGGCCAGCTGTTGTCGTCGAACGGCGCGGCCTGGGCGATGATCCAGCCATGCGGCTTGAAGGCCTTGCGCAACTCGCGCAGGAACTGGCCCTGATTCCAATAGGCGCTCTGCGGCAGCTGCTCGAAGTCGATGGTGACGCCCTGCAGGCGATGACCGCCCACAAAAGCGACGACGCCATCGATCACCGTTTTTCGCCAAGCCGGATCGGCCAGGTGCTTGGCAAGGCCGGTGCCATCCCACTGGCCCATGCTGGCGTTCTGCAGCACCGGCAGGATCGCGGTGTTGGCCTTGTTGCGGTGGATATAGCCGTAAACCCGGCCATTGAAGCTGGTGTTCAGGGTCAGGTCCGGGCCGACCAGGTTGAGCCAGGTCGGCATCAGCCCGTCCAGCTTGGGCAGGGCGTGCTTCAACGAGGTATAGGCGTCCGCCTGCCAGTTCGGATAGAAGGCGATGGCCAGCGGCCGCCCCTTGCGGGGCTGCAGCGCCGAGGCAATGGGATGCGCCCTGAGCCGCCGCTCGTTGCGCAGCCTGAGCTTGTGCGCCACTTCGGCACGCCGCAGCCAGGCGCTCTGGGCCAGATCTTCGGCTATGTGCACCAGGCCCGGCGCCGCTGCCTTCTTCTCCAGCACACCCACGGTCTTGATCGCGGTGAGCTGGCCAGGCAGACGCATGCCCTGCACCGGCGCCACCGCCAGCAGGCTGGCCAGGAAGGCCGCGCCCACCAGGGTTGACACCACCGCCGCGGCCCAGCCGATCAGCGAAATCCGCGCTGCCCGCCGACCGGAGGCGTCAAAAAAAATCGGCTTATTGGTGAAGATCGGCTTGTTCGCCATGTTGCGTTGCCCGGCTCTGCCGGACCTTCCATCCCTGCTATCAATAGAGTTCAGTGAGTCGAAACCAGCCCGGAGAAGTGCCGATGAGCGGGCGCATCGCGCCGGTCCGCATCGTGATACCGGCGGCCATCATCGCCGCGGGTTTTGTCTTTTCTTTGGCAGCCAACTGGCCCGGTCATCTTTCTTACGATTCTGTCATCCAGCTTCTCGAGGGGCGGACGGGTATATACGCCAACTGGCACCCGCCCGTCATGTCCTGGATGCTGGGAATCGCCGACGCCCTCCTGCCCGGCGCCGGGCTGTTCGTGATCTTCGACACGGTGCTGGCCTTTGGGGCGCTGGCGGCCTTTCTGGCGCTGGGAGGCAGAGCGCCCTCCTGGGCAGCGGCAGCGGTGGCGCTGCTCTGCATCGTGAGCCCGCAATTCCTGATCTATCCCGCCATCGTCTGGAAGGACGTGCTGTTTGCCGCGGCCTCGGTAGCGGGCTTCGCCGCGCTTGCTCATGCGGCACGGCGCTGGCCGCAGGTTGGCCTGCGCTTCGCCCTGCTGATCGGCGGATTTGCGCTCTTCGTGCTGGCGACGCTGGCCCGGCAGAACGGTATCCTGACGCTGCTGGGCGCGGCAGTGGCACTCGGCTGGATCGCCGGTAAGGCAGCGCCGGCACACCCCTGGCGCAGCGGTGCACTCTACGGCGCGGGCGCACTGCTTATATCCTTGGCTGCTGGAGGGATTTGCCATTGGGCGCTGGCCTTGCGGGTGACGGGCGAGCTTGGCCCGGCCTCGCAGATTCGCCTGTTGCAAAGCTACGACATCATCGGCGCCGTGACGGCGGACCCCGGCCTTGCCCTGTCGCAGCTCGCAGAGCGGGCGCCAAAACTGGAGGCGGTGATCCGCCGCGAGGGACCGCGCGTCTATTCGGCGGAGCGCAACGACACGCTCGCCGAGTCACCCGCGCTGATGCAGGCGCTGAACGACGCCCAGCCGGCGGACATCGGCGCCCAGTGGTGGCGGCTCGTACTCGGTCATCCCTGGCTTTATCTGAAGGTGCGCTGGGCCGCATTCCGCTGGGTGGTGCTGACACCCAGACTTGAGGACTGTCACCCCTACTACTTCGGCATCAACGGGCCGGCCAAGATCATGGCAGCGCTGGGCTATGCGCGGCGCTGGGATAGCCGCGATCAGGCGCTGGCCGATTACGCCCATCACTTCGTGAGCACGCCGCTGCTTTCGCACGGCTTCTATCTGGCGCTGGCGCTGGCGATGCTGGTGCTGCTGTTGCGGCGGCGGCGCCCGGCCGACATCGCCATCGCCGCCATGCTGGCCTCGGCACTGGCCTTCGTCGCGAGTTTCTTCGTGATCTCGCTCGCCTGCGACTACCGCTATCTTTACGCGCTCGATCTTTCGGCGCTGACGGCAGCGCTGTATCTGGCTTGCGAAGGCGCGGCGATCTTCCACCGGCACGAGTGAATCTGGGCTACTCCGCGATCAGTCCCTCTTCGTGGGCGACTTCGCACCACGGAAAGACAATGCTGCGGTCCGGCCGCGCCAGCTTTTTCGACTTGCCTTTGTAGGAGAAGCTTTCCAGCAGGTCGCGGATCAGTTCGAGCCGGGCGGTCTTCTTGACGTCCGCCCGCACGATGCGCCAGGGCGCGTGCGGATGGCTGGTGCGGCGGAACATCTCGTCGCGCGCCTGCGAATAGGCCTGCCAGTTCGCCTGTGCCGCCTCATCCACCGGCGAGAGTTTCCATTGCTTGAGCGGATCCTTCCTGCGCGCCGCAAGCCGCACCTTCTGCTCGTGCCTGGAGATGTCGAGATAATATTTGCGCAGCTCGATGCCGTCGCGGATCAGCATTTCCTCGAAGGGCACCACCATCTCGTGGAAATTCTCGACCTGACGGGACGAGCAGTACTTCATCACCCGCTCGACGCCGGAGCGGTTGTACCAGGAGCGGTTGAATACCACGAATTCCTGCGCCGCCGGCAGGAAGGGCGCGAAGCGCTGAAAGTACCATTCGGTCTCCTCGCGGTCGGAGGGTTTGCCGGGCGCATGCACGCGCGTCTCGCGCGGGCTCATATGCTCGGTCAGGCGCTTGATGGTGCCGTCCTTGCCGGCGCTGTCTCGCCCCTCGATGATGACAAGCACCCGCGCGCCCTCGGCGATCAGCCGGTGCTGCAGCTTCACCAGCTCGATCTGCAGTTCGTAGAGCGCCTTCTTGTAATGGCCGTCCTGGCCGTTGTCGTTGTCGTCGTCGCCCGCACCGCGTTTCGAAGCTGCCATCGCGCCCTCCTGCCTGCGTTCAGCATAGCAAGAGATGCGGCCGGCGCCAGTATCTCAGGGCAGGCTCTGCGGGATGGTGCCCGGCTTGAAGAGATCCGACAGGTCGTTGGCCTTGCAGGCGTCGCGCAGGCAGGGCTTGAGGCCGAAAATCTCCTCCATCGTCACCAGGTCCGAGGAATGGCTGTAGTTGAGGCTGGTCATGAAGGCATGGCCTTTGGCATAGGGCGAGATGATGATTTCGGGAATGGTGTGCTGGTAATCGTCAAGATTGCGGCCCTCGGTTTCGTCCCACCACAGGATGATCAGGCCGCCGTCCTTATAGGCCTTGGACGCCATGATCACGGGCACGATTCTCGACGCAAAATTATCGCCCTCGGCGATGGCGGCCTGATCCCCGGTATAATGCACGCCGTGATAGGTGAAGCCGGCATCCAGCGCGGTGTGCATGTCGTTATAGAGATCGGGCGTGATCCAGGTGTAATCGGCGAGGTTGCCGCTGGCCAGATCGGCGGCGAGTTGTTGCAGCGGCGCATAATGATCCGCCATCGGATTGGCTGCCGTCTGGTTGCCGTTGCCGTTCGTCACCGCGAACAGCACCTGAGGATTGTGCTTGGGCGCATAGCCGTATTGCCGGCTGCCGTTATAGGCGTTGATGCCCTGGGCGAACACGCCGACGCGCGTGTGGAAAGGCACGGTCCATTGCGCGCGCGGCAGCCCACGGTTGTCCGTATAATCGATATTGACGTCCTCCTGATAGGAGCGCCAGCTCTTGCCCGCGCGCTGGAGCAGATTGCTCAGCGTCAGCTTGGTTCGCTGTTCGGTGCCGCCCAGGCCCAGCGGATCGTCATCGGTGAAGACGCCGAGATTGGAACCGGCCTCCGACCAGATATAGCTCGGCTCGGAGGGATGGATATCGATCGTTTCGCCATCCGCCGTCGCCCCCACGTTGTGATACGCCGCGGCGAAAGAGACTTGCGCCGAATTAGGATTGCCGGGTGTCACCAGACCGTTGATGTAGGGCGCAGCGGAATTGCGAAAAATCTGCCGCGGTGCCGCGTCGTCGGAAGCCGGCTGGGTCCAGTTGTGGTTCTCGAACGCGATGACGAAGACATGCTTGATGGGACTCACCGGCGCGGCGCGGCCGGCAGACGGAACTGCGCCCAGAACGGCCGCCAGAACGGCCAGATGGCGGAGTCTGATGCGCATCGCGAATTCCTGACGAGGGCGGCGCAGACTAGCCGCTATTGCGCCCGGTTTTGATTACATCGGCGTTACGACGAGCTGCATCTTTCCAGTTGCATCTGGCACACGCAAGGCGCCCACGCCGAAAACATGGGCCAGTGCCGCATCGGACAGTGCGTCCTGCGGCGGCCCGGCGGCGGCGATGCCGCCGTTCTTCAGCAGCACCAGACGATCGCAATAACGTGCGGCCAGCGGCAGATCGTGCAGCGTCACCACCACTGCGGTGCCGCGGCGCGCTTCCTCGCGCAGCAGTTCCATCAGTCTGAGTTGATGGGCGGGATCCAGATGCGCGGCCGGTTCATCCACCAGCAGGATCGGCGCGACGGTGGCCAGCGCGCGCGCCAGCAGCACCCGCGCCCGCTCGCCCGCCGAGATTTCGTTCAGGCGGCGGCCGGCCAGCGCCGTCGCATCGCAGCGCGCCAGCGCCTTGTCGATGGCGGCTTCATCGGCGGACAAGATGCGCGCAAAGGCCGGCCGGTGCGGCAACCGCCCCAGCGCCACCACCCGGCGCGCCACCAGCGGCCAATGCGCCTCGGTGCTCTGCGGCAGATAGGCAATGGCGCGCGCGCGGGCATCCGGCGAATAGCCGCCGAGCGGACGGCCGAAAACGCGCACGGTGCCCGCTTGCGCCGGCAGCAGCCCGAGGCAGGTGCGTAGCAGCGTCGTCTTGCCGGCGCCGTTGGGGCCGACCAGGCCGGTGAGCGTGCCTGCCTCGAACGCCAGCGAGATATCGCCGAGCACCGCGCGTTCGCCATAGCGCACCGTGACGTTTTCAAGCGACAGCGCTGGGCTCATCCCTCCCTCCGCATGCGCAGGATAAGAAAGATGAAGAACGGCGCGCCCAGCATCGCCGTCAGCACGCCGAGCAGCAGCTGGCCGTCCGGCGCGATCAGCCGCACGGCGACATCGGAGGCCGCCACCAGCGCCGCCCCGCCCAGCGCCGAGGGCAGGATCAGCCGCGCGGGCTCATAGCCATAGAACGGGCGCAGCAGATGCGGCACCACCAGGCCGACGAAGCTCACCGCGCCTGCCGCCGCCGTCGCCGCGCCGGTAGCCAGCGCCACGCCTACCACCACGCGGCGGCGCACGGCGTGGACGTTGATGCCGAGGCTTTGCGCCGCCTCCTCGCCCAGCGTCAGCGCGTCGAGGCCGCGCGCGGCGCTCAGCAGCAGGACGATTCCGGTGATCGTCAACGGCGCTGCAAAGTAGAGGTCGGTGGGCGTGCGGTCCTTGAGCGAGCCCAGCATCCACAGCACCATCTCGCTCATTGCATAGGGATTGGGCGCGAACGACAGCGCCAGCGCCGTCAGCGCCGTGGCCAGGCTGGCAATGGCGACGCCCGCCAGCACCAGCGCCGTCACCCCGGCGCCCGCGCGCGACAGCGCATAGAGAATCGCCGCTGCCACCAGGGCACCGGCAATCGCGCAGGCCGGAAGCAGCGCCGGGCTCGTTGCCGCCAAGCCAAAATAAAGCGCGATCACCGCGCCAAGTCCGGCCGTCGAAGTCACGCCCGTCACCCCCGGCTCGGCCAGCGGATTGCGGAAGAGGCCCTGCAGCGCCGCGCCGCTCGCCCCCAGCGCACCGCCGACCACCAGCGCCAGCAGCGCCCGCGGCAGGCGGAGCTCGCGCGCGATCACGCTGGCCATGCCGTGCGCGGAAAACAGGCCGCCGAAAACGACTGCCGGGCTCAAATTCGCCGGGCCGATCAGGAACGACAGCGCGGCGCAACCAAGCGCGAGCACGGTGAGCGCCAGCGTCATCACCCCAGCGCGCGAATCCGCAACGGCAAGAGGCAGGCGCAATGCGCCCCGGATTCTGTGATCGTCTACCGCGCCGTCCATGGCCGCCTGTGCCTCCTGGATCTCGATCCCGCTTCGCTGAATCGAGATCCAGACCTTGGCTTGTCGCGCGGCCTGGCGCCGAACCGGTATCCACTTCGGCGGGGCCGCGCTCCTGCATCAGCCGTCGCCGCTTGCGGAATTCTCCGCCCCGCGGACCAACCCCGGTCCCCGGATGGACGACGCCGCGCCGGCAGGTTTCCTGGCTCACGGCTCAGGCGCGCCGCCCCGCCTTCCCGGTTTCCCAGTGGCACATGGGGCCAGCGCTCGCCGCTTACAGTTGCGGGGGCAGCCGCGGGTTTGCACCGCGTTCCCTATCTCCTGCGGCACATCCGCAGGACACCGACGCTGCGGCTGTTTTAGTGCGCCGCCCGGCGCGCCGCAAGCGCGCGCGCCTCCTGCCCCATGCGGGCAAGCTCTCCGGCCACGTCCACCGACCACGGGCCGGGGCAGAGCAGCGGCATGAGCGCGGCGTGGACGATGAGGCTGCGCCCCTGCAACGACGCCAGCGCCGGGTTCTGCAGCACCAGGTCGGCGCGGGCCGGCGTTGTCTCGCGCGGCGCGTTAAGGATCAGCAACTCCGGCGCCGACGCCACCACCGTCTCCACCGGCAGGGTCCGCATCCGTGTGGGGTGCATCCGGCCGGCGACATTGCGAAGCCCCGCCTGCGCAAGAATTTCGTTGCTGAGACTGTCGGCGGTGACATAGCCATTGGGTTCGTAGATCACAGCGCTGACCGGCGGCGTGGCGGCGACGGTGCGCGCGGCGGCGAGCCGGGTGTCCATCGCGTTCACAAGCTCACGGGCCCGCGCCGGTACGCCAAGCTTGCCGCCCAGCATCAGCGTGACCTTGCGCACCTCGGCCAACGAATTGGCCCACGGCACCTCCAGCACCTTCACGCCCGCCTGCCGAAGTTGGGCCCGCAAGCGCGGATCGGTACCCTCATACATCACCACCAGATCGGGATGCTTTGCCAGCACCGTTTCCGCGGAAGGCCGGATCAGCGCCATGCCCTTCACCCGGTCTGCGATGGTGGAAACCACCGGATGGGTGTCGCCGGCCAGCACCGAGAGCGCGGCGATGCGTTCGCGCGGCAGCAGGCGGAAGACGTATTCATCCGTACAAAGACTTGTCGAGACGACATGCTGCGGCGCGGCAAGGGCCGGCACGGTCCACAGCAACAGCATCACAATCGCGACAGGCCAGCTATGACGTCCGGGCATCCTTACCTATACTTCCTTTAAACGGCACCGATGCCGGGGAGGGAACATGGCAAACTATCCACTCGCGGTGTCGGCCGCGCTGGTGATCTTCGTCGCCTCGGCCACGGCGGCCGCAAGCGCACCCACGCCGGCACCGGCCCCGGCCCAGATTCTGGCCGCCAACCGGGCCGCATCCGGCGGCGCGGCCTGGAACGGCAAGACTGCGCTCAAGACCGACTATGCCTATTCCGGTCAGGGCATGGCAGGCAAGGTCGAAGACCTGGCCGATTTCACCAAACCGCGTTTCGTCGAGCATTTCGAGATCGGCCCGATGAAGGGCGCCAACGGCTTTGACGGAAAAGAGGCCTGGGCGCTCGATCCGAATGGCACCGTGACCGTCCAGAATGGCGGCGACCAACGCCAGGTCGCCATCAACCAAACCTATCGCGATGCCAATCTGTGGTGGCGCAAGGATTTCGGCAGCGCAAAGATCGAAGCACAGGGCGTCAAGAGCGAAAACGGCACGGACTACGACGTGCTGCGCGTCACGCCCGCAGGCGGCAAGCCATTCGATGCCTGGTTCGATGCGACAACGCACCTGCTCTGGCGCCTGGTGGAAATCAACGGCGAGCAGACCGTCACCACGACGCTTTCGGCCTACAAGAGCTTCGAGGGCGTGATGCTTCCCACCGCGACGCTCGTCAGCACCGGCGACAAGAAATACGACCAGCACATCACGCTTCAGAGCGCCAGCTTCCTGCCCGCGCAGCCGGATGCCGCCTTCGCCCCGCCCAAGGTCGAGGTCAATGACTTTGCGATCGCCGGCGGTGCGACCGAGACAAGCTTCCCCTTCCGGCTCATCAACAACCACATCTATGCCGATGTGCGCGTGAACGGCAAAGGACCGTTTCTCTTCATCTTCGACACCGGCGGGGTCAACCTGCTCACCCCACCGACCGCCGCCGAACTGGACCTCAAGGTCGAAGGCAAGATGGAAGCCAACGGCGCCGGTTCCGGCCACATGGAGGCGGGACTGGCCAAGGTCTCCGCGCTGACGCTGGGCGATGCCAGCGTGAACAACCAGGTGTTCATGGTCTTGCCGCTGAACCAGATGTCCGATGTCGAGGGTCTGGACGAAACCGGCATGGTGGGCTTCGAGACGTTCCGCCGCTTTGTCACGCGCATCGATTACGGCACGCACACCGTGACGCTGATCAAGCCCGGTGCCTTCGATCCGAAGGACGCCGGCACGCCGATCCCCATCGCCTTCGACGGCAACACGATCGAAGCCGATGCCAGCTTTGACGGCATCAAGGGCAACTTCATTATCGACACCGGAAACCGCAACTCGATAACGTTGAACACGCATTTCGTAGCCATCAACGGACTGCGCGCCAAGGCGGGCAAGGGCGTGGATGCCGTAGCCGGCTGGGGCGTGGGCGGACCTACCCGTGCCTTCGTCAGCCGCGGCAATGTGCTGTCATTCGACGGTTACGACATCAAGGGCCCGGTGGTGGAAATGTCCACCGACCAGGCCGGCGCTTTTGCCGCGGCCTCGCTGTCCGGCAATATCGGCGCCGGCATCCTCAAGCGCTTCGTGGTGACGCTCGATTACGGCCATTCGCGGATGTACCTGAAGCCGGTGGCCGGCACGGTGGCGGACCTCGACACCTACGACCGCGCCGGAATGTGGATCAACGCCAGCACCAAGGGCTTCAAGGTGGTGGACGTGACCAAGGGCTCGCCGGCCGAAACGGCCGGCCTGATGGCGGGCGACATCATCACCGCGGTGGACGGCACGCCCGCGGAGGAGATCAAGCTCTACGATCTGCGCCAGCGCCTGCGTGACGACGAACCGGGCACCGAAATTTATTTCACCGTGATGCGCGGCAGCAGCGCCAAAATGATCGAGATCACGCTGAAAAACCTGATCTAGGCTGCCGCAACGGCAAGATTGAAGGGGCCCGCAAACCCGTGGAGCCCCTTTATTCCTGCTGCCCAATCGGCCTAAAAAGCATGCAGAGTTGCTTGCGCCGGACTGCCCAGCAAAGGAGCCCTCATGCCGATCTACCGCGCCCCCCTCGACGACTTCCGTTTCGTCATCAACGAACTGCTGGAACTGGAGACGCTGCACGACCTGCCGCATTTCGGCGAACTCTCGGCCGATCTGGTGGAAGACATCCTGACCAACGCCGGCAAGTTCTGCGAGGAAGTGCTGCAACCGATCAACCAGTCCGGCGACGAGGAAGGCGCCCATTTCGAGAACGGCGTGGTGCGCACGCCCAAGGGCTTCAAGGAAGCCTACCGGGCCTATTGCGAGGCGGGCTGGGGCAGCCTCGCCTCTTCCGAAAAATTCGGCGGCGCAGGCATGCCCGCACTGATCGCGCTGGCGGTGGCCGAGATGGCCAATTCGGCCAACCAGTCCTTCGCCATGTATCCGGGCCTGACCAGCGCGGCGGCGGGTGCGCTGGCCGCCACCGGCGCGGACTGGATGAAAGAAAACGTGCTGCCCAAGATGATCTCCGGCGAATGGGCGGGCACCATGTGCCTGACCGAGCCGCATTGCGGCACCGATTTGCGCCTAATGAAGACACGCGCGGTGGAGCAGCCGGACGGCACCTATCGCATGAGCGGCACCAAGATCTTCATCTCCGGCGGCGATCAGGATCTGACCGACAACATCATCCACATGGTGATCGCCAAGATTCCGGACGAGAACGGCCAGATCCACGACGATCTGTCCACCGTGAACTTCTTCATGGTGCCGAAATTCCTGGTGGACGAGACGGGCAAGATGGGCGCGCGCAATGGCGTCTCCACCGGTGGCATCGAGAAGAAGATGGGCATCAAGGCGCAAGCCACCTGCGTGCTCAATTTCGACGACGCCGTGGCCTGGCGCCTCGGCCCGAAGCCAGACAAGGAAGGCGAAGCGCGCTCGGCCTCCGCCGGCATGGCCGGCATGTTCGGCATGATGAACACCGCGCGCATCGGCGTAGGCATCCAGGGCGTCTCGATCGCCGAGGTCGCCTATCAGAACGCGCTGGCCTATGCGCATGAGCGCCGCGTCGGCCGCGCGCTGACCGGCGCCGCCGATCCCGACAAGCCCGCCGACCTCGAAATCGTCCATCCCGACGTGCGCCGCATGCTGCTGCATGCGCGCAGCTTCGTGGAGGGCGCGCGCGCGGTGATCATGTGGACCGCGCTCAATATGGCGATCGCCGATTCGAGCCGGCCGGAGAAGAACACCGCCGGCCTGCTGGCCGACCTGATGACGCCGGTGATCAAGGCCTTCTTCACCGACATGGGCTTCGAGGCCGCCAACATGGCGATGCAGGTCTATGGCGGCCACGGCTATATCCGCGACAACGGCGTGGAGCAGTTCGTGCGCGACGGGCGCATCAACCAGACCTATGAAGGCGCCAACGGCGTGCAGGCGATGGACCTGGTCGGCCGCAAGCTGGGGCGCAAAGGCGGCGCGGCGCCGATGGCGCTGTTCCAGACCATCTCGGGCTGGCTCTCCGAGAACGCGGGCGACGAGAAGCTGAGCCGTTACGTGAAGCCGGTCGAGCGCGGGCTCGGCGTTCTGCAACAGGCCACGATGTGGCTGGCGCAGCACGGGATGGCGAACCCCAACGACGCCGGCGCCGCGGCCACTGATTATCTGCGCCTGATGGGCATCGTCACCGTCGGCTGGATGTGGGCGCGTATGGCCAAACTGGCGCAAGCCAAGCTGGACGCGGGCGACAGCAACAAGCCCTTCAACAACGGCAAGCTGGTGTCCGCGCGCTACTGGATGGAACGCATGATCCCCGAATGCCCGATGCTGTTCGAACGCATCCAGGCCGGCAGCGAGAACATCATGGCGTTCGAGTGATGTTTTTTACGGGGGAAATGATTGCGATGCCCGTATGTCAATCATCCGGTGCAAGTGCGGGTACTCTGTGCTTAGAAAGCCAAGGCCGTTAAGGGCACTTCTTACCTCGGCCCACCCTATCAACTTCGGTGCAGCGTCGGAACTTTCGCGCGCATAGTCGAAGAATGCCACGCCATAAGCGATTACCGTGGCCGCATCGAGAATATATTCTTCGATGTTTGCGGTCAAAATTAACGTGGCATCTCTATTTTGTCCTGTACCAGATGCCCTAAGAAAGCGGATTCGTGAGTTTTGGACCTGTAGCTTCGAGAGCATTCTCGCGAGCGGGGCGCTGAAATAACCGTCCGAAACTTCGATCAGATCCCGAAAGAGCGAGATTGATTCATCCGGGATTTCAGGAAATTCTGGCATAGGCATCTGAGCCGGAATAATTCCTCCTTGCCGATGATCATAAATTTGTCGAAGAACGAGCGCCACACCTTCGCAATATTCTATTAGCTTACCTAAAGCCATCGGCATCACTGCGCGAAGCGCCGCGCGTCGCCGGTCGAGCCTTTGCTGTTCAAGCCTTTCGGTATGGCTAATCTGCTTGTTGATGTAACTTCCGCCAACTAGAGCTGCAGCAATCGCAAGTGCGCCTGCCAGTAGTGTCTGCCAGCGCTCTACCGAATGTAAAAGAACAAAATCACCAAACGCTTGCCAATCAGTCCGCAAACAAGGGCCGGAAAAAACGGGTGTACATTCCAATCGTTCCAGCGTGAACACGGCATAGAGCACGGTCCATATGGACACAAAAATCACCGTTGTCCAAATGATCGCTTTCTTCATATTGCGTGCCACAACTATCTTCCGAACCGAACGCACCTTCACGTCGGTGGCCCATTCGCCTTCTTCGTCGCATCGTTCGCCGGTTCGGCGTTGAGGCCGGACTGAGTCATCACCACGCGGTATTCCGCGCCGTCGGCCATCACGCTCATGCTCATGGTGCTGACGACAGTGAACAGCACCACGAGCCGCGCCCGCGCCGGACGGTCGCGCGTGGCAGCTTACGCCACCCGCACCGGCCGGGGCATGCGCTCGGTGCCGGCGAACTTCATGGTGCGCTCGGCTTCGATCATGTAGTCGCGGGTGATCGGCAGGGCGTCCACGTTCTTGACCAGTTGCACCTGGAACACCACCAGCCCTTCGTGACGGAATCCCATCTCCGAGCCGGCGAGGTAGAATTCCCACATGCGGCAGAAGCGCTCGTCGTAAAGCGCGGCGGCCTCGGCCCAGTGCGCCTTGAAGCGGCGGCGCCATTCCTTGAGCGTTTCGGCATAGTGCAGGCGCAGGATTTCCACGTCCGACACCATCAGGCCGGCTTTCTCGATCACCGGCAGCATTTCGCTCAGGGCAGGCGTGTAGCCGCCGGGGAAGATGTATTTGCGGATCCAGGGATTGGTGGCGCCGGCCCCGTCGCTGCGGCCGATAGTATGGATCAGGGCCACGCCGTCGTCGGTCAGCAGCTCGCGCACCTTGTCGAAATAGGCCTGGTAATAGGGCACGCCGACATGCTCGAACATGCCCACCGAGACGATGCGATCGAATTTGTCGTCGAGCTTGCGGTAATCGACCAGCTCGAAACGGCAGCGGTCTTCCAGATGCGCCTTGGCCGCCCGCGCGCGGGCCACGCCAAGCTGCTCTTCGGAGAGCGTGATGCCTAGCACATTGGCCTTGCAATCCCGCGCCAGATCGAGCGCCAGCCCGCCCCAGCCGCAGCCGATGTCGAGCACCTTGAGCCCCGGCCGGTCGCAGTAGAGCTTGGCTGCGATGTGGCGCTTCTTGGCCACCTGCGCCTCGTCGAGGCTCGCCCCCGGTTGGGAGAAATAAGCACAGGAATATTGCCGGTCCTGGTCGAGGAACAGATCGTAGAGCTTGCCGGAAAGATCGTAGTGATGTGCCACATGATCCTTGGCGCGGGAAATGGGGTTGTATTGCCCCAGCGGCCGCAGCAGGCGGCGGATGCGGTCGGCCAGCCAGATGATTCCGCGCGGCGGTGCGCCGGTGCCAATATTGCGCATCAGCAGCGAAAGAACATCGGCGATATCGCCTTCCTCAACGGTCAGCCGCCCGTCCATGTAGAGTTCGCCAAGCTTCAGCTCGGGATTGAGCGCCAGTTCGGCCATCGCCGCCCGGTCGTGCAGATTCACTGTGACGCGCGGCGCGCCGCTGCCGAAGGTGTCGCGTGCGCCGTCCGGCCGGAGCAAGGTCAGCGTGCCGTGTTTGACGATACTGTTCAGCAATCCGCGCAGCATGATCGTCTCCCTGAAAACACCAGCCCCAGGACGCCAAAGTTAACCAAGGAATGGCGCCAAAGAAAATATGTTTGAGACTTGCATGCGGATATTGATATCACGCAACGATGGCGTAAAATCGATCTGCCGCTCGGCTATCACTTTGATTTTACTGGATTTCAGGTACGTCTGGCGCGCTGGCCGAAAACACTGGCATAGAGGTCCGGCTTGAAACCGGCGAGCAGGCGGCCGTCCGCTTCCAGCATCGGGCGCTTGATCATCGAGGGCTGGGCCAGCATCAGGACCACTGCTTTCGCGGCAGTGAGGCCGTCCTTGTCGGCCTGCGGCAGCTTGCGGAAGGTGGTGCCCGCCCGATTGAGCACCGTCTCCCAGCCCAGTTCCTTGACCCAGCGTTCGAGTGTCGCCCTATCGATGCCTTCGGATTTGTAATCGTGGAAGCGGTATTCGATGCCCTGCGCCTCGAGCCAGGTGCGAGCCTTCTTCATCGTGTCGCAGGCCTTGATACCGTAGATCGTCACCATCTCTCACCCGTTCAGGAACAACGGCGCCGCGACAACCATACCATTTCGGGCCTCGGCGTTAAGTTGGCAGACCAAGTGCGGCCCGCGCCTCGCCCGGCGTGGCGACATCCGCGCCCAGCCTTTCGACCAGCTCGACCGCCCAGCGCACCAGCTCGGCGTTGTTCGCCGCCTTGCGCCCGCGCCTCAGATAGATCGTGTCCTCAAAACCGACGCGAACATTGCCACCCAGCAAAACGGCCTGCGCCGCCATCGGGTACGAATGCCGGCTGATGCCGAAACCGGTCCATTTGGCGCCGCGCGGAATCTGATTGCGCGCATAGATCATCGCCTCCGGCGTCGCCGGCAGGCCGTATTTCGTGCCCAGCACGAAGGAATAGGGCGCATGGGCGGGCAGCGCCTTCTTGGCCATCAGATCGTCCGCGAATACGAAATCGCCGGCCTCGAAACATTCGATTTCCGGCAGCACGCCGGCGTCCTGGATCATGTGGCCCATGCGGGTAATCATCGGATCCAGATTGATCGCCGCGCCGCCCCACAGATTCATGGTGCAGATATCGAGCGTGCACATCTCGGGCCTGAGATCGAGGATGTGTTCAAGCCGCTTTTCCGCCGTGAACATCAGCGTTCCCGAACCCGGCAGCGCCGGATCGTCCGGGCTTTGCATCCAGGTGCAGCCGGGCCCGGTGGTGACGTTGAGGATCGCTTCGTTGCTGCGTTGGCGGATCAAGCCCACCGCCTCGCGGTAGAGGTCAAGTTCCGTCGATTGCCCGCCGGTCGCCGGATCGCGGACGTGAATATGCAGGATCGAGGCGCCCGCTTCGATCGCGGAGACCCCCGCCTCGGCGATCTGCTGCGGCGTGATCGGGAAATTCGGGTGATCGGGCAGCGGCGAACTGCCGGTGACCGCGCAGGTGATGAAGACCTTGTCCACTGTAAACCTCCTGAGGGATTCTTGCTGACCGAATGGGACGGTCAGACGAAGCGGGCGCGCACGTCCTCAGGGATGGGCGCCCCTTTCAATCGCTCCGTGTCAACCGGATCGCGCACTGTCCACACCCGCGTTTCGACGCCTTCCACGGCCAGCGCCTCACCGCGCAACAGGCGGTGCTGCACTTCAAAGCTCGACCGCCGCCATTCGCGAATGGCGCTTTCGATGACCACTTCGTCGCCATATTGGCTGGGAATCAAGAAGCGGACGCGCAAATCCACTACAGGACAACCGGCCATGTTGTAATCCCTGAGCATCTGCCGCTTGGGCAGCCCGGCCTGCTCGAACAGCGATACCGTGCAGCTGTCGAAGAAGAACAGATAGCGCGGGAAATGCACGATGCCGGCCGGATCGCAGTCGCCCCATTCGATCTTCCAGCTTCTCCGGCCTACCAGCATCGCCTCGCCGCCTTTTCATCTTCTGCCGTCTGCGTTGAACGGCAGCCATCCTAGGCAACAGGCACCGGCTCCGCCAGAGCGAAGCCGGTGCCGTCGGCAAAGCGATACTCCGCTCAGAACGATTTCTTCAAAGTCACCAGCCACTCGCGCGGTGCAGCGGGCTCCGAACTGACCGTTCCCAGGCCGAAGATCGCCATGTTGAACCTGGCGAGGAAATAATGCTCGTCCGTCAGGTTGCTCACCGAGAATGCTACTTCCCAGTCGTTCGGCGCGTCCCAGGTCAGTCTGCCGTTCAGCAGGCCAAGCGCCGGCAGTTCCGTGTACGGATTGTTGTTGGCGTCCTCATAGACGACCGAGCGCCAGTTGTAATCCAGCCGCGGCGTCAACGATCCCATCTTCTCGCCGAGATCGAACGTATACTGCGCCGAGAAGTTGGCCTGCTGCTGCGGGAACAGGATCGGCGCAGAGCCGACCTTGACCGTGCCGCCCGGATCGACGAAGCCCGGCGGCGAGCCCGGAGCCGGGTTTGCAGTATAATCGACGTAGGAATAGTTCGCCGTCAGCAGCAGATTGTCGACCGGCGCCGCTGTCGCTTCGAGTTCGAAGCCCTTGTCCGTGGACGAGCCGATGTTCTGATAATCGACCCACGGGTTGCCCAGACTGTCGATCTTCGAGATCGGAACGACCGTGTGGTTGTAATCCGCGTTGAACAACGCCACGTTCAGGCGCAACCGATGATCGAACCAGTCGGTCTTGGCGCCGATTTCGTGGCTGATGATGGTTTCGGGATTATAGCTGCCGAGCTGCAATGTATCGAACGGCCGCGAGTTGAACCCGCCCGAGCGATAGCCGGTCGAGAACTGGTAATAGACCATGATATCGTCGGTAATCTGGTAATCCGTTCCCGCGCGCCAGTCCGGACGCTCGGTCGTGGCCTTGTTGGCCACCAGCGGCGCATTGGCTGGGCACGCCGCATCGACCACGAACGTACAGGCAGGATCGACCGTATCGCGGAAAAAGCCGCTAGCGGGATAACCGGGCACCTTGCCTACGTGGTTGAAGTAGTAATTCTTCTCCTCGCTGGTATAGCGGAAGCCGCCAAACACCTCCCACGGTTTGGTGATGTGATAGATGACATGGCCATAACCGGAGATATTCTCGTCGGTATATTTGTCATTCTGCGCGAAGACGAGGTTCAGGGCGTCGAAGATCACCGGGCCGGTGGCCGTGTTGACGCGGTGGTAATAGAAGGCACCAGCCGTCCACTCCAGCTTGCCGCCGAACAGCGTTCCGGTGAAGCGCTCTTCCTGCTGGAACTCACGATCCGTCGGGTAGGTTACGGCGAGATCGAATGGAGTCGGCGCGTCCGAGTTGTCGCCGGCGTAAGCGCCCTGATACTCGCGGTAGCCGGTGATCATCTTCAGGTGAACATCGGGAAAGACGTCCCAATCCATGATATTGGAGACGCTCCACTGATGCATCATCTCGCCCTGGGTATAGCGCTGCCCCTGCGCCGAATTATACGTCGCATAGGAGGTCGTATACGGATTGGACGGAATGAAGCGCTGATCGAACGGAATGCCGTATTTGGGAATGGTTTGGAACGTGTTGGACAACAGGTCCGGCACAACCGTCGTGGTTGCGGGGAAGCCGTAAACACCCAGGAAGGTATTGCGCGACACCGATTTCAGGCCGCCGCCATTGTTGTAATAGATCTGCGCGGCCGCCGGGTTGAATGCCGGGCTGGCCGGATCGGCCCGCGGATCGACGTCGACCGCGGTCAGCACGTCCGGCGGCAGCTCCGAGTCATCACGGACGATGTCGAACGCCAGATTGTCCTCGAAATGAGACCCCATCTCCAGCCTGAACGCCACACGGCCCGCGGAAACCTGTGTGCCGCCGAAGGTTCCCAGCTTGCAATCGGGCCGCGTCGTCATCACCGGCAGGCTTCCCGCGGTAGACGGATGGGCGCAGGCATAGTCGATGACGTTGACATAGCCGTCCTGGTGGCGGCTCGACGCCGTGAGCCGCATGAACAGATGGTTCGGGATGAGCGTGAAATTCGCGACGCCCTTCACGTCGATCTCATTGAACGAACCATAGCTCGCCTGCAGATAGCCGCTGTTGTCGTCGGTCGGCTTCTGCGTGAACAGCCTGACCGCGCCGCCCAGGTCATTCTTGCCGCCCAGCACGCCCTGCGGACCCTTCAAGACCTCGATGCGGCTGAGGTCCAGCAGATCCATCATCGAGCCGGTCAGCGTGCCGAAATAGAGATCGTCGACATACATGCCGACGCCGGGTTCGCCGGCAAACGCGGTGTCATAGGCGCCGATACCCCGGATATAAGTCTGCAAGCCGTTGCCGTAGGCGGCCGGCGCTCTGGTCAGTGTCAGGCTCGGGATCGAGGTGGCGACCTGCGACAGGTCGTTGATGCCCCGCTGCTCCAGATCCTGTGCCGTCACCACCGAAATCGCCAGCGGTGTCTTCTGGACGTTCTGCGTGACGTATTGCGCCGTCACCGTGATGGTTTCGATCGTGCTCTGCTGATTGCTTGCGACCTGCTGCGCCAGCGCCGGGCCTGCGGCCATTGCTGCGATGAACACAAGCGACGACGTGCTTCGCGCGAGCCCCCGGAAACTGCGCAGGTCGCCAGAATATTTCTTCCCGCTATTGTTGGGCATATACCTCTCCCTGAATAATTTTGGCGTCGATCCGTCTCCGCATCCCAGCGCGGATCGGTGTGCGGTACACGCTAACACATCCGCTCCTTCACGAAAGCCTCGGTACGTGGTAGTTACGTCTCGTTCGTGCCGCTCAATTCTTCGATGCCACTGCAGCATGCGCAGCGCTTCTTGCGCGGAAAAGTTTCCCTTCGTCCTGAGCAAATAACCCAGCGCTAACCGCGCGGTCGCGGCTGCATTTGACGAGAAAGAGCGCAGCCCGCCGGCAAATGTTGCGGAAAAGTCGCGCTGCGGAATTTTTTATGCGCTATGCCCGCCACGTCCGCCGCCACGGCCCGGCGCCCGATAAGGCGGCACGTGCCTTCGCCCGCCATCGCCTTTCGCTTCGCGGCAAGTGGAGGTAGGCTCGCACGGCTCTGGCAGCGTGCCGCTCCCAAAAGGATGCAAGCAATGATCGATCTCTACACCTCGGAGACGCCGAACGGCTGGAAGGTGTCCATCGCACTGGAAGAAATGGGTTTGCCCTACGAAGTTCATGCCATCGCGCTGTCGAAGAACGAGCAGAAACAGGACTGGTATCTCAAGATCAATCCGAATGGACGCATCCCGGCGATTGTCGATCGCGATGCCGGAAATTTTGCCGTCTTCGAGTCGGGCGCCATTCTCGTTTACCTGGCGGAGAAGACCGGCATGTTCTACGGCCACGATCCGCGTTCGCGCAGCCTGGTGCTGCAATGGCTGATGTTCCAGATGAGCGGCGTCGGCCCGATGATGGGCCAGGCCAACGTGTTCTATCGCTATGCGCCCGAGAAGATTCCCTACGCCATCGAGCGCTATCAGCGCGAAACCCTGCGCCTGTTCGGCGTTCTGGAGAAGCGGCTCGGCGAGAGCGAATACCTCGCCGGCGACTACTCGATTGCCGACATGGCGATGTGGCCCTGGGTCAGCGGCTACGGCTGGTCCGGCGTCAGCATCGAGGGCCTGACCAATTTGCAGCGCTGGCTTGATCTCGTCGGCAGCCGCGCCGCCGTGAAGCGCGGCCGCGCGGTTCCGCCACCGGCCGATCTGGGGCAGCAGGATCAGAAAACGGTCGAGGCCGGGCGCAAGTTCCTCGTCTAAGACGGTTCAGCCCGTCCGGCCGCAGCGGACGGGCTGAACGCATCCACGATCAGAGTTCCACGCCGAACTGCCGCAGGGTTTCGGGCGTCTTGTCGGGCATCGCGCGCGCCGCCTGCACGGCGGGGCGGGCGTTCATCCGCGCCAGCCAGTCCATGACGCGGGGCGTCTTCGCCTCGTTCATGTGCTCGGGCATCAACCGCGGGATGGAGTCCACCATTGAATAGATATCGACATCGGCCAAGGAATACGCATCGCCAGCCAGCCACGGCCCGCTTTTCAGGGTTTCTTCCATCCGCCCGATAGCAATGCCGCAGCGGCGGCGCGAATCCGCCAATTGTTCCTCAGGGAAGGAATCGCCGGCCACCGTCGCCCATTTGATGCGCTGCTCCGCCAGCGGGATGCGCGCAAGCAACTTCTCGAACTCGTGCTTCGGAACCGCCGCTGCGATCCGGCGAACCATGATGTGCCAGCCGATCATGGACAGCGCCGGGCAGAAATACTCGTCCACATACTTGGTCCACACGCGCATGCGCGCGCGCGCCAGCGGGTCGGCCGGCCGCAGGGGAACTTCGGGAAAGACCTCGTCGAGATATTCGTTGATCACCGTCGATTCGGTGATGGCGGCGCCGTCATGCACCAGCACCGGCACCTGGCCGTTGGCGTTGATCTTCACGAACCAGGGCTCGTGCTGCTCGAAGCGCAGCAGGTCCACGTAATGGCTGACGAAGTCCAGCCCCTTCTCCTTGAGGCAGATGAGCGGCTTCATAGAGTTGGCGCGCGGCTCGGCATGATAGAGTTCAAGCATGGCGGATCACTTCTTGACGGCTTCGGAAAAGATCGGATTGCGCAGCAGGAACGGCACCGCCGCCATGAAGTCCGCATTGAAGGGGCCGGTGGGAACCGCCGCCATGATGGCATCGCAGCGTTCCTTGATGCCGGGGCCGAATTCGCTGTGGGTGAAGACATAGAGCTTGTTCTTACGGATACCGTCCAGCACCAGTTCGCCCGCGTCCACCGGGTCCATCCAGAGATGCGCGTTGGTATCGGTGGCGCGGCGCTTGTCGAATTCGGCATAGCCGGTGTTGGACAGATTGGCCGGTCGTGTTTCGCCGCTCTTGGGAATGTTGCTGCGCACGGGGCCGGGGCAGAAGGCGGTGACGCCGACGTTATCGGGCGCCAGTTCGGTGCGCAGCACTTCCGACATCGCCACCACGCCGGCCTTCGCCACCGTGTACTGGATGGTGTTCGGGTTGGGCATGATGCCGGACATCGAGGCCGTGTTGACGATGTGCCCGCCCTCGCCATGCCTGAGGATGCGCGGCAGGATGGTGACGACGCCGTTCACCACCCCGCCCAGATCGACACCCAGAACCCAGTCCCAGTCGTCATAGGTGGCGAACTTGGCCGGCCCCGCCAGCCCGATGCCGGCATTGTTGCAGAGCACGTGGACCTTGCCGAAGGCGCGCTCCACCTCGTCGGCCGCGCGCGCGTAGGCAGCGCGGTCCGTCACGTCAAGCTGCAGGGCGTATACCCGGTCGCCAGCGTCGAGCGCAGCGGCTGCCTCGTCGAGATGATCGCGCCGGATGTCGGCGATCGCCACCTTCATGCCGGCGCCGAGAAGGGCGCGCACAATGCCAAGACCGATACCGCTGGCTCCGCCCGTGACGAACCCAACCTTGCCTTCCAGATGTTCCATCTTGCTCAGCTCCATTGTTCGCAGGCACGCGCCACGACCACCCCGTATGCTTCATTTCCCGCCGGATCGCGAGGCCCGGCCCCGGCGCCGTAATCAGGCGGCCGCAGCAGCGCGTTTGCCGAGGATCATGTCCGAGGCCTTTTCCGCGATCATGATGGTCGGCGCATTGGTGTTGCCCGAGCAGATGCGCGGCATGACGGACGCATCGACCACGCGCAGGCCCTCGATGCCGTGCACGCGGAGCTGCGGATCGACCACAGCCATCGTGTCATGACCCATCTTGCAGGTGCCGACTGCATGATAGAGTGTGGCCCCGGCCACCGCCGCATAGGCGAGCTTGCTCTCGTCGGTGTCGCCGAAGGGATCGCCCGGCGCGGCAAGATAAGGCGTGATGGCCGGCTGGTTCATGATCTTGCGCGCCCAGTCCAGCCCCGCGATCGCCGCCAGCTTGTCGGCGGGATCGGCCAGATAATTCGGAACGATGGCCGGATAGGCCAGCGCATCCGGCGACTTGATATGCACGGCGCCGCGCGACTCGGGGCGGATTTGGCAGGGCGTGCAGGTCAGGCCCGGTTGCTTTTCCAGCACCAGGGCCTGCGTCTTGCCGAGGATCTCCAGGTCCATCGACGCGGCCATCATGTGAAATTGCAGATCGGGATGAATCAGCTCTCCACGCGACCGGCAGAACGCCACGACATGGGCGACGGCGAAGGACAGCAGGCCCTTGCGCGTCAATCCGTATTTCAGAACCTCGCGAATCAGCCGCGGGCCGCGCGAAAGCTCGTTCACTGTCACGCAGTCCGGCTTCAGCCGCCACTGGCAGCCGATCATGTAGTGATCCTGCAGGTTTTCGCCGACGCCCTTCAGTTCGTGCAGCACGGGAATGCCGTGCTTCTGCAGGATGTCGCCGCGCCCGATGCCGGACAGTTCCAGAATCTGCGGCGAGGCCACTGCGCCCGCAGCCAGGATCACTTCGCGCCGCGCCCGCGCCTGGCGCTTCTGCCCGCGCTGTATAAAGGCGACACCGATCGCCTTCCTGCCGTCGAACAGGATGTTCGCGGTCTGCGCTTCGGTTACCACCGACAGGTTCGGCCGCCCCATGACCGGATGCAGATAGGCCACCGCGGTGGAATGGCGCTTGCCGTTCTTGATGGAGAATTGGAACCAGGTGACGCCTTCCTGTTCGGCGCCGTTGATGTCGTCGGAGCGCGGAATGCCCGCTTCGACCGCCGCCTCCAACAGCGCCGCCGAGACCGGATTGCGCTCGGTGATGTCCGAAACGTTTAGCGGCCCGCCGGCCCCGTGCCAGGTGTTGGCGCCGCGTTCCTGATTTTCCGAGCGGCGGAAATAGGGCAGCACGTCGTCATAGGACCAGCCCTCGCAGCCAGACTGCCGCCAGCCGTCGTAATCGGCCGCCTGCCCGCGGATGTAGAGCAGACCGTTGATCGAAGACGAGCCGCCCAGCACCTTGCCCTTGGGCCATTTGTGCCGGCGCCCGCCCGAGCCTTCGTCAATTTCGGTCTCGTAGAGCCAGTTCACCTTCGGGTCGTTCAGCGTCTTGCCGAAGCCGATGGGCGTATGGATCATGATGTTGGACCAGAACTGCTTGAGATTGTGCAGCGGCCTGTCATCGCCGCCCGCCTCCAGAAGCAGCACGCGATTGTTCGGATCGGCCGAAAGCCGATTGGCCAACACGCACCCTGCGCTGCCCGCACCGACGACGATGTAATCAAAGCTGTCCTGGTCGGACATACGCTGCCTCCTGAGTTGCCTGCTCCGGCGGCCGGCCGTTGCGGGGCGCGCATCGGCCCGCCGCTCCGTGACGCCGAGCCGGATGGCAGGCCACCTGCGATGCTATCAGCCGTGGCAGCCGGGCAATGCGCCAGACGCGAACAGAATCTCCACCGCGAGCGCGGAAACCTGGGTCAGAGCGTAATGACGACCTTGCCGAAATGACGGCCCGCCATCAAATGGCGATAGGCATCGGCCGCGTCGTCGAACCCAAACACCTTGTCCACGACCGGCCTGATCGCATTCACGGTCATCGCCTGCAGCATATCCTCGAACATCCGGCGGTTGCCGACGAAGATGCCATGCAGACTGGCCGCCTTGAACATCAGCGGATGCGGCGAGGTATCGCCCGAGCGGCCTGCCAGAACGCCAATCAGCGCAACCTTCCCGCCGAAGCCGACTGCCTGGAACGATTTCGCCAGCGTGCCCGCCCCGCCAACCTCGACCACCGCATCGACGCCGCGGCCGCCGGTGAGGCGCAGCACCTCCTGCTCCCAATCGGGCGTCGTGCGATAGTTGATGAGGCCGCTGGCACCGAGCCGCTGCGCCCGCGCCAGCTTCTCGTCGCTGGACGAGGTGGCGAACACGCGCGCGCCGGCTGCCCGGGCGAATTGCAGAGCGAAGATCGAGACTCCGCCGGTTCCCAACACCAGCACGCTGGCGCCGGGCCTGACCGGCTTGCCGGCCGCCATCAGCGCGTTCCACGCCGTCACCGCGGCGCAGGGCAGCGCCGCCGCCTCCTCGAAGGAGAATTCCTGCGGGATGTGGACGAGCCCGTCTTCGTGCAGCACGACATGCTCCGCCAGCACACCGTCGGCCGGCGCCGCGCCGAGCGCGACACAGCCCGGAGGCGGAGGCCCATCCGCCCAGGTCTGGAAGAAGGTCGCCGCCACACGATCGCCCGGCTGGACCCGCGTGACGCCATCGCCGACGGCAACAACCTCGCCGGCGCCGTCCGACAGCGGGATAAGATTGCCTGTGGCAGGCGGCCCAGGATAAACGCCCTGCACGACCGCAAGGTCGCGGAAATTCAATGAGGCCGCGCGCACGCGGATCAGCGCCTGGCCACGGCCGGGCACCGGCATCGGCCGGTCGGCCCGGCGCAGCCGGTCCAGCCCGTCGCCTCCTGCTGCCAGCTCATAGACCTTCATGGTTTCTCACCTCATACCTTGGCGAGCCAAGAGGCGCCGACGCCACCTGCCGCGACCTGGCTATTGCGGTAGTCGCGCGGCGACGTACCGTACTGGTCGCGAAACACGCGCGCAAAATGCGTGGCATTGTTGAAGCCCCAGCCGAACGCGATTTCGGTGATGGTCCGGCGGCGCCACATCACATCGCAAAACTGCTTGGCGCATTCTTCGAGGCGGCGGCGCAGGATGTAGCTCGATATCGTCTCGTTTTCGCCGCCGAAGAGCATGTGCAGGTAGCGCGGCGAGATGCCGAACGCCGCCGCCGCCGAGCGAACGTTCAGATTGGGGTCGCGCAGATTGGCTTCGATATAGCGCTTGATCTGGATGCGGCGCGCTCCCGCGCTGGCCGCATCTGCCACGACCATCCCCTTGGTTTCGGCACAGGCCGAGGCGAAGACATCGAGCAGACTGTCGGCGATACGCGATCCGATCTCCGGCAGCATGCCATCGTCGGCCTGTTCCCACACGCTGCGCAGCATGAGCGAGGTGGTGCGCGAGAGGCCCTTCCGGCCCGACAGCTTGACGCCCAGCATCTCCTCGGGAACCGGCAGATGCCGCTTCAGGTCTTTTTGCGTAATGATCAATACCAGCGTGCTGCAGGCATCGTCATAGGTCAGAGTGTAAGGGAGCGTGCTGTCGCTGAGCACAATGTCTCCTTCCTCCAGTATCGCCTCGCGGCCGTCTTGCCGGATCAACAGCCGGCCGGCCAGCTGCACGCGCAGAAAGAACCGATGCTCCTCGCTCTTGGACGCCTGCTTCCGGCTGCGCGTCACGGTCGCCGCGCGCGACGTGGCCGCTGCGAGGCGAAGCCGGCCGAAGCTTGCACAGCGCAGCTCCGCGTCGAAATCTGCAGAATTGTTCGGACGGATATCCGACGGCGTGAAGACCTCTGCCGTCACACTGTGCCAGTGGGACAGCTTCGAAGAAGACGGCAGACCGAGTGTCGAATAGGTTTGCATTAGACGGTCCTCCCTGTTGGCCGATTATAACAATTTATATGTATAACTTACAATTTTTTTGTGCGTACCGCCCTTCACTTTCCGGCGCGATATTTGTCCGTGTGGAGCGGCACTGCAACCGTCTTTTCGCACCCGCAAAAATCCCGCAAGCGCCGGGCTTGCCGGCTGGCGCGAGCCGGGGCATTGCAAGCCGGAGGCCTTATCCGCTAAGACCAGTGTAATCGGATGAGAGCGGAGAACCGTCCACCCATGCCAGCAAAGCCCGCGCCGCGGCAAAAATCCGAGAAGCCGGCAGGGCGCGGACGGAACAACCGGGTCGATCGCTGCGGTCTTGATTCGCTTCTCGGCTTTCAACTGCATCGGGCTAGTCTGGCGCTTTCGCGCCATTTCGCCAAGACGATGGCGCGGCTCGACCTCACGCAAAAGCAGACCTCCGTGCTCTGGCTGATTGCCGCCAATCCCGGTATTTCGCAGATCACTCTGGCGAAGGAACTCGATATGGACCGGGCCTCGATGATGGCGCTGGTCGATCGCCTCGACGCGCGCAAGGTCATCCGGCGCGAACGCTCGCGACGCGACGCGCGCCTGCAGGAACTCCTGATTACCGCAAAGGGACACAAGCTGCTTGCGCAGTCAAAGATCGCCCAGCGCAGGCATGAACGGCACTTCAGGCGTTTCTTCACCGCGGCCGAGCTTGCAGTGCTGATGGAGGCGCTGGCCCGCCTCCACGGCTAAGGGGAACTGCCCTATCCGGCGGCCAGCCGCTCGGCCGGAATCCAGTTGCCATGCAGGCCGGCGCGCAGGCGAAGCGGCAGATGCGCCACGCAGACCGGGCCATCTTCAATGTGCAAGGCGTCCAGCAGCACCAGGTTGGACTGCATTTCGTCGTAATCCGACTCCAGGAAGAGCAGATAACCGTCGCCTTCTGGCGCGTCCTTGCGGCGAGGGATGAACACCGGCTCCTGCAGCGACTTGGCGGGGCCGCAGGTCCAGGCCTTGCTGAGGCCCGTGGCGTGGTCGACATGGCCGATGCAGTTGATGTGCAGGCCGGTGATGCTGCCGCCGCGCTTGCTCTCGAACGGGCGGCTCTCGTCCTGTACGCAAAGATAGCCATGCCGATAGGAATGGCAGGCGTAGCGTTCGTCGATCTTCGGGAACTCGCCGACGAGATTGGTGAGCTTGCGCGCCTCCCAGCTTTCGGAATTGGATGCCATGTCGAGCGTCCAGCGGGTCATGTAGGACGCCGCACCGGCGCGGTCGAACGGTGCCCCTGTGACGTCCGGGAAGAACGGGAACATGTTGCTGCGCGCCACGGGAACGTCGATATGAATCTTGGTGCCTTCGTTAAAGGCGTTCATCACATGGCTGCAGAACTGGTTTGGCGCGCGGAACAGGCGCAAATCCCTGCCCTCCCCCCGGCGCGGCAGGACGGCGAGATACACATCCTTCGAACCGTCCCAGCCGAAAACGGGCTTGCCTTCCTTCGCCCGTTCCAGGCTGGGGCAGACCGGCACGATCGGCCAGATCACGTAATCCTCGGTGACGCCGAAATCGTGCATCAGATTGGGGTACGGTACCTGAAGCCAGGCTTCGTGAACGATCTTACCCTTGGCGTCCACCACGTAATAGGCGACGTCCGGCGTGCCAATGCCCTTGGCGCCATAGCCGAAACCGATCATTTCGCCGTTGGCGTGGTCATATTTCGGATGGGCGGTGAAGGTTTGACTTTTCAGCTTGCCGCCGAAATCCCATGAGCTGCTGAGCGTTTCCAGCGTTACGGGGTCCATCAGCGTGGGCGGGCTGTCCTCCTTCAAGGCGTAGAGTTTGCCGGCGTGAAAGAAGGCGTTGGTGTTGGCGGTGGAGCGGCTCCGGCCCTTCACCGAAGCATCATCCGTGAAGGGATTGCGATAGGCACCGAAGAGGGCGTGCCCGGCGGCGTTCTCGGCCAGCCATTTCTCGGTGCGGGCGTAACGGCATTTGAAATCGATGCGCCCGTTCTTGAACTGGAAGCGGCTGATCATGCCGTCGCCGTTGAAATAGATATCAGTCCCGAGCCTGGGCGGATATTGCGGATCGGGTCCGACGCGGAAGAAAACGCCATCAATGTCGGCGGGAACCGTTCCCTCCACTTCCAAATCTGCGACATCAGCCTCGATGCGGCTCGGGGCACTGAAGCCAGTATAGATCGGCATGTCCGGGAATTTGTGCATCGTGCTTTTCTCCCTGTTCTTCTAGGGTACGGCGCCCTCGTGCAGCGCCTTGGTAACGAGGCAGGCTTCGACCCCCTCCGGCCCATCCTCGTGCCCGTGTCCCGACCATTTCACGCCGCCAAAGGGCGCATCCGCCCCGCCGATCGCCACGCTGTTGATGCCGATCATGCCGGCTTCGATCTCGCGTCCCAGGCGCCTTTGCCGCTTCGCGTCCGCAGTCCACGCATAGGCAGCAAGGCCGTAGGGAAGCCGGTTCGCTTCAGCGATCGCCTCCTCCTCGTTGCGGAACGGGCGGCAAAGCGCTACCGGACCGAACGGCTCCTCGTTCATGACATCGGCATCGGTTGGCACGTTGGACAGGACCGTCGGCGCAAAGAAGAAACCTTGATTGCCCATCGGCGTGCCGCCGGCGCGGATCTGCGCGCCGCGTCGTGCGGCATCACCGATCAGCTTCTCCATCGCCGCGGGCCGGCGGGCATTCGCCATCGGTCCCATCTGTGCTTCCGGCAGAAGACCGTTTGCGACCCGCAGGGTTCTGGCTCGCGCGGCGAAACCGTCCACGAAGCGCTCGTAAATTTCTTCCTCGACGAGGAACCGCGTCGAGGCCACGCACACCTGTCCGGCGTTGCGGAACTTATGCGGAACCATCGTATCCAGAACGGCTTCCACGTCGGTATCCTTGAACACGAGGACCGGTCCGTGCCCGCCCAGTTCCATCGTCGTGCGTTTCATGTCCTCACTGGCCAGACGCACCAAGTGCTTCCCGACTGCAGTAGAACCGGTGAACGACAATTTGCGGATCACCGGCGAGCCCAGCAGATGGCGCGAAACCTCGTCCGGCACGCCGAAGACCGCCTGTGCCACCTCCTTCGGCAAGCCCGCGTCGTAGAGTGCCTGCAGCACGCCAAGCGCCGAAGCCGGTGCTTCTTCGGCAGCCTTCAGGATCACCGAGCAACCGGCCGCAATGGGCGCGCCGAGCTTGCGGCCGGGATTGCCGATGGGAAAATTCCAGGGCGCGAAGGCCGCAACAGGCCCGACCGGTTCCTTCGTCACCGTCGAGCGCTGCCCAGCCGGGCGCACCAGCGTGCGGCCATAGATTCTATGCGCTTCGCCCGCATAGAAATCGAACAGAGCGGCGGCCATCATCACTTCCATACGCGCCTCGGCGAGCGTCTTTCCCTCCTCCAGCGTGGCAGCGCAGGCCAGGTGGTCCGCGCGCTGTCGCAATAGAGATGCCGCCCCTGAAAGCACCGCTGCGCGCTGCTGCGCGGGTGCATCGCGCCACAGCCGGAACCCGCGCCGCGCCGCATCCAGCGCGCGATCAAGGTCGGCGGCGTCGGCCAGCGGCAGTTCGCCCAGCGTTTCCTCGGTCGCCGGATTGACCACTTGATGCGTCCGCCGCGCTTCCGCAGCGACGCGCTCGCCATCGATCATCATGCAAAGACTGGGATAACCGGTCATGCGCCCCTTTCGGCATCCGCTTTTGCCCGCTCGGCCACAATCGGTTTGCCGGTCACCGGATGGAGATTGTGAAACGGAACAAGTTTGTGGGTCGGCCACAGCCAGACCTCGTCCTGCAACGCATCCGGTCCCGCGGGATCGTCGGGATAGAGCGTGGTGATGAACGGCACGTAATTCGGCCGCGTGTGCGCCCAGCCGGTTTCGAAATCGGCGTGCCATTGCGGGCGGTAGTTCAGCACATGGATACGCCAGACGCCGTTGATCTTCTTGTAGGTGTTCTCGTAGATGCCGCCTTCCCACCATTGGCGCGGACCGCCATAGTCCCTGTGCCGCCCGGCCTGCATCATGCTGCGGAACCGCGCCAGCGCCGTTACCCCATCGTCCTGGACATCGACGATATCCTGCAACTGCGGATGGTCGAGCAGGAAACCGTCGACCGGGCCGTTCAGCCCATGCGTGAAATTTTTCTGGAAGCGCTCGATGTAAAGGCGCGCAGCCCCGACCCTGCCCTTGTAGACGCCGCCGAAGAAGTGAACCTCGCAATCCTCGGTGAACAGATCCACCACCTCGCGATAGAGGCACTTGTCGATCAAATAGCCATAGAGGTGCTGAAGCTTGCGCACGGCCTGCTCGTCTTCCACGCGGATCAGCCGGTTCGCGAGAGCGGAAATTTGCGCCTCAAGGGCGGCAATCCGGTCGTTTTCTGACATGTCATGCTCTCGATGAAGTGCGCCGGGCGACAAACGGTCCGCCCTGTGTTTCACGGCCAGGCCGACAGTTCTGCACCAAGAGCGCACTCATGTGCATCAGATCGCGCGGTCTTGCGCGCACCGTCACGCCAGTTTGAACAGCCTCTCGGCATTGGTCTGGAAGAACATCTTCTTGACCTGAGGCGGCAAAGACATGGCATCGAGTATGCCCACCTCTTCGGGTGGGCACTGATACGGATAATCCATCGCATAGAGAACGCGATCAACCCCGATCTGCTCCTGCGCGAAGCGGATGGCAGGTTCCCAGGCCACGCCGGAATTGGTGATGTAGAAGTTCTCCCTCAGATAATTCGAGACCTTTTCCTTCTTTAGCGGCTTCATGAAGGGGTAGCGGTTGGAGCGGACCCCGGCGTTGTGCATGTAGTCGAGGCGGTACATCCAGTAGGGCAACGCCTCGCCCATGTGGCCGAGAACGATCTGGAGTTTCGGGAAACGGTCGAACGCGCCGCTGGTGATGATGCGTAGCGCGTGGAAGCCCGTCTCCACGCCGAAGCCGAAAATCGCGCCGTCTAACCCGGCTTCCAGCATCGGGCCGACCATGTCGCGTGGCGGCGTCTGCGGGTGGAGATAGATCGCCACGTCGAGCGCTTCCGCGGCCTCGAAAATCGGCCAGAACTTGGGATCGCTGAGATATTCGCCGTGCGTATGCGAATTGATCACCACGGCACGCATGCCGAGCTTGCTCACCGCGCGTTCGATCTCCTTCGCCGCATGTGCCGGATCCTGCGGCGCACAGGCCGCCATGCCGGTGAAGCGGTCCGGATGCCTCTGGCAAGCTTCAGCGAGGCGATCGTTGATGAGTTCGGACATGGCCACGCCGCTATCCCGGTCCAGAATTTGCGTGCCTGGCCCGGTCACCGCGATCACCTGGCGGTCGATTCCGCGCGCGTCCATATCGGCAAGGCGTTCGGCGCCGAGATCCTGCAGGCGACGGAAAACCGCCTGGGCGCGCTCGCTCTTGCTGCGCAGATAAAAGCCCATCAGGCTTTCGAAGCCGGGATCGACGTCATCGCGGTCGAGAATGCGTTCGTACGCCCGGATCAGTTCCGGCGGCGCGAAGGCTTCTTCGGTGGCGATGCGCAGATATCCCTGGTGTCCGCCTGTCTGCAGTTCGGGCATGATTTCCTCTCTGGCTGGCCTCATTGCGGCTCGGCACCGATGCGATGCCGGCGGGTCGTCCCTTTTCTAAGTTCATTGAAAACTCAATGATCAGCCCTGTCAAGCGTTGAACGGAGCGCACCTTGCATGCTATGGCGGGAGTGATTTCCAGGTTTTGCTGGAAGGAATATTTTCAAAAACAACGTATGGGCCGGATTTTGAGCATGACGATACACACGGCACGCGGCGCAGGCAGAAGAACGGCGCATGGACAAACCGCCGTCGCAAAGAAATCAGATGTCCCGAAACTGGCGTGTCCGAAAGAGGATGCGGGGTTCGAGGGGTGGAAACTTCCGGGCCTGGATTATCCCTCGTTCCGCCTCACGCTCGTGGCCAAGCTCATCAACCGCCTGACCGCGCAGCAACTCGCTCAGGCTAGTGAGTTGTCCTTCGCGGAGTGGCGCGTGCTGTGCCGGCTGGCGATGACGGACGGCACCACGGTTCGCGATATCGCTGAAAAAGCCTGGGTGGACCGGGCGGAAGTCAGCCGGGCTGCGGCGCGCCTGGAACAGGACGGGCTGGTCACGCGACAGGTCAACCCGGCAGATGAGCGAATGCCGGTCTTCTCCGCCACGAAGGCCGGTAAAAGACTCTACAAGACCCTCATTGCCGCACGCAGCCAGTTCCATAACACCGTTGGTGCCGATCTCGACGATGAGGAACAACGTATCCTCGACAAGGCGCTCGGCAAGATGATGGCGAAGCTTCTATGTATGGCAGGCAGGTCGCCGGGATGATCTTTGCGCCTGCAGACCGCATCTTTCGATGACCGGTATAAATCGGGCTACAATCAAATGCCAGCGGGCCGCGACGCGCCGCCATTTCAGATTCCCGATTAGCGTGTTCATGCTTCATCATGAGCAAAGCAGCTTCTCACCGGCGGCGCTTTATTCCTTATGATGCCTTTACCGCGCAACCTTGGACAAAATCGGAGTGCGCCGCCGATGACATTATGGAAAACTGCGGCCCCGACGGTGCTGCGCAGTCTGTTGCCGCCCCACCGGGCAAGCGAGGCCGGCGCGGGCGTCATGCGCGGAACGACTGAACTGGCGGAAAATCCGCAATGCTGACGCTATATCACTGGGAACCGAATGCGAATTCCGGCAAGCCGATGCTCACGCTGGCCGAGAAGGGCGTGCCCTTCGAAAGCCATTACCTGGACCTCTTGAATTTCGACCAGCATTCGCCGGAATACCTCAAGATTAATCCGGCCGGCACCATCCCTGCCCTGGTGCACGACGATTTCGTGCTGACCGAATCGACGGCAATCATGGAATATGTCGACGAGGCGTTCGCGGGCCCGCCGCTGCGCCCGGCTGACGCGGAAGAGCGCTGGCGGATGCGCTGGTGGATGCGCTTCTTCGACCAGTATTTCGCGCCGGCGTTGAGCATGATCGGCTGGAGTGTGTTTGTCGGGCCCTCGGTGCGCAGCCGCGATCCCGAAGAACTGCGCAAGGCCATCGAGCGCATTCCGCTCAAAGAGCGGCGCATCGCATGGTCAAAGGCGATCTACAACACCTTTTCCGCGGAGGAACTGGAAGAATCGCGGCGCCGCGTGGCGATCGGCACGCGCTGCCTGGAAGACGCGCTGAGCAAGCGCAAATGGGTTGCCGGGGAGACCTATTCGCTGGCAGACATCAACGGCTTCAACCTTGCCTATGCTGCGCCGCTGTCGCAACCGCAGGCCTGCAATGAGGAACTGACCCCTCACATCATGGCCTGGCTGCGCGCCATCTATGCGCGCCCGGCAACCAGGGCGGTCTGGGCGATGGGCCGCACCGACCTGGCCAAGCGCATCACCTATCTGGTGTCGTGAAGTGCCCGAGGCAACAGCTATGATCGAACTCTTCCACTGGGAACCGAACACCTTCTCGCTGAAACCGCTGGTGGTGCTGCACGAGAAGGAATTGGATTTCGCCTCCCGCTACACGAATTTCCAGGATCCGGCCTGCGCGATCGCGGCGCCCGGCGGCTCGGAAACGGAACTGACGCACAATCCCGAGCTGACGGGCCCGGTGCTGGTCGATCGCGGCACGGCGATGGCCGAATCCTTCTTCGTCTCGCTCTATCTCGACGAAGCCTATCCCCAACGGCCGCTGCGCCCATCGGACGCAAAAGGCCGCTGGCGGGTGCTGATGTGGGCGCGCCATGTCAACGAGGTGCTGACTCCGGCCATCTGCACGCTCGGCTGCAAGACCTTTCTCGTGCCGGCGCTGAAGATGCGCGAACGGGCTCCGCTGGAAGCTGCCATCGCCGCACTGCCGACGCTGGAAAAGCGCAACGCCTGGCTCGATGCGCTAGACGACCGCTACGGCACCGATTTACTGGAGGATTCGCGGCGCAAGATCGCCCAGTCGGTGGCCAAGATTGAAGCTGCGCTCGGTCAAAGTTCCTGGCTCGCGGGAGATGAATATTCGCTCGCGGATATCGATGCCTATGCCTTCATGGCGCCGGTGCGGGTGCTGGCCCCCGACCTGCTGACGGCCGCAATCGCGCCGCGCGTGCTGAAATGGCTTGGCTCCATAGACGAACGGCCCGCCGTCAGGGCGGCACTGGCGACCAGCAAGACCGGTGCGCCCCGCGAAGCTTTCGCGCCGGGCGCAGAACACAGCCGCTGGGGGTAGAGGATGAGGGCGATCGACTATTTTGATCGCGGCGTGGCACTGGCGCCTGAGCGGATCGCCGTGCGCGACGGCGACACGACACTCAGCTTCCGCCAGTTGCGCGACCTGACCTTCACCATCGCCGCCGCCCTGCGCGCCAACGGCCTTGAGCGCCAGGAGCCTGTGGCCATCTATGCACCGAACCATTGGGGCGTGCTCGCCTGCCTGCTCGGCCTCTGGCGCGCGGGCGAGAAGTGGATTCCCGTCAATGCCCGGAACGCGCTGGACGCCAACATCCAGTACATGAACTACGTGCGCGTGAGCTGGCTGTTCTACCATTCGCAGTACCGCGAAGAGGCGCGCCAGCTGGCCGAGCAGGTGCCGTGGATCCGGGGGATCGTCTGCATCGACCGCGACGACGATGGCTACAAATCGTTCAACGCGTTCCTGCGCGAGGGCGAAAGCCGGCCCTTCGTGGAGGACTGCGACGCCTTCGGAAATCTCGGCGACGTGGTCGGCATCTTTCCCACCGGCGGCACCACCGGTCCGGCCAAGGGGGTCAACGTCACCAATCTCGGCTGGGGTACGATGCAGGAGATGGGCGCGAACTTCTGGCATCGCGGAGTCGAAAATCCCGTCTGCCTGGTCACCGCCCCGCTGACGCATGCGGCCGGCCCGGTTTCCACCGCCTGCCTCAGCTTCGGCGCGACCAACGTGGTGCTACCGGGCTTCGACGCGCTGCACGTGCTGGAAGCCATCGAGACGCACAAGGTCACGCATCTCTACCTGCCGCCGACGGCGCTCTACGCGCTGCTGGATCATCCCCACCTCAAGGATTTCGATTGCTCGAGCCTAAAGGTCTTCCTGCTGGTCGGCTCGCCGGTCTCGCCGGAGAAGCTCAGGCTCGCGGTCGAGATGTTCGGCGGCTGCATGTGCCAATGCTACGGCCAGGTCGAAAGCCCGCTCATCACCACCTGGCTGCCGCCTGAGATCGTCGAGGCGGCAGCGCGCGGCGATCATCCTGAGCGGCTCAAGAGCTGTGGCCGGCCGACCTATCCGGTGCGCGTCGGCATCATGGACGACGACGGCAACCTGCTGCCCGACGGCGAGCGCGGCGAGATCGTGGTGCGCGGCGCGCTCGTCAGCCATTCCTATTTCGAAAAGCCGGAAGCGACGGCGGAGGCGCGGGCCTTCGGCTGGCACCACACCGGCGATGTCGCCTATCGCGACGCGGACGGCTTCATCTATATCGTCGACCGCAAGAAGGACATGATCGTCACTGGCGGCTTCAACGTCTTCACCACCGAGGTCGAGGACTGCGTGATGGAACTGACCTCAGTGGCGGAGTGCGCCGTCATCGGCGTGCCCCACGAGAAATGGGGCGAAGCCATCAAGGCGGTAGTGGTCAGCGCCCGCGGCGCAACGGTGACAGAAGAGGAGATCATCGCCCATTGCAAGCGCCGCCTCGGCGGCGTGAAGGCACCCAAGAGCGTGGACTTCTGGGCGGAGATTCCCAAGACTGCCAACAACAAGATGGACAAGAAAGCCATCCGCTCGAAATACTGGGCGAACGCCGAGCGCAACGTCAACTGACGGCGCGAAATTCCGGCTGGTGCAACACCCCCCACGCCCTGGACCGCGCAGCCCTGGTGGGCCCGGCAGAAACCACATCAACAAAAATATAGTCAACAATTCAATGACTTACATTTTTACACAAGCCATGAGACCAACAAAAATACCAACAAATCCATTTGCACTTCCAGAAGGAAGGGATTGCTGACCAGCATTGCCATCTGAGGACGAAGCGCGTCCGGCGGCACCGGAACGAGTTGGAAGCGATCGCCGTAGCGATAGAAGCCGTCGACACGCAGCGTGGTGAACAGAACCCGGCGCCCGATTTCCGGGTTGCCCTCGTTTAGGGGCGTGTCGCGAATGCGCGCGGACAGCGCGGCGCTATCGTCTTGCATAAAGTCCGCGCCTACCATCACATGGGCCGGCTTGCCCTTCTTGTAGGTAACGATCAGGCGCGGATTGCTGGTGTCGCTGCCATAGAGCGCATACCGGTCGTCGGCAAATCCCACCTTGCCGAAATGGCGAAGCAGCAGGTTCTCCAGCTCGGCGGTAGCGGACGTCCGTGCGCCCCAGACATCCAGCAGATCACTCTCGGCCATGGCATACCATTTCGTGGCGCTGGTCGTTTTACGCGGTCGCGGCCTAATCGCCCCAGCCGCGTTGCGGATCCCAATGGCCACGGGCCGCGTCCGGCCGCGTGGCGGCGCGCAGCAGCGGATCGAAGAAGCGGCGCAGGTCACCCAGCAGCTCCTCCAGGGGCGGCGGCGTCATCGCTGGCGGATTGGTCTTGAGGAAACTGGCCCAGCCGGTCTGTTTGGCCGGCAGGTTTGCGAAGTCCGCCGCGAGCGCGACCGGAATCTCGGTGGGAACAGCAGTTTCGCGGCGTTGGAAGGTCCCGAGCAGTGCCAGGACCAGCGTGGCCATCTCGAACTCAAAAGTGCGTGTGATCACCCAGATGTCGTTGAAGTCCTTCATACGGCCATCGGCCTCACCGAACCGGACCATGGCCTCGAACTTTTCGGCGATGACTGTCTCGGCCGGATAGGCCAGGATTTCTGGCACCGTCATGCCGGGCAGCAGACACGGGAAAGTGATGCGTTGCGGATCGGGATGAACGGCGTCGCCGAATCCGACATCGATCTGCAGACGGATGCGCGTCTTCTCCAGATAGGCGAACATCGTCATGCGGACGCCGCGATACTTTTCGTCCTCCCGCATCGCTTCGACGGCGATGCTGGCGATGTCGAAGGTCAGCCCATCACCGGGATCGGGCAGCGAACAGATTTCCGCAAACACCACTTTCATGGCATCGGGATCGGGCGGACCGTGGCCCAGTAGATCGAGGTCTCCGGTGGGGCGAAAGGCGCCCTCCGGCCACGTGAGGAAAAGCATCGCGCCTTTCAGGATGAAGCGATCGCGATAGTGGTGCTGCGACAGGCGATAGAGAAAGCGCTCGACGCCATAGCGCACCAAGACGCGGTCGAAATTGGTGCCGGTGGCTTTGGCATGGTTGAGGAGCTTGGCGCGGATGGAGGCGGAGACGTTCTTGATCTCGGTCATGTCAGGGTCTCGACGTAGGGGCGGATGACATTGGTTACGCGGTCCGCCACCGAGGCCTGCATGATCTTGCTGGCAGTTGTCTTGCGCTGATTGATGGCGTCGCGCAGCGCCTCGATTGCAACGTCGAGTCCGACCCGGCGGCGGTACTTGAAACAGTCGGCTACCGTCTTGCCGACATCGTAGATCGGGACGGAGACGCCCTCGACCAGGACGTGCTCGACATTGGCCGACAGCGACGGCTCACTAGCGTAGACGATCTCCAGAGGAAACGGCGCGGATTTGGGAATTCGGGTCTTGCGCGGTAGCGTCATCCACACACCGGACGGAAGTTGCGTGGTCAGTCCGTGGTAGCGAAGCGCAGACAGCAGGCACACGACGCCTCGGGGCATCAGGGTGGCAGCTTCCGCCAGGCTGTGGGCCGCATCGGTACCGGCCAGTTCGGGCAGCTGATAAAGACCACGGGCGAGCTGGATTAGGCGCCCGTCGTCACGCAGGCGCTTGAGATAGATCAGCGGGATGCCGGCCGCCTCGAAATCGCGGGCGCGCACCATGCCACGCGCTTTGGCGAGTGCGAGGGCACGGTCGGCAAGGGATTCTATGACGTCGGACATGATTTGTTATATATCGCAGTCACTTGTAAACAGGAATACCTCAAAAAATAACAAATCGACTCATCCGGCCCTGTGTTCTTGAATAATTCACCGCACGTCATATAAATACTATGACATGCCGATTCAACCCACCCCTGCCGATCCGACGGAACTGACGCCCAAGCAGAGCAAGGCGGCGCGCGCCCTCCTGGCCTGGTCCCAGCAGGATCTTGCTAAAAAGGCCGGAGTCGCCGCCTCGACGGTGGCGGACTTCGAGCGCGGCCATCGCACCCCCGTCCCTAATAATGCCGACGCCATCCGGACGGCCCTGGAAGGGGCCGGGGTCCGCTTTCTGCCCGGCGGCGCCCTGATCGGCCCCCACATACCCATTCTGGTCTCCGACGTGACCGGAGGCATCCCCATCCGGTGGGTCGACGCCAGCGATCTGGGCGACTGGGCTACCCGACGCGACGGCCAGGCCGCCATGCCAACCCTGATCGCCAAGCTGGTGCGGGCGGCGCACGGGCCCCAGGTCGAGATCGGCTTTCCGTCAGACGAAAGCATTCAGTTTGCCGGCTGGGACGGCATCACCAAATCCGACCAGGAAAGCCGTTATGTGCCCGATGGCGTCACCGGCTGGGAGATCGGCACCCAGCAACGCGACATTGCCGGTAAGGCAACTGCGGACTTCGAGAAGCGTTCGACCGATCCCGGCCCAATCAACCCGCGTGACTCCACCTTTATCTTCATTACGCCGCGACCGTGGCCGAAGCGCGCCGAATGGGCGCAGCAGATGCTGGCACGTGGTGGCTGGCACGATGTTCGCGCCTACGACGCCACAGACCTGATCCATTGGATCGAACTCTATCCAGCGGTGGGCCAATGGCTCGCGATGCTGGTGCGCAAACGCCCGCCCGGCGTGCGTCAGCTAGAAGAAGTCTGGCAGGAATGGTCGCTTGCGACCCAATATCCCCTCAGCCAGAACCTCATCCTTGCCGATCGCGACGAAGACGCGATCGCGGTGCTGCAATGGCTCCGCTCCGGCGCGGCCATCCTCACTCTGCAAGCGGAGTCGGCGGAAGAAGCTGTCGCCTTCGCCTATGCCGCAATCAATCAGCTGCCGTCCGCCACTGCGCAACATTATCTTACGCGCAGCCTTGTCGCCGTCGACGCGGAGGCGGCGCGCACACTGGCTGACAGTTCGACCCATCTGGCGATCGTCCTGCTCGACCCCGAGCCCGGACTGGCGGGGCGGCTGGTGCAGCGTGGACACCACGTCCTGCTCGCCTATGGCGGCAATACTGACCAGCGCGGCGACTATCGCCGCCTAGCGCGCCCCACCCGCGAGGCGATCGAACAGGCACTCATACAGGCCGGCATCGCCGAGCCGCGGGCCCGCAATCTGGCGCGCGACTCCTCGCGCAGTCTGGTGATCCTGCGCCGGCTGATCCCGGCGGCGCCGGGACGCCTGCCGCGCTGGGCCGAAGGCACACCGCAGCGCGGCCTGCTGGCCGCAATGCTGGCTGGCGGCTGGGATGAGCAATCCGACGCCGACAAGGATGCGGTGTCGCGTCTCGCCGCGATGCCTTATGCCGACCTAGCCGCTGAAATTGCCCCGCTTGCGAGCGCGATTGACGGCCCGCTGCGCAAAGTCGGCAATGCCTGGAAGGTGGCATCGCCGCAGGATGCCTGGTCCCTTCTGGCCAAGCACTTCGCACCGGCCGACCTTGAGCGGTTCCGCGCGGTGGCGCTGGACGTTCTGGGTGCGCACGACCCGCGTTTTGACATGGATCCGGAAGAGCGCTGGCTATCCGAAACCAAGAATGTGCGGCCGCAATATTCAGGCTATCTGCGCCATGGCGTGAGCGAGATCCTCATTCTGCTCGCGCTGTATGGGGAACTGGCACCCAATCTCAACAATCCCAAAGGCCATGCCGAGCAGCTGGTGCGCAACATCCTCAATGGCGCGACACGCGAACGCTGGTGGTCGCTGTCGCGCGACTTCCAGCTGCTGGGCGAGGCCGCGCCGATGCAGTTTCTGGACGCCATAGATGACAGTCTGCAGCGCAACGATCCGCCGATCCGCAGTCTGTTTGGCACGGACGGCGGTCCCTTCGGCGAGGAACACATTTCTGATCTGCTTTGGGCGCTGGAGTCGCTGGCTTGGTCGCCGCGCAATCTCGGGCGGGTGGCGGAGACACTTGCCCGGCTGGACATGATCGATCCTGGCGGCCGGTTCATGAACCGGCCCGCCAACAGCCTGAGCAAAATCTTTTCCATCTGGCTGCCGCAAACCTATGCGACGCAGGCCGAGCGCCTCCGCCTGATCGATCATCTGCGGCGAAGCGATCCGGCGCCTGCATGGAAACTGCTTCTGGCCATCCTGCCGTCCGGTCACGGTGTAGTCACGCCTTCGCCACATCCGCGCTGGCGCGACTTCTCGCCCGACAGCAAAGAGATTGTCACCTGGGGTCTCGTACGCACCGGCACCGAGGAGGTTGCGACACGTCTTCTGCAGGACGTGGGACAAAGCCCCGAACGCTGGAAACAGGTGCTGAAGCGGATCAACAATCTGCCCGATCCCAAAGCGGTGGTCGGCCAGCTGACGGACATTGAACCGCGCGTGCAGGATGCCAAGGATCGCGCCGAGTTTTGGGAAACCCTGCGGGGTGTGCTCAGTCATCACCGGCAGTTTCCCGACGCCAAGTGGTCGCTTTCGCCTGACGATCTCGACGCCCTGGAAGCCATCTATCATCGGTTCGCACCGGATGATCCCGTCGCGCGCATCGCCTGGCTGTTCCAGCCACGTGCCGAAGTGATCGATCCCGGCGTCGAGGGCTGGCGTACGCGGCAAAGCAAGCTCATCGAGACCCGGCAAAAAGCCCTGGCTGAGCTGCTTGAGCGTCAGGGCATCGAAGGCATATTTGCGCTGGCGCGGGCCACGGACGTGGCGGGCTGGGTCGGCCAAACGCTGGTCGAGCTCAAGATCGATGTGGTGCGTCGCGATGCGATCCTAGAACGCGCGCTGCGGAGCGAGAATTCGCACGACCGCGATCTTGCACACGGGCTTGTGACGGCGACGTTTGCGCAAAGCAAAGCGCCGTGGGCCGTCGCACTGCTGGCGAAAGCCAAGGCGGAGAAATGGGGCGACGGCGCAACGCTTACGATTCTGCGCGCCCTGCCTGTCGAACGCTGGACATGGCAGCAGGTCGAAGCGGCCGGTGCAACGATAGAACGTGAATATTGGAGGACGGCCCCCGCACTCTGGATGGAAGGTGATGCCGATGACCTTGCCTTCATGGCCGATAGGCTGATCGAAGCAGGCCGGGCGCGACACGCGCTGGACCTTATCGGTTCCCGTCTTGAGAAAAAGCCTTCCACCGATCTGCTGGTAGGCGTGCTCGAAGCGGTGATCCGTCAGCCGTGGGAAAAGTCCAGCGATAGCAATGACGCGACGATGTTCTCGTACTACGTCGCAGAAATTCTCAAGGTGCTGGACGCGGCGGGTGTCAGCGACGATGTACTATTCCGCCTCGAATGGGCCTATATGCCAGTTCTGGAACACTCGGAGCGCCCGCCGACGGTACTGATCAAGGCGCTGGCGGAGCGCCCATCCTTCTTTATGGAAGTGCTGAGCGCCCTCTTTCGCCCAAGCGAGGACAGCGGCATTGTCGAACCCGAACCCGAAAATCCTGAGCTGGCGCAGGCTGTCGCCTCCCAGGCCTTTGATTTGCTGCGCCAATGGGACCGTGTGCCGGGCACGATGCCGGACGGACGGATCGACGGCGCCGCACTGGAGGCTTGGGTCAAAGAGGCTCGCCAGCTAGCTGCCGCAGCCGGCCGCGCAGAGATCGCGGATCGAAAGATTGGCGAAGCACTATCCGCATCTCCGCGGGATGTTGATGACAATCTCTGGCCCGCGCGGCCCGTGCGCGATGTCATCGAGATCACCCGCAGCAAACATCTGGAGACGGGCCTATCGATCGGCCGGCGCAACCGCCGTGGCGTTACCAGCCGGCGCCCAAGCGAGGGCGGCGAGCAGGAGCGCGACCTCGTCAAAGAGTACCGAGACGTTTCGGCGGCAATGGCGCTGGAATGGCCACGGACATCTGCAGTGCTCGAACGGATCGCACGGAGCTACGAAGAAGACGCGCGCTGGCATGACGATGATGCCGAGCGCCGGGACTGGCATGGTTAGCCCGTCGATCGACGTCGAGCTATGGGACGAACAGTAATGTGCACGTCCAGGGCGGACCGTTCAATCACTGATGCTGCGTTCGCCCCAGTAGGCGCACCAGCGATGGCACACGCACAAGACGTCGTCGGCCAATCTTCGTGGTCTGGATAGCGCCCTCGTCGATCAGCTCATAGAGCTTGGTGCGGCCGACACCGGCGGCGCAGCAGGCCTCGGCGATCGAGCAGGTCAAGCGCTCTGCGAAGGGGATCAGCTTCTGCGCATCCGTGCCACCAGCCCTCTTGCCCATTTGCTTAGCCATCATCGCGCTCATCCTTCTTGCGGCGGCTCCAGACCAGTTGCGCGCTGCCGCCATCTTCCGCCGGAAACAGCGCCGCGCTGATCGGCTCCGCGAGACAAGGATCGTCCAGTTTGACGCGCAGATAATCCTTGGGTGGATCGCCATTGGAGCGCGCTTCCCAGGCATCGCCGATGCGCGACGGACCGACGAATATCCGAAA
>JAGWZW010000082.1 GCA_018971835.1 Alphaproteobacteria bacterium
ATCGCGATTTTCGTCGCAGATCCAGTAGCGGCCTGAGCGGTTCGCATCGCCCCGCGAGTAGGAGTAATTCACGGGGTAACAATCCCCGCCTTCGTCATTGCAGCGCACTTGCCAGCAGTGATCGCCGCTCTCGTTGCAGCGGGTGGAGACGTTGGACTCGTAGGCGCGATCGGAACCGCAGGCGGCAAGCGCTCCAGCACCGGCAACAACCGCCAGCGCGATCATGATGGGACGGAAGGAATTTCCGATATTCATTTTTTGCGGTCCTCCGTTTGCATCGCTGTTACGAAACACAAGCCATGCAAACCAAGACTCGCGCCGGTTTTGGGGCGCTGACGTGATATTTTTGGGACAAGACGGCGCGGTCACACCGAAATGGCCGCGTGATCGGTAGCACAGACTAAATATGCAACGCCTGCTTGTCCGCATCGAGCACCGCTTCGTGCAGCATCTCGGAGAGCGTGGGATGCGGGAAAACGGTGTGGGCGAGATCGGCCTCGGTCAGCTCGCCGGTGCGCGCCACCGTGTAGCTGTTGATCAGCTCGGTCACTTCAGCGCCAATCATGTGCGCGCCCAGAAGCTCGCCGGTGTCGGCGTCGAACACGGTCTTGATCAGTCCTTCCGGCTCGCCCAGCGCAATCGCCTTGCCGTTGCCGATGAAGGGGAAACGGCCGACCTTGATCTTGCGCCCGCTGGCCTTGGCCTTGGCTTCGGTGAGGCCGACGCTCGCCACCTGCGGCCAGCAATAGGTGCAGCCCGGAATCTTCGACGTATCGAGGGGATGCACGCCCTTCACGCCGGCGATGCGCTCGGCCACGATCACGCCCTCGTGCATGCCCTTGTGCGCCAGCCAGGGCGGGCCGACCAGATCCCCGATGGCCCACAGGCCCGGCACGCCCGTGGCGCCCCACTGGTCCGCAACCACATGGGTTTTCTCCACCTTCACGCCGGCGTCCTCCAGGCCGAGGTTTTCGACATTGCCGACGATGCCCACCGCCATGATGACGCGATCGAAGGTTTGCGCTTCCGTCTTACCGTCCTTCGTCTTCAGCGTGGCGGTGACGCTGTTCTCGCCGCGCACCAGCTTTTCCACCGTGGTCGCGGTTTTGATGGTCATGCCCTGCTTCTTGAACGCCTTCTCCGCCAGGGCGGAGATTTCCTCGTCCTCCACCGGCAGCACGCGGTCGAGCACTTCGACCACAGTGACCTCGCTGCCCAGGGTGCGGAAGAAGCTGGCGAACTCGATGCCGATGGCGCCGGAGCCCACCACCAGCAGCGTCTTCGGGAAAGAGGGCGGCAACAGCGCCTCGCGATAGGTCCAGATCAGCTTGCCGTCCGGCTCCATGCCCGGAAAGGTGCGGGCGCGCGCGCCGGTGGCCAGCACGATGTTCTTCGCCGCCACTTCGCTGGCCTTGCCGTCGTCGATCACGGCGAGCTTGCCCTGGCCCTTCAGCTTCGCCGTGCCCCTGATGACGGTGATCTTGTGCTTTTTCATCAGGAAGGCGACGCCGTTCGAAAGCTGTTTCGACACGGCGCGCGAGCGGGCCACGATCTTTTCGAGGTCGAATTTCAGATTGTCGGCGGACAAGCCGAACTCATCGAGGCGATGCAAGAGATGCCAGATCTCCGACGAGCGCAGCAGCGCCTTGGTCGGGATGCAGCCCCAGTTGAGGCAGATGCCGCCCAGCTCCGCGCGCTCCACGATCGCGGTCTTGAGGCCGAGCTGCGAGGCGCGGATAGCGCAGACATACCCGGCAGGCCCACTGCCCACCACGACGACATCATAGGTTTCGGCCATGTCAGACTCCGGAAGAGGTAACCAGCATGCTGGCGACGAGTGTGCCCACCAGCACCGGCAACAGGACAAATACCGTATAGATCCCGGCAACGCCGGCGAATTTCAGGCCGCTCTTGCGCCAGCTCTCGCCATAAAACCGTTTCATCGCCAGCAAAAGATAGAGCGCGAGCCCGCCCAGCGTCAGCACGGCGACCCAGTCGCCGGGCAGAACCTGCGCCGCCACCGCCGCCACGATCAGCACCACGAAGACAAAGGTGTGCAGCGTCAGCGAAAACACCAGATGATCGACGAAGAAAAGTTCCCGCCGCCGCTTGCGGTAGAACAGCGCCAGCAGCAGCGCGAACAGCGGCAGCAGCAGGAACAGGATGCGCGGCAGCCACGCCGTCAGCGTTCCGTTGAGCGCCGCCGGATCGGTCTGGAGCCGCAGCATCGTGGCATAGATCGCATCGACATAACGGTCCATGCCGGAGGCCTTGGTCTTCATTTCCTTGTCGGTATCGGCCTTGATCGCGTTCAGCGTCTCCACCACCTCGCGCGAATAATGCGGATGGTCGGTGCCGAGGCGCTCGAAATAGCGCGGCGCGGTGGTGACGATATTGACGACATTGGGCTTGCCGCCAGGCTTGGGCAGCACGATGTGCTGTCCAGCCGGGCCAACGACATAATGCGACCCGGCGTCGCCGGCCTTCACATCCTGCAGCGGCGTGGTCGCGCCGTCCTGCGTCACGAAGAAATGGCCGGCCTGGTCGGCGGTATAGCTCCGCGACAGCACATGCAGGCGGAGCTGGAGCAGCGCGATGCCGCTCAGCGACAGGAACAGGAAGAACAGCAGCGAGACGAAGAAATAGAGCCGCACCGCCGGCACATAGCGCTGCGTGCGCCCCTCGCGGAAGGCCAGCGGCAGCTCGCCCGGCTCGGCCACCAGCGCCAACACCGTGCGCAGGATGCGGCTGTCGAAGCTGATGATGTCCTCGAAGACATCGTGCAGCAGTCCCGCGACCGAGCGGCGGTGGACATCGTGCGGCTGGCCGCACCGCGCGCAATAGGGACCGATGAGCGGCGCGCCGCAATTGGCGCAGGCCCCGGTCACCGCGACGTTCGTTTGCACGCCCTCGCCCATTGCCCCCCGCTTTCCGCTAGAGCAGCATCGCCGCCGGGTCTTCGATGTAGGTCTTGAACACCTGCAGGAACTGCGCGCCGGTGGCGCCGTCGATCACGCGATGATCGCAGGACATGGTGACGGTCATCATCGTGGCGGTTTCGAGCTTGCCGTTCCTGACGATGGCGCGCTCCTCGCCAGCGCCCACCGCCAGGATGGCGGCGTGCGGCGGGTTGATCACCGCTGTGAATTCCTTGATGCCGAACATGCCGAGATTGGAGATGGCGAAGCTGCCGCCTTCGAACTGCGCGGGCTTCAACTGTTTGGCGCGCGCCTTGCCGGCCAGATCTTTCACTTCGCCCGAGATCGCAGCCAGGCCCTTCTCCTCGGCAGCAAAGACGATGGGCGTGATGAGGCCGAAATCGAGCGCCACCGCCACGCCGATATCGGCGTGCTTGTGGCGTAGGATGGCGTCGTCGGTCCAACTCGCGTTCACCGCGGGCACGCGCATCAACGAAAGGGCCGAGGCCTTGACGATGAAATCGTTAACCGAGAGCTTGTAGCCGTTTTCTTTCGGCGCCGCCGCGTTCAGCCGCGTCCGCACCGCCATCAGGTTGTCGATGTTGCAGTCGATGGTGAGGTAGAAATGCGGGATCAGCGTCATCGCCGAGGTCAGGCGCCGCGCGATCGACTTGCGCATCGAATCGTGCGGAATCTCGCTGACGTCTTCCGGCTTGAAGAACAGCCGCGCATCGGGCAGCGGCACCACGCCGGGCAGCCCGGCACCGGAGGGTGCAGGCGCCGGCGCTTTCGCCGCCGGTCTGGCGCTCGCGCCGGACTTTGCCGCCGCTTCCACGTCCGCCTTGACGATGCGCCCGCGCGGACCGCTGCCGGAGAGAGCAGCCAGCTCGATGCCGGACTGCGCCGCGATCCGCCGTGCCAGGGGCGAAGCGAACAGGCGATGTTCCGTGGACGGAGCAACAGCCGTTGCCGGCGCGGCGGTCTTCGGCGCGGGCCGCGGTTTCGGCGCAACGGGTTCGGGCGGCGGCGCTTCCGCGCTCACCGCGTCCTTGATCGATGCCATGGCAGCGGAAATGTCGGGCACAGCGGCGGCGGAGGCTTCCTCGCCTTCGCCCAGCAGCGTGGCGATGGGCGTGTTGACCTTGATGCCTTCGCTGCCTTCGGGCACGAGAATCTTTCCGATGCGGCCTTCATCAACCGCCTCGAACTCCATCGTCGCCTTGTCGGTCTCGATCTCGGCGAGAATATCGCCGGAGCGCACTTCGTCGCCTTCCTTGACGAGCCACTTGGCGAGCTTGCCCTCTTCCATCGTGGGCGAGAGCGCGGGCATGAGAATGTTGCTGGCCACTATGCCTTCTCCAGCGGCTTGAGACTGTCCACGTGCTGCTCCCAGTTGCGGCCGTCGAATGTAGTGGTGATGACGGAGGTGAAATCCTCCGGGTTCAGGCAGCGGAAATTGACGCTGTAGCCATCCGGGTGCGAGCGCGGCACGTAGAACGACTTGATGCCGCAGACCGAACAGAACAGGTGCCTGGCCGCGCCGGTGTTGAAGCTGTATTGGGTGAGCTTGTCCTCGCCCTGCAGCAGGCGGAAGCGCGATTTGGGCACGATATAATGCTGGAAGCCCGTCATCCGGCAGATCGAGCAGTTGCATTCCACCAGCTCGATCTCGTCGGGCGCCTGCACCTCGAAGGCGACGGCGCCGCAATGGCAGCCGCCCTTCTTCCAGCGCATGGCCTTCGGCTTGGTCACGTCTAGCTCCGGTAACAGACGGCCTTCACCGCCGCGACGATGTCCTCCACCGTGGGCAGCGCCAGCTTCTCGAGATTGGCAGCATAGGGCATGGGCACGTCCTTGCCCGTGACTTTCGTGGGCGGCGCGTCGAGGTAATCGAACGCCTCGGCCACCACCTGCGCGGCCACTTCCGAGCCGATGGAACAGATGGGCCAACCCTGCTCGACGGTGACGAGACGGTTGGTCTTCTTCACGCTTTCGATCACCGTGGCGGTGTCGAGCGGGCGCAGGGTGCGCAGGTCGATCAGCTCGGCGTCGATGCCCTCCTTGGCCAGCGCCTCGGCGGCTTCCAGAATCTGGCCGACGCAGATCGAATGCGCCACCAGCGTCACATCCCTGCCCTGTTTCACCACGCGCGCCTTGCCGATAGGCAGCACGAAATCGTCCAGCTTCGGCACCGGGAAGGTGCGGCCGTACACGATCTCGTTCTCCAGAAAGATCACCGGATTGGGATCGCGGATCGCGGCCTTCAAGAGCCCCTTGGCGTCGGCGGCGAAATAGGGCGCGATCACCTTCACGCCCGGCACATGCGCATACCAGCTCGAATAATCCTGGCTGTGCTGCGCGCCGACGCGCGAGGCTGGCCCGTTGGGCCCGCGGAAGACGATGGGGCAGTGCATCTGCCCGCCCGACATGTAGCGCGTCTTGGCGGCGGAATTGATGATCTGGTCGATCGCCTGCATGGCGAAGTTGAACGTCATGAACTCGACGACCGGCTTGAGCCCCGCGAAGCCGGCGCCGACGCCGAGGCCAGTGAAGCCGTGCTCGGTGATCGGCGTGTCGATGACGCGGCGCTCGCCGAACTCCTCGAGCAAACCCTGGCTGACCTTGTAGGCGCCCTGGTACTGCGCCACTTCCTCGCCCATCAGGAACACGTCCGGGTCGCGGCGCATCTCCTCGGCCATGGCATCGCGCAAGGCCTCGCGCACCGTCATGGTGACGAACTCGGTGCCTTCGGGAACCTCGGGTTCGGCCGACACCTCGGCAACAACAGACTCTTTCTCTTTGCCCCCGCGGGAGCGGGCGTCCGACGCAGCCGGACGGGAGGGCGGCGTGGCCGAAGCCCCCTCCTCCGTGCGCGCAGGCCCTTGAGATTCGGCCCGCGTTGGCGAGGGAGGAGTCTTGTGCGCCACCGCGGCGCTGGCATCTTCGCCGTCGGCCAGCAGCGTGGCGATCGGCTGGTTGACCTTCACCCCTTCGGTGCCTTCGGGCACGAGAATTTTTCCGATGCGGCCTTCGTCGACCGCTTCGAATTCCATCGTCGCCTTGTCCGTCTCGATCTCGGCCAGGATGTCGCCGGAGCGCACCTCGTCGCCCTCCTTGACGAGCCACTTGGCGAGTTTGCCCTCTTCCATCGTGGGCGAGAGCGCGGGCATGAGGATTTCGCTGGCCATGATCAGGCGTACACGTCCGTATAGAGTTCTTCCGGGGCGGGCTCGGGGCTTTCGCTGGCAAATTCCGCCGCGTTGTTCACGACCTGGCGGATTTCCTTGTCGATGGCCTTGAGGTCGTCGGCCGTCGCGGTGCCGCGGTCGATCAGCTTGTGGCCGAGATGGTCGATGGGGTCACGCTTCTCGCGCACCTCCTGCACCTCCTCGCGCGAGCGGTACTTGGCCGGATCGCTCATCGAATGGCCGCGGTAGCGGTAGGTCTTCATCTCCAGAATGATCGGCCCCTTGCCGGCGCGGCACCATTCGATTGCCTTGTGCCCGGCCGCATAGACGGCTTCGACATCCATGCCATCGGCCTGTTCGCCCGGAATGTTGAAGGAGACGCCGCGGCGATGGAATTCGGTTTCGGCGCTGGCGCGACTGACCGCCGTGCCCATCGCATACTGGTTGTTCTCGATGATGTAGACAACAGGCAGCTTCCACAGCTCGGCCATGTTGAAACTCTCATAGACCTGACCCTGGTTGGCGGCGCCGTCGCCGAAATAGGTCAGCGACACCGCACCGTCGCCGCGATAGCGGTTGGCGAAGGCGAGCCCCGTACCGATCGGCACCTGCGCGCCCACGATGCCGTGGCCGCCGTAGAAATTCTTCTCGCGGCTGAACATGTGCATCGAGCCGCCCTTGCCCCTGGAATAACCGCCGGAACGGCCGGTCAACTCGGCCATCACGCCTCTGGGGTCCATGCCCGAGGCCAGCATATGGCCGTGATCGCGATAGGCGGTGATGAGCTGGTCCTTCGGCCCCACCAGCGCCTGCATCCCCACCACCACAGCCTCCTGGCCGATATAGAGGTGGCAAAAGCCGCCGATCAGACCCATGCCGTAGAGCTGGCCGGCCTTCTCCTCGAAGCGGCGGATCAGCAGCATGTCCTTGTAGAACTTCAGCGACAGCGCGGCATCGACCGCGGGCGGCGCAGCAGCGCCAAGGGCGCCGGGGTTGGTGATCTGGCCCGCAGCGGCGTCGGCCATGTCCGAATGCTCCTGTTCAGAACGCGTGCCCGGACAGACGGGTGCACGGGGCGGTTTTGACAAGGCTGTCGGCATTTGGCAAGCGGTGATAAACGATCAGCCAGACGCACGAAAACAGGCTCGGGTGTTGCGCGGCGCGCGACGAAAATGAAACTTCAATGCGCGTTGCGCGGCACCGCCACCTGACCCGGCGCGCTTTCCAGAAGCTGTTCGCGCGCCACCTCCTCAACCATGTCGGAATCGACGGAGCCGGGTTCCAGCAGCTGGATGCGGTGCTGCAGGCGCTGGCGCTGGCCGGAGATCTGAGACAACTCGTCCTGGCGCACGGAGAGGCGCGCCTCGGTCCGCTCCAACGCCAGCTTTCCGCGCGCGCCCCAGACGGCGTAGTAGGTAAAATAGGCGCTTGCCCCGATGCACAAAGCCGGGAGCACCATCGCCGAGAAAAATCGCGTCACGCTGTGCCTGATTCGCATGACAAACAACGAATCACACAGTGATTCGCAGCGTCAAGTAAAATCGCCGGTCAAGAGCGCGAACCGCTTACCCCACGTGGTCGGCGATGAGTTTTTCGATGGCTTCCTCGCCGTCGGGGCTATGGATGAAGTCTTCGGCGGCCTTGAGCGTCGGGAACTGGTGCGGCACGCGCAAGGGCCGGTTGCGCCCCTCCACCGGCACCAGCACCTCGAAGGTGCCGGCGAAGCGGGTATCCTTGGTCTCCGCCGCGTAAGGCGGCGGCGGTCCCATCTTTCTCTTTTTCATCGCCACAGCTTGTGCCCTCTCAGCCCTTGAGCACCGAAACGCCGGCATAGATGGCCTGGTCGTCCAGCATCTCCTCGATGCGCAGGAGCTGGTTGTATTTCGCCAGACGATCGGAGCGCGCCATCGAACCGGTCTTGATCTGCCCGCAATTGGTGGCGACGGCAAGGTCCGCGATGGTGGAATCTTCCGTCTCACCGGAGCGGTGGCTCATCACCGCGCGATAGGCGGCGCGGTGGGCCATGTCCACGGCTTCCAGCGTCTCGCTCAGCGTGCCGATCTGGTTGACCTTGATGAGGATGGCATTGGCCACGTTCTCGGCAATGCCGCGCGCCAGCCGCTCGGTATTGGTGACGAAGATGTCGTCGCCCACCAGCTGCACGCTGGAGCCGAGCGAAGCGGTGATCGCCGCCCAGCCTTCCCAATCGTCCTCGGCCATGCCGTCCTCGATGGAGACGATGGGATAGCGCGCGCAGAGGTCTTCATAGACCTTCACCATGCCGGCGGAATCGAGGGTCTGGCCCACGCCGGCCAGCACATACTTGCCGTCCTTGAAGAACTCGCTGGAGGCTGGATCAAGCGCCAGCATGACATCGTCGCCCGGCTGGTAGCCTGCCTTCTCGATGGCGCGCATGATGAAGCCCAGGGCTTCGTCGGCGCTGTTGAGGCCAGGCGCGAAGCCGCCCTCGTCGCCGACATTGGTGTTGTGCCCGGCATCCTTGAGCGCCTTCTTGAGCGCATGGAACACTTCGGCGCCCATGCGCAGGGCGTCGCGAAAACTGTCGGCGCCCACGGGCATGATCATGAATTCCTGAAAGTCGATGGCGTTGTCGGCATGCACGCCGCCATTGAGCACGTTCATCATCGGCACCGGCAACACGCGCGCCGCAGTGCCGCCGACGTAACGATAGAGCGGCATGTTGGCCGCCTCCGCCGCCGCCTTGGCTACCGCCAGCGAGACGCCGAGGATGGCGTTGGCGCCCAGCCGGCCCTTATTCTCGGTGCCATCGAGCATGCACATCAGGCTGTCAAGGCGGGTCTGTTCCTCCGCTTCCAGGCCCGAGAGCGCATCGAAGATGTCAGTGTTGACGGCTTCCACCGCCTTCTCCACCCCCTTGCCGCCGAAGCGCTCGGGATCGCCGTCGCGCAGTTCCACCGCCTCGTGGGCGCCGGTCGAGGCACCAGAGGGAACCGCGGCGCGGCCGAAAGAGCCGTCCTCCAGCGTGACGTCCACTTCCACGGTGGGATTGCCGCGGCTGTCCAGAATTTCGCGGGCGGTGATGTCGACGATGGCTGTCATGGCGGGGCTCCTTGAGCGCGGAAGGAATGGCGGCGCCGTTCTAGGCGATGGGGGCAGCCCCTTCAAGCAGACCGGGCGTCACGGGGCGCAAAACTGTGACCGAATCCGGCTAGAATGAAACCAAGTCCTATCGGGAGGGTTCCATGATCACGCTTGGCCTGAGCTATGCGGCCGCCGTCACCATTCTGGCGCTGCTGCTGTTTTTCTATATGGGCATCAACGTGGCGCGGATGCGCGGCAAGCATGGCGTCAAGGCCCCGGCCATGACCGGGCATCCCGAGTTCGAGCGCGCGCTGCGCGTGCAGATGAACACGGTCGAAGGCGCGCTGATGTTCCTGCCGGCGCTGTGGATCGCGGCGATCTGGTTCGGCGGCTGGCTTCCGGCGGCGGCCGGCCTCATCTGGGTGATCGGCCGGGTGGTCTATCTGATCGGCTATATGGCGGCACCGGAGAAGCGCGAGGCCGGATTCCTCATTCAGTCGCTGGCGGTGGTCGCTTTGATCCTGCTTTCGGCCTGGGGCATCGGCCGCGCGCTCATGGGGATGTAATCCTTCGGGGCCGCTTGCGGCGGCACCTCAGGATAACGCCCGCTTCTTCACCACGGCATCGATGGCCAGCAGATCGTCGAGCAGCGCCGGCAAGCCCTTCAGCTTGAGCATGTTGGGCCCATCGGAGGGCGCGTGGTCCGGATCCTGATGGACCTCGACGAACACGCCGGCCACGCCCGCCGCCACCGCCGCGCGCGCGATATAAGGCGCCATCTCGCGATTGCCGCCGGAGGAGGTGCCCTGCCCGCCCGGCTTCTGCACCGCGTGCGTGGCGTCCATGATCACCGGCGCGCCGAACGCGGCCATCACCGGCAGGCCGGTCATGTCCACCACCAGCGTGTTGTAGCCGAAGCTGGCGCCGCGCTCGGTAACCAGGACGTTGGGGTTGCCGGCGCCGGTGACCTTGGCGATCACATTCTGCATGTCCCAGGGCGCCAGGAACTGGCCCTTCTTCACATTGACGACCTTGCCGGTCCCGGCCGCCGCCACGATCAGATCGGTCTGCCGGCAGAGAAAGGCCGGAATCTGCAGCACGTCCACTGCCTCGGCGACCGGCGCGCATTGCTCGCGCTCGTGCACGTCCGTCAGCACCGGCAGGCCGAGGCTCTCGCGAATCTCGGCAAAGACGGGCAGCGAGGCCTTCAGCCCCAGCCCGCGACGGCCGCCTGCGCTGGTGCGGTTGGCCTTGTCGAAGCTCGTCTTGTAGACGAGGCCGATGCCCGCCTTGGCCGTGATCTCCTTGAGGGCGCTGGCCATTTCCAGGGCATGGGCGCGACTTTCGAGCTGGCACGGCCCGGCGATCAGCGCCAGCTTCAGGGCATTGCCGAAACGGACGTCGCCAACGGCGACAACGGGATGAGCTGTGGGATGAACTGTGGTCATGGCGCCTCTATAGCACGGGCCCTTGGAGCGTGAATAAGTTCCGGCGCCTTTCCGGCATTTTCTATGACACGGCAAGCGTTTATTCGTTTTCTTGGTTTGCTCCCCCTCCCCCTTCCGGCCGGCCGGCGGGATCAAAGCCATATCCTGTCCTCAAAATGGCGTTGACCATTCGCGCCTTCAATGGCGCCTTCACAATATTCGAGAAGAGGCGGTTGATCCCCATCAACACCCATCCGTGACTACGGTTACATTCTGGTAACGCTTCGATGCCCGCTCACGGGCACGACTTTCGCGGAAGGAGCAAGTCATGAGGTGGCTTATCGTTCCGGCATCGGCGGCGTTCAGCCTTGCCGTGTCGTTTTCGGCCTTGGCGACGGCAGGCACCGTCTCCGGCCAGCAGGTTCCATATACAGCGCCGGTCGGCGTGTCGCTGCAACTGGCGCAGAACGACCAGCATGACCGGCGCGGCGGTCATCAAGGCGGCCAGCAGGGCGAGCATCAAGGTGGCCAACAGGGTGGGCATCCTACCGGCGGACATCCGGGCAATATCCATGTCAGCCCGACCGGCCCGCAGCACATCCAGCAAGGCGGCCACCCGACCTATCATGGCCCGGTGATCCAGCAGCAGCACCAGTACACGCCGCAAATCCAACAGCATCAGCGCTACGACTGGCGCCAGTACCAGCCAGGGCATCGCCCGGCTGACGTGAACCGCTATCGCCGCAACTTCGACCGCAATCAGTGGCAGCGGAACTATCGCGCCGAACGGCGTTTCCATTGGGGGAGCTATCACCGTCCCACCGGCTGGTTCTACCGGCGCTGGGCGTTCGGCATGATCCTGCCGTCGCTGTTCTGGACGCGGGATTACTGGATCAACAGCTACTGGTCGTATGACCTGCCAGCCCCGCCTTACGGCTATGTCTGGGTGCGCTACGGCGACGATGCACTGCTCGTCGACGTGGAAACCGGATACATCCTGCGGGTGATCTACGGCGTGTTCGATTGACGGTGTACACAGGTATCATCCTCCGCGCCCTTCGACGTCGCCTTGTGGCGTCGACGGGCGCGGGCGGTGACAGTATTTACTGCACGCCGTAGCGCGCATCGGCCATAGTGGCGGTGAGCGGCATGATGAACGACATCGCGACCCAGAAACCGCTCTCGGACACGCGCACCACGTCGCCTGGCTCGATCTTCGTGCCCTCGTTGACCTCTTCGCGGGTTTCGGTCGCCTGGCCTTCATGGCGCACATAGATGACGCCTTCGGCTGCGTGCGGCGTATATCCGCCGCCCAGGGCGATGGCGTTAAGCGCGGTCATGCCGTTCACATACGGGTATTCGCCGGGCTTGTTGACCTCGCCGACGACGTAGAACGGCCGATAGGTTGCAACCTCCACCGCCACCCGCGGCGCGATCAGATAGCCTGCGGCCAGTTTGTGCGCGAGTTCGTCGCCCAGTTGGGGCGCGGTCAGGCCCGCGGCGCGAACCTCGCCAATCAGCGGAAAGGCGATCTGTCCGCTGCCGGAGATTTGGAAATCGCCGGTGAGATCCTTTTCGTCATAGACCGTGACATGCACCTTGTCGCCCGAGCCGAGGCGATAACCGGCGGCCTTGGCCTGCACCACGACCTGTTCCGGCTGGTGCGCAGGTGGAACCGGCGCGGCGGCCGATACCGGAACCCGTGACACCGGCGCAGCGGCGGCCGGTGGTGGTAGCGGTCCCTGCTCGACGCTGTAGCGCAGGGGTGCGGCGGCCGGCACGCCCTGCGACTGAACCGGAGGAGATTGCTCGGGCTGGGTTCCATCCGCCTCGACGCTGTACCGCAGCGGCGGCGCATCGCCTGCCCCCGCCGGCGTGGCAAAGAGCGGCAGCATGAGGCCCAGAACTATCAATCCGAAGGCGCGCATGACACGATATTAGCCACCGCCCGTTTACGAATTCCTAAGCATGGGCTGCGCGGTCGCGGCAAACGGCAATAGCAAAGCTGCAATCTGTAGTATAATATTGCGTCGCATGCTCAAGTTTTACGGTCAGGTCATCCGATGCAGCCAGACGATCCTGCCGACCCCCTCCCCCGGCCGTTCATCCTGCCCCGGTCCGCACTGTTCGGGTTCAAGACCATCGATCACGAGCACCAGGAACTCGTGGATATCGTCAACGGCGCGATCGAAGACTTCCGCCGACTGGGGCGCCGTGAGGCCGCCCATTTTGAACCGTGGATCCGCAAGTTGCGCGAGCGCATGGTCCATCATTTCGCCCACGAGGAACGGGAGATGCGCCACGCCGGCTTCGATGGCGTCGCTGCCCACATCACTCATCACACACAGTTGATCGAGCGGCTGAACCATATGCTGGCCCATATCGGCCACACGGCAGCCGTCGACATCGAGGCGCTGTTCGAACTTTTTGCCCAGGTGATGGACGACATCCTGCGCGCCGACCTGCCTTTCAAGGATTATCTGGCGGCCAACGGCCTGATCGCGCCGGACTGAACGTTACACGATTTTAATGTGGCCATATGTTACAAATCTTTGGCCCTTAACATTAGTCAAAGGCGCCCCATCGGCGAGCGGATAGTGATACGAAAATAAGGATCGTTTCGCACAGTGCGTTATATTTCTGCAGATAATGGAATCACCGTCACCGATGCCCGAATTCAAAGCCTCCCCGCCGCCGGCCGCGAGGCCATTCGAGCTTCCCGTTTCAGCCCTGTTCGGCGACCGGCACATCGATGCCGAGCACCAGGTGCTCGTGGACATTCTCAATGGCACGATCGCGGATTTCGGCAGCAGCGGCCGGCTCCCCAGCACGCGCTTCGCCCATGACGTGGCACATCTGCTCGATCATCTGAAGCAGCATTTCGACCACGAAGAACAGCTGATGACCGCCGCCCGTTATCCGGGCCTGGCCACCCACCGGGCCCATCACGGCTGCGTGCTGGCCAAAGTCTCCGCGCTGCGCATGGAGGCTCTGCAGCAGACCGAGATCGACAAGGAACCGGTCTTCGACCTGTTCGACCAGGTGCTTGACGATCTGCTGCGCGCCGACCTGCCCTTCAAGGCCTTCCTCGACGCCAACGGGCTGACGGGGAAGGCGTAAACGTCACACCAGCCTCGACTGCTCCATCGCCGCCTTGATGAAGCTGGCGAACAGCGGGTGCGGTTCGAGCGGGCGGGACTTCAGCTCGGGATGGAACTGCACGCCGATGAACCAGGGATGGTCGGCGCGCTCCATGATCTCCGGCAGGCTGCCGTCGGGCGACCAGCCGGACACCGTGAAGCCGCATTCGGCCAGGCGCCTGGTGTATTCGACGTTCACCTCGTAGCGGTGGCGATGACGCTCGCTGATCTCGGTGGCGCCGTAAACCTCGGCCACATGGCTGCCGGGCGTGAGCATCGCCGGATAGGCGCCCAGCCGCATGGTGCCGCCCAGGTCGGCCCTGGCGCTGCGCGTCTCCACCTGGTTGCCCTTCAGCCATTCGGTCATCAGCGCGATCACCGGATGCTTGGCGCTTCTGTCGATCTCGGTGGAACCGGCACCTTCAAGGCCGGCCAGATCGCGCGCCGCCTCGATCACCGCCATGTGCAGCCCGTAGCAGATGCCGAAGAACGGCACGTTCCGCTCGCGCGCGAAGCGGACCGCGCGGATCTTGCCTTCGGTGCCGCGCTCGCCGAAGCCGCCGGGCACCAGGATGCCGTTGACGCCCTCGAGATAGACCGCCGCGTCGTCGCGCTCGAAGATTTCGGAATCGATCCACTCCATCTTCACGCGCACATTGTTGGCCAGCCCGCCATGCGTCAGCGCTTCGGACAGCGACTTGTAGGAATCCTTGACCGCGATGTACTTGCCCACCACGGCGATCTTCACCTCGCCCTCGGGATTGTTCACGCTGTCCACCACCTTCTGCCAGCGCGAGAGGTCCGGCGGCGGGGCGTCCTTGATGCCGAAGACGTTCAGGATCTGCGTATCGAAGCCCTGCTCATGATAGGCGATGGGCGCGTCGTAGATGGTGTTGAGGTCGAGCGCGGGAATCACCCGCTCCGGCAGGACATTGCAGAACAGCGCGATCTTGCGCCGCTCGTCGCCGGGGATGGGATGGCTGGAGCGGCAGAGCAGGATGTCCGCCGCGATGCCGATGGAGCGCAGCTCCTTCACGGAATGCTGGGTCGGCTTGGTCTTCAGCTCGCCCGCGGTTTCGATATAGGGCAGCAGCGTCAGGTGGACGAAGCAAGCGTGCTCGCGCCCCAGCTCGTTGCCGAGCTGGCGGATGGCCTCGAAGAACGGCAGGCCCTCGATGTCGCCCACCGTGCCGCCGATCTCGCACAGCAGGAAGTCCACATCGTCCGCGCCGGCCAGCACAAAATCCTTGATGGCGTCGGTGACATGGGGAATCACCTGCACCGTGCGGCCGAGATAATCGCCGCGCCGCTCCTTGGCGATCACCTCCGAATAGATGCGCCCGGAGGTGACATTGTCGGACTTGGCCGAGGCCACGCCGGTGAAGCGCTCATAGTGTCCCAGATCGAGATCGGTCTCCGCCCCGTCGTCGGTGACGTACACCTCGCCGTGCTGGAACGGGCTCATCGTGCCCGGATCGACGTTGAGATAAGGATCCAGCTTCCGCAGCCGAACGCGATAACCGCGCGCCTGCAGAAGCGCCCCGAGTGCCGCGGACGCAAGACCCTTACCGAGTGAGGAGACCACGCCGCCAGTTATGAAGATCAACCGCGCCATGGAATTGCACCATAGGCG
>JAGWZW010000013.1 GCA_018971835.1 Alphaproteobacteria bacterium
CAAACGGAGCAGCTCACCGTTCAATCGGTTTCGCAGGTCATCTACTACCTCCACATGATGCTGGCGCGCTGCCTGGAGATGGACGAATCGCGCATCCGGGTGGTGAAGCCGTTTGTCGGCGGCGGCTTCGGCGCGCGCGTCGAGGTGCTCAATTTCGAACTCATCACCGCCCTGCTGGCGCGCGCCGCCGACGGCAAGGTGTTCATGGCGCTCAGCCGCGAAGAATGCTTCCTGACCCACCGCGCCCGGCCGCAAACCGACATGACGTTGCGGATCGGAATGCGGCGTGACGGGCGGATCACGGCCTGCGCCTGTGAAGTGACCCAGCGCGGCGGCGCCTATGCCGGGTATGGCGTGGTGACCATTCTCTATGCCGGTGCGTTACTGCACGGCCTCTACGACATTCCCGCCCTCAAATATGACGGCTATCGGGTCTATGCCAACCTGCCGCCCTGCGGCGCCATGCGCGGCCACGGCACCGTTGATACCCGCCACGCCTTCGAATGCCTGCTGGACCGGATGGCGCGGGAATTGAACCTCGATCCCTTCGCGGTGCGCCGCGCCAATCTGCTTCAGGCACCGTCGCGGACCTTGAACGATCTCGTCGTCAACAGCTACGGCCTGCCCGAATGCCTGGACCGGATCGAGCGCGCCAGCGCCTGGCGCGAGCGCATCGGCAGGCTGCCGCCCGGCAAGGGACTGGGGATGGCGTGTTCGCATTATGTCAGCGGCTCCGCCAAACCCATCCATTGGACCGGCGAGCCCCATGCTGTCGTCAATGTGCGGCTCGATTTCGACGGCGGCGTCACCGCCCTGACCGGCGCCGCTGACATCGGGCAGGGATCCTCGACCGTCGTGGCGATCGCCGTTGCCGAAATTCTCGACGTGGCGCTCGAGCGGGTTCGCGTCATCGCGGCCGACAGCGCGCTGACCCCGAAGGACAACGGCTCCTATTCCTCGCGCGTCACCTTCATGGTGGGCAATGCGGCGATCGATGCGGCACGCAAGCTGAAGGACATCCTCGTCGAAACCGCGGCGCGCAAGCTGGGCGCCGAGCCCGGCGATATCGAAGTCGCCGGCGAGTGCTTTCGCATCGGCAGCGGCGCGCAGGCGAGCCTGTCTTTCGGCGAGGTGACCAAGGCCGCACTGGTCGACAGGGGACCGATCACCGTCACGGGCACCTTCACCTGCCCGCCGGATGCGCAGGGCGGCCGCCACAAGGGCGGCGCGGTCGGCTCCACGATGGGCTTCAGTTACACCGCTCAGGTCGTCGAGGTCAGCGTTGACGAGGCCACCGGCAGCGTCCGTGTCGATAAGGTCTGGGCCGCTCTCGATTGCGGCCACGCCATCAATCCGCTGGCGGTGACTGGACAGGTTCAGGGCGCCATCTGGATGGGCATGGGGCAGGCCCTGTGCGAGGAGACACGCTACATCGACGGATTGCCGGTTCATGCCAGCCTTTTGGAATACCGTATGCCCACCGCGGTCGACTCACCGCCCATCGATGTCCAGATCGTCGAAAGCCACGATCCCAACGGCCCCTTCGGTGCCAAGGAAGCGAGCGAGAGTCCGCTGTCGGGCTTTCCTCCTGCGCTGGTGAATGCCATTGCCAACGCCATCGGCATCGACCTCAACGAACTTCCCGCAACACCGGACAGGGTCATGGATGCGCTCATTCAACGCCGCCGCAACGCCAGGCTTCGCAGCCGGCTGGAGGTGACACCATGACCGCGCCCGTCCCGGAGTTTCGCCTGGCCCGCCCTTCCAGCATCGAAGAAGCCATCGCCCTGAAGCGCGCGCATGCCGCCAGTCACTTCCTTGCCGGCGGCACGGATATGCTGGTCAACCTGCGCCACGGCATCAGCGCGCCGGACGTTTTGATCGACCTGTCTGGAATTACCGGGCTTCGAAAGATGGAGACGCGTGAAGACGGCGTTACGATCGGGGCCGGTACAACCATTTCCGATCTGACGGGCGACGCCACCATCGCCGGTTCCTATCGGGCACTGGCACAGGCGGCCGAGGCGATTGCCGGGCCCGGACACCGCGTGATGGGTACGGTCGGCGGCAATCTTTGTCTCGACACCCGCTGCATCTACTACAATCAAAGCGAATGGTGGCGCAGCGCCAATGCCTATTGCCTGAAGCATCGCGGCGACACCTGCCGCGTTGCGCCCAAAGGGGCACGGTGCCATGCCGCCTACACCGGCGATCTGGCACCAGCGCTGCTGGTCCTGAACGCCGAGGTCGAGATTGCGGACGCCGGCGGCACGCGGCGGATACCGTTATCCGAACTTTACGTCGAGGACGGCCGCGCCCATCTCGCCCTGAAAGACGGCCAGCTCGTCACCGCCGTGCATCTGCCGAAGGCGCCACCACCCTCTCTCTACGAGAAGGTCCGTCAGCGCGGCAGCATCGATTATCCGCTCGCCGGCGTGGCCGCGGCGCTCTCGCAGGCGGACGGCAGGGTCGGCGCGCTCCGTATTGCGCTGACCGGCACCAACTCCCGGCCGTTTCTCCTGGACGGGACGGAGCGCTTTGCCGGGCGGGCGCTCGACGAGCAGGCCCTGCAGGAAATCGACAAACTGGTGCAAAAACAGGTTCAGCCGATGCGCACGACCGTCGCCCCCGCAAACTACCGGCGGATTGCGGCCGGCGCAGTGGCGCGGCGTATCGTTTCCCGGCTGCTGTCAGCAGACGGCAGATGACGCGCAGCGTCACGCTTCTGCGCGGCGGCCGATATCACCTGCGAAATTGCCCACATTGCATCTGAGCTATGGCTGCAGCGTCGCCCGCACCGCATTGCGGCTGTCAGCAGCCAACTGCCGCAGCTTTGCCATATCGTTGACCGCGACCCGACCTGCGCCAACCTCCACGCCGATGGACCGCAGCCGCGCAAAGGCGCGCGACAGGGACTCGGGCATCAGGCCGAGCTGGCCGGCAATCAGCACCTTGCCGTAAGGCAAAGCCAATGTGCATGGGCCCTCTTTTTCGGGCGAGAGGGAGACGAGAAACTCGGCAACCCGCTGCACGACGGATTGCGCCTTGAGCTGCTCGACCTGCTGGACGAGGTAGTGAACGTGCTGCGATATCGAGCGCATCAGCGACAGCGCGAGTTCCGGTCTGGCAGCGATGCCGCGGATCACATGGCCAGCGGGAATCCACGCCAGCCGGACGTCGCTCGCCGCGTCGGCGCCGAAGAAATACGTTTGCCCCGTCAGCGCATCGACCTCCCCGAAACTGCCACCCTGCGACATGATCTCGATGATCGATTCGTCGCCGGAGGCACTGTTGCGGTAAAGCTTAACCCAACCGTCGATGACGATGTAAAACGCGCTCGCCGGATCGCCCTGCCGCACAATCGGTTCCTGACGTCTCAACGAAACGGCGGTAGCCGGCGCCACAACCTCGTCCACGAGCCCGGGCAACAGGCCGCAAAACACCGGACTGCAGGCGATGATCTGAAGATCGGTGGCGGTCAACTTCGATTGCATGGCAGCGCCCCAGGCCGACATCTTGCCGTTCGGCAGATGTCGGTGATGCCCGAAGCCGTTTCCCATGCAACAGAAACTTGCCAGCGTCAACTCTCCCGCCCCCGGAACAACCGGTGGTGGGGGCTCCGGCAGGACGGCGGCAACTCGCGCCGTCAGGCGAGCATGTCCTCCACCTGCGCCAGCAGGCCGGCGGCTTCTGCGCCAAGCAAATTGTCGAGCATGGGATAGAGGATGTTCTCCTCTTTCATATTGTGCTCGTGCAGCAGCGCGGCGACGAGATCGGCATTGCGCAGATAGCGGTCAGCCTCTTTGCCGCCTATGGCCGCCAGCATCTCTTCGAACAACTCGCGCAACTGGGCATGCTCCATGCGCATCACCTGGGTCGGCCCGCCGGTCATGCCGGTCTTGTCCTCGAACGCAGGAAACAGCAGGTTCTCTTCGGCATCGATATGCTGATTGATCTGCTGCAGAAACGCCTTGCAGTCCCGTTCCGTGCCTGCCCAGTCGTTTCCCGTTGCGGCTTTCTTCGCGCGGCCAAAGATGCCGTCACACAGCTCGTGGTGCCTGCTCATATACTCGTGAATGCCAGCCATGATCCTCCCCTTTACGTTGGATGTCCTGTAAAAGCGGCGGGCCTCGCGTATTACGCACGCAAGGCCCGCCCCTTCCTCGTCATGCCGCAGACTTGGCGACTTTCTGCGGTACGCGTACGCCGCCGACAGACTTCGGCAAAAGCGGCCGCAACTTGACGATGAAGTCTCCCGCCATCAGCAGCGCGCCGAGGGCAAAGACGACGTCGCCCGGCATGCGCATCCACTGCCAGAACAACGTAGTGTTGTAGAAGGCGTTGCTGCGGGCATAGGCCAGGCCGTGCTCATACACTGCATCCAACTGCATCCAGCCGATGGGGTAGAAGTTGAGCACGATCCACAGCACCAGCCCGCCATTGTAGAGCCAGAAGGCCCAGCGCCCGGCCTTCTCGCTGAAGGGATGCTCGTCGCCCGCCAGATAGCGCAGGCAGAAGTAGATCAGCCCGAGGCCCAGCAGTCCGAAGGCGCCGAACAGCGCAGTGTGCGCATGGTTGAGCGTGAGGAACGTGGCGTGCTCGTAGTAGTTGGCAAGCGGCGCATTGAGCGTGCCACCGCCGAACACGCCGGCACCAACGAAGTTCCAGAACGCCGCGCCGATGATGTAGGTATAGGCGAGGCCGTACTTGAACTGCGCATTCTCCTTGATCAGGCGGCGCTGCTGGATGGCCTCGACCACGAGTAACATCAGCGGCAACACCTCGATGAAGGAGAACATCGTGCCCACCGGAACCCACAGGCCCGGCGCGCCGGCCCAGTAGTAATGGTGCCCCGTGCCCAGCACGCCGCCGACGAAGATCAGGATCAGCTCGAAATAGACGGCGCGTTCGGCCAGCTTGCGCGGCACCAGTCCCAGAGCCATCAACAGATAGGCACTGATGGAGGCCGCAAAGAACTCGAAGGACTGCTCGACCCACAGATGCACCACCCACCAGCGCCAGAAATCGGTGATGGTGAACGATTTCTCGACTCCGGTCAGCGGAACCATGCCGCAGGCATAGAGCAGCGCGATATTGGCGGTCGAAACCCAGATCAGGTGTTCGAGGGTGATGCGGCCCGTCACCAGTTCGCGCAGGGTCTTGCCCACCGCATTGGCGTGCGGCCACATCGCCCGGAACACCAGGATGCTCCAGATGGAGAGGCCGGCAAAGAAGCCGATCTGCCAGGCCCGGCCGATCTGGATGTAGGACAGGCCCTGGTTGCCGAACCAGAACCAGCTCTTGCCGATATAGCCCATGATGCCCAGATAATTGCCGATCAGCGCACCGGCAACGACGAACAGCGTCACCCAGAACAGCGCCTCGACCAGAAAGCCCTGACCCTTGGCTTCCTTGCCGCTGATGGCAGGCGCCAGGAACAATCCCGCGCCGATCCACGACAGCCCGATCCACACGATCGGCGACTGGATGTGCACGTCACGCAGGAAGTTGAACGGCAGGTAGCGGTCCACCGGCAGGCCATAGAAGCTGGCCCGGTCCGAGTAGTAATGCGCCATAATCGCGCCGGCCAGGATCTGCACCAGGAACACGGCCGCCACCACCAGGAAGTATTTCCAGATGCGCCGCTGGCTCGGGGTCAGCGGGCGGAATTTGGCCAGTACCGGGTCCATCGGCCCGACGTCGTGCCCGTTGAGGAAGCGCTCATAGATGAAGATCACCGCGCCAAAGGCGAAGAAGACGAAGCAGAAGCTGATCCACGTCCATTCGAAGGTGGCGGTGGTCGGCGTATTGCCGACCAGTGGCTCGAAAGGCCAGTTCTGGGTCCAGGAGGCGGTGCTGCCCGGCCGCCGCGCCACCGTGGTCAGCGAGGAATAGATCAGGAAGTCCGCCGTCTGCGCAGCAGTGTGCGCATCGAGGCTGTGGGCCGTGGACCAGCCCTTGGCGTAATCCGGACGCAGGAGGGACTGCGCGATCTGTGCCCGCCGCGTGGTGATGGCCGAGGCCAGCGCATCGGGGATGACGGACGTTTTCTGCGTAAGGTCTACGCCCTGCAGAGCCTTCTGCATGGCGACCTTGACCGCGGCCTGCTGGTCGTCCGGCAGGGCAGAAAGAGCCTTGCCGTAGCGCGCCTGCGCAATGTTGTCCTCGGTCAGCTTCGCCACGCGCACCAGATTGTCGGCGGTGTAGTCCTCGCCGAAATAGGAGCCCATGCCGTAGATGCTGCCATAGTCCATCAGGTCGGCCTTCTGGAAGCCCGACTTGCCCGCGATGATATCCCCGGCCGTCATCACCGGCGTGCCGTTCGTGCTCACGAAGGCGTCCGGAAAGGGCGGCGCCTCCTCATAAGTCAGCTTCACGGTCCAGCCCAGCGCCGCGAAGCACAGGGCCGCCACCACGATCAGCGTCCATTTTAGAACGCTGCCGACCGGATCCGAGTCGGATGCAGCAGCAGCAACGGTTTGTGTTGTCATTCTCTCACTCCCTATGAACCATGCCGCCGGACCGGCCCCTTGTGATTGAACATGTATGACAAATACCTCTTTGTGAAGCTATTGCTAGCTTCGCCGGAAAGCAATATTATTGATCTATCTTAAGGACGGGTGCGACAAACTGTGCGGCTTCAGGCCGATCAGGCTTCGGGCCGCCGGCGCACAGGGCGTCAAGAACGGCAACGTGAGGCAGACCGATGGCTGCAGACCCGAACCCGAGCCAGATCAACGCGCGACGCGGCCCCGAGGGTTACCTGCTCGACCCCGCAAGCTGGGACGAACAGATTGCGGGCGCGCTCGCGACGGAGGAAGACATCGCGCTCGGTGACGAGCACTGGCGGGTTCTCCGCTTCATGCGCGAATACTGGAACGAGCATCAGGTTGCGCCCGACGTGCGGCACGTCACCGGATTTCTCGCCGATGCGTTGCACGTCGACAAGAAGATCGCCAAGGAACAGCTATTTCAGCTGTTCCCTTACGGCTATGTTAAACAGGCCTGCAAGATCGCAGGCATGATGCGCCCGCTCGCCTGGAGCACCGGTTGACCATCACACCGCACCGTTGAGGCTGCACCGTATGGGAACGTTAAGCGTCAAACGGGTCTACGAACCGCGCCAGCCGGGTGGCGGCGCTGACGTTCTGGTCGACCGCATCTGGCCGCGTGGCGTTCGCAAGGAAGACCTGAAGGGGGCGTTGTGGCTCAAGGAACTGGCGCCCAGCACGGCGCTGCGCCAATGGTTCGGCCATGAACCCGGCCGCTGGACGGAATTCTGCAAGCGCTACTGGTCGGAACTCGACGCCGCGCCCGAGCCGGTGAACACGTTGCGCGCGCTGCTGGCGGAGAAAGACGTGACCCTGCTCTACTCGGCCCGTGACCCGGTGCACAATCAGGCGCAGGCATTGAAAAAATATCTCGAGCGGCATCCGCAACGCGCAAGCTAGGCCGAAGTGCTTCACGCCTCAGGCACGCGGCACCGGATGCCGTCCGGCAACCGCGCAGACGATTCAGAGCACGACGAAATAGTGAATGCTGTTCGCGCCCGGCAGCTTCTCGGCCACGCCGACAAAGACATGCCGGCTCAGCCATTCATGCGGACCCTCGGGAGCCTCGAATTTCGGCGACACCCGCATGTAATAGTCGCGCGGATCGACGGCTTCGTTGCGTGCCATCCTGGCCATGACCTCTTCGCCGGCCCAGCGATAGCCGCGGTTTTGCAGATAGATGATCGCGCCGTCGTCCGCCTCCAGCAGGTAGCGGGCATCGAAGTCGATGACGCCGTTGGGACGCACCAGCGGAAAATCGCCGCCCGACATCGGGATGACGCGGCCGTTGAGCCGTGGCCCCTCGACCTTGCCCGCCGCCGCATAGACAGCCGCGCGGGTGGCGCCCATCGAAGTCGGCCGTACCCATTGAACGCCCGCAAGCTCGATCGAAATCGTGAACGCATACTCGAGTTTCGGCTCAAAAGGGTGCCGTTCCATTCCGCGTCTCCCTGCTATCTGTACTGCGTGCATTAGCAGACGACTGGCCGGGGTTCCAGTGGCGGTGGCCGATTCGCGGCCCCGGTCCGCAGGCAAGCCCGATCTGTTGCGATCCGGGCGTTTACGTGTATTTCTTTGCCAGACCGGAAACCGATATCTGGAGCTGGCGATGACGCGGGCGCGAGACGACGACGCCGTGAGTGCCCCGACCACGGCCGCGCCGGATGCCGCGACGCGCTATACGGGAAGCATGGCGCTGCTCGACGCGCTGCAAAGCGCGGGCATCGAGTACATCTTCGTGAATCTCGGCAGCGACCATCCGGGGATCGTGGAGGCCATCGCGGAAGCGCGCGCCCACGGCCGCAAGCTGCCGCAGATCGTCACCTGCCCCAACGAGATGGTGGCCCTGAGCGCGGCGCACGGTTTTGCCCAGGTTTCGGGACGCGCCCAGGCGGTGTTGGTGCATGTCGAGTGCGGAACCCAGGCGCTGGCCGGCGCGGTGCATAATGCTGCCAAAGGCCGGGCGCCGGTATTCGTCTTCGCCGGAACCTCGCCTTTCACGCAGGAAGGCGAACTCGCAGGCAGCCGGAACGAGTTCATCCAATGGATTCAGGACGTGCACGACCAGCGCGGCATCGTCCGCGGCTACATGCGCTACACCAACGAAATCCGCACCACTGCCAACATCCCGCAGCTCGTCAACCGCGCGCTGCAATTCGCCTGCAGCGATCCCAAAGGCCCCGTCTATCTGACCGGCGCGCGGGAAATCCTCGAAGCCGAGGCGCCACGGGTGACGCTCAACCGCGAGCACTGGCAAGCGGTGGCGCCGCCGGCGCTGCCGCCCGCTGCAGCCGGCGAGATCGCGGCGGCGCTGCTGGGCGCGAAGGCGCCACTGGTGGTGGCCTCCTATCTCGGGCGCAATCCGGCGGCGGTCGGCGAACTGGTGCGGCTCTGCGAGCGCCTCGGCGCCGGCGTGCTGGAATCGGTGCCCAATTACGTCAACTTCCCGCACGACAATCGCCTTTACCTCGGCAATCAGTGGAACGAGCCGCAGCAGAACGAAGCGCTGGCGAAGGCGGATGTGATCCTCGTCGCCGACAGCGACGTGCCCTGGATTCCCAGCGTCAGCGCGCCGCGCCCGGATGCCCGCATCTTTCATATCGATGTCGATCCGCTCAAGGAGCAGATGCCCCTGTGGTATATCCCGGCCGTCCGCCGCTTTGCTGCCGATGCCGAAACCGCCTTGTCCCAGATCAACGGCTGGCTGGATCACAACAGCGCGGAGGCCAAAAGCAATGCGTCCAGCCGCGTGCTGTGGACCGCGCTGCACGATGCCCGCCGGGAGATGCTCGACCGCCGCGAGCGGCGCGGCGCCATCCTGACGCCGGAATCGCTCGTGGCCGCCGTCCGCCAGCGTCTTGATGAAAACTGCCTGGTGCTCAGCGAAAGCGTTTCGAATTTTCCCACCGTGCTCAATCACCTGCGCCCTGAACGGCCGGGCACGATCTTCGCGAGCGGCGGCGGCTCGCTGGGCTGGCACGGCGGCGCGGCCATCGGCGCAAAGCTCGCCTGCCCCGACAAGACCGTGATCGCTTTCACCGGAGACGGCAGCTACATGTTCTCGGTGCCCTCCAGCGTACATTGGATCGCGCGGCGCTACGCCACGCCGTTCCTGACTGTCATCTTCAACAATGGCGGCTGGAAATCGCCGAAACTTTCGGCCCTGGCGGTGCACCCCGCCGGTTACGCCAGCCGCGCCAACAAGCTGGACGTCAGTTTCGAACCGGATTCGGACTATGCCGGGATCGCAGCGAGCGCCGGCGGCGCGTTTGCGGCGACGCTGGAACGGGTAGACGAGCTTGATGCCGTCCTCGATCGCGCGTTCCATGCCGTGCGGGTGGAGAAGCGTTGTGCAGTGATCAATGCCCGCCTGCCGCGCCTGTGACGGGCGCGCGCGGCGGGTGACGACCGAAGCCGCGTTCGTCACGCCCGCGAGCGTAGCGTGGTAACGCCGATTCCCCCTCGCGAGCGAAGAACCCGTTTCAGCGTTTGATCTGCGTGGCGAGGAACTTGCGGAACTTGGCGCCATAGGGCGGGCGCAGCATGGCCGTGATGTCCATCTTGGTTTGGCGCAGCACCGCCTTGGCGTGGCTGAAGGTCTTGAAGCCGTCGATGCCGTGATAGGCACCCATGCCTGCCGGGCCGATGCCGCCGAACGGCAAATCTTCCATCGAGACATGCCACACCACGTCGTTGACCGAGACGCCGCCCGAGGTGGTGCGCGTCAGCACCGTCTTTTCTTCGGCAGAGTCGCTGCCGAAATAATAAAGCCCCAGCGGCCGCGGATGCGCGTTGACATAGGCCAGCGCATCCTCGGTCTTGCTGTAGGTCTTCACCGGCAGGAGCGGGCCGAAGATTTCGTCCTGCATGATCTTCATGTCGTCGCTGGGATTGAGCACGAGCGTCGGCGGGATCTTGTGGAACGGCTGCTGCGTGAAATCCTCTTTCGCCGGATTGAGTTCCACAATCTCTGCGCCCTTGGCCCTGGCGTCGTCGAGATAACCCATCAGCCGGTCGTAGTGCCGCTGGTTCACCACCGAGGTATAATCGGGATTGTCCTTGAGCGTGGGGAACATCGCGCTCACCGCCTTCCCCGCCGCGGCAACGAAATCGCCCGCCCGTTCCTCCGGCACCAGCATGTAGTCCGGCGCCAGGCAGATCTGCCCGGCGTTCAGCGTCTTGCCGAACATCACCCGCTTGGCCGCCAGTTCCAGGTCCGCCGAGCGGCCGACGATCACCGGCGACTTGCCGCCCAGTTCCAGCGTCAGCGGCACCAGGTTCTCCGCCGCCGCGCGCATGACGTGATAGGCGATCGAGGTGGCGCCGGTGAACAGCAGATGGTCGAAGGCCAGCTTCGAGAACGCCTGCCCCACCTCCGGCCCGCCGGTGAACACCGCGACCTCGGTTTCGTCGAAGGCGGTGCGGAACATGCGCGCCATCAGCTCGGAGGTGTGCGGCGTGAACTCGGAGGGCTTGATCATGGCGCGGTTGCCGGCGGCGAAGATGCCGGCCAGCGGCGCGAAAGTGAGATTGACCGGGAAGTTCCACGGGCTGATGACCCCGACCACGCCCTTGGGCTGGTACTCCACCCGCGCCCGGGTGCCGAACAGCGCCAGCGGCGCCGGGTTGACCTTGCGCTTCTCCGGCACCATCCAGCGCCGCAAATGCGCCCTGGCGTGCTTAAGCGGGCCGATGGAGCCCCCCACATCCGTCAGCAGCGTGGCGTCCACCGAGCGGTGGCCGAAATCCTCCCTCAGGGCCTCGGCGATGGCGTCCTGGTGGCCGAAGAGCAGGCCGATGGCGCGGTCGAGCCACTCGATGCGCTGTTCGGCGCTGGGCGGGCCGGCCTTGAGATGGGCCCGGCGCTGGGCCTCCAGCACCGCCTGCATGGTCCGGCCGGCTGGGCTGTTGCCTGTGCTGACGGGTTTTGCCTGTGCCATGCTCATCGCCGGATCCTCCGCTTTCGGGGCTGACGTTTTGTCAAATAGAGCAGCCCGCCCACGCGGCTGCAATCCCCAGGACACGGATTTTTGCAGGTTTTGCGGTGGCCTTAACGCTTTCTTTCACCTCGACGGAGCATTGTCTGGCCAAGGACATGACGCCGGAGAACCCGGTGACACGCGTGGGGAAAACCGTGAATCGCTACGAGCGCGCGCAGGCTTTGGCAAAGACGGCGATCGGGCTGATGGCGGAGCGCGCGGTCGAACCCTCCCCGGAAAATTTCGAGTTGTTCTTCGCCTTTGCCTCCGGCGACAACCCGGCAGTCTCGCGCGTCATCGGCGACATGATCGCGGGGCGCAAGGCCTTCACGCCCGCGGTGCTCGACGATCTGCGCCGGCGGTTCTTCGCCAAGGCGCGGCTGGAAGAGGCGATGGATTCGGTCGGCGAAAGCGTGGCCGAAACTCTGGACGCCATGCTCGGCAAACTGGAAAAGGCCGGGCGGGAGACGGTCGACTACGGCAAGGCGCTGTCCGCGGCCACCGGCGAACTCGGCGCCGCTCAAACTCCCCAGGGCGTGCGTAAGCTGGTGGACGGGCTCATCAAGGCCACGCGCACGATGGAAGAGCGCACCGCGGCGCTGGAAAGCGAACTTCAGAACTCCTCGCGCGAAGTGGCCGAGTTGAAAACCAAGCTCGACGACGTGCGCAAGGAAAGCCTCACCGATCCGTTGACCGGCATCGCCAACCGCAAGGCCTTCGACACCGAACTGAGTTCGGCCATCCGCCAGGCACGCGAAAACCACGAGCCGCTGTCGCTGCTGATGTGCGACATCGATCACTTCAAGAGTTTCAACGACACCTTCGGCCACCAGACCGGCGACCAGGTGCTGCGGCTCGTCGCCAATTGCCTCTCCGAGAACGTCAAGGGGCGCGATACGGCGGCACGATACGGCGGCGAGGAGTTCGTGGTCATCATCCGGGGTGCGCCACTGGAAGCAGCCGTGCGGCTCGCCGACCAGATTCGCGGCAACGTGGAGAACAAGAAACTGGTCAAGAAATCGACCGGCGACATCCTGGGCACCATCACCATCTCCATCGGCGCTGCAGAGCTTGACGCAACGGAAGCGCCCTCGTCGTTGATCCAGCGCGCCGATGCCTGCCTTTACGCCGCCAAGAACGCCGGGCGGAACTGCGTCAGGAGCACGGTATCAGACGACAAAGGCAGCGTCGCGGCCGCCTGACACAAGCGCTTTCCCCTCCCCGGGCTTGCGCTTATGCTTGCCTCGACAACCATCGAGGACCACCCATGCGGAAAGATTTCGAACGCGCCCACGTCGTCGCGCACGGCACCGTCGCCGTGCTCACGCTCAACCACCCCGAAACGCTGAATGCCGCGTCCGTGGGCATGGTCGGCGGCCTGACCGAGGCCCTGCGGCACGTCAGCGACCCGCAAAGCGGTTTCCGCGCGCTGGTGATCACAGGCGAAGGGCGCGGCTTCTGCTCGGGTGCCAACCTTGCCGATGCCGATCCTTCCGCCGTCGATGCACGCGATACCGGCAACGCGCTCGAAACGGCCTATCATCCGCTGCTGCGACGGCTGCGCGATCTGAACATGCCGATCGTCACCGCCGTCAACGGCGCCGCAGCCGGCATCGGCATGAGCATCGCGCTGATGGGCGACATCATCATCGCAACGCGTTCGGCCTATTTTCTCCAGGCCTTCGCCCGCATCGGCCTGGTGCCGGATGGCGGCTCGACCTGGCTGCTGCCGCGCCTGATCGGGCTGGCGCGCGCCAGGGAATTGTCGCTGCTGGCGGAGAAGCTACCGGCCCAGACCGCCCTCGAATGGGGCCTCATCAACCGGGTGTGCGACGACGCCACGCTGATCGACGATGCGCTCGCCCTCGCCCGCCGGCTGGCTGACGGCCCCACCGCGACCCTGGCGATGATCCGCCAGCTCTATCGCGACAGCCCGAACAATTCCTACGAAGTGCAAATCGATCTCGAACGGCAGATGCAGCAGCGCGCGGGACGCACCGAAGACTTCGTCGAGGGCGTGACCGCCTTCCTGCAAAAGCGCCCGGCCAAATTCCGGGGCCATTGAAGCCGGACGCTCCGCAAGAATCCGAATGCCGGCGCCCTCCGAAAGACAGACCGTTGCGCGCACGGCTCCGTGACTTGCGCGCGGCGTTATTCTGTTGCCCAATCCGCACTTCATTGAGGGAATCGCCGCGCGGCCCGTTCTGCCGCGTCCAGTCCAATTTGGAGACGACAAGATGAAACGCAGCCTGGTTCTGCTCGCGAGCGTGATTTGCGCCGCCTGCGCCACCACCACCGTTCCGCCGCAGAAGCCCGCCGCCCCGCCCGCGCCCAAGGCGACCTTGGGCCAATGGGGCGTCGATCTCTCCGATATGGACCGCAGCGTGAAGCCAGGGAACAACTTCTTCGACTACGTCAACGGCACCTGGCTCAAGACGGCGGCAATTCCGGCCGACCGCTCCAGCACCGGCTCGTTCCAGGATCTGGCCATCCTCAGCGAAGATCGGATGAAGGCGATCGTGGCCACACTGGCCGCCAAGCCCTATGACCAGCTCACGCCCGACGAGAAGAAGCTGCGAGATCTCTATGACGCCTTCCTCGACCAGAAGCAGATCGATTCGCGCGGCCTTGAGCCGGTGAAGGCCGATCTGGGTTATCTGGCGCATCTCAAGACGCATCGCGATGTGGCGCGCGCGATGGGTTCGATCAAGCTGCAGATCGACGCCCCCTACAACCTCTATATCGGCGTGGACGACAAGAACCCCGACGCCTATTCGGTGAACCTGATGCAGGGCGGCCTCGGCCTGCCGGACCGCGACTATTACCTGCGCGACGACAAGGCGCTGGTGGCGACACGCGAGGCCTACAGAAAATACCTGGCAACGATGCTGGCCTTCACCGGCGACAAGCACACCGAGCAGCGTGCCGAGCGCGTCTATGCCCTCGAACTGGCCATTGCCAAGGCCGAATGGCCCAATGCCGAGCGCCGCGACGCCACCAAGACCTACAATCCGATGACGGTGTTGGCCCTCGAAAAATACGCGCCGCAATTTCCCTGGGCGGTGTTCCTCAAGGAAGCGGACATCCCGCTGAAATCGCCCAAGGGCGAGCGCAAGGTCATCATCGCCGAGAACACCGCCTTTCCGAAACTCGCCAAGATCTTCGCCGAGACGCCGGTGCCGGTGTGGCGCGACTATTTGACTGTGCATTTCCTGAGCAGCTATGCGCCCTATCTGCCCAAGAAGATCGACGAAGAAAACTTCGCCTTCTACGGCAAGGTCGTCCGCGGCAATACCCAGCAGCTGCCCCGCGCGACGCGCGGCGTACACCTGCTCGACGGCACACTGGGTTTTGCCCTCGGCAAGCTCTACGTCGCCAAATATTTCCCGCCGCAAGCCAAGGCCAAGGCGCAGGCGCTGGTGGCGAACCTGCTGAAGACCTACGCCGCCGACATCCAGACGCTGGACTGGATGACGCCGGAAACCCGCAAGAAAGCGCTGGAGAAGCTGGCCAAATTCACGCCCTATATCGGCTATCCCGACAAGTGGCGCGACTATTCGGCCTATGACGTGACGCGCAACGATCTCGTCGGCGACATCGAGCGCGGCGCCCGGTTCGAATGGAACCGCCGGCTCAAGCGCCTCGATCAGCCCGTGGACAAGAGCGAATGGGACATGACCCCGCAGACGGTCAACGCCTATTACGATCCCACGGCCAACAAGATCGTGTTCCCGGCGGCGATCCTGCAGCCGCCCTTCTTCGACGCCAACGCCGACGACGCCGTGAACTACGGCGGCATCGGCGCGGTGATCGGCCACGAGATCAGCCACGGCTTCGACGACCAGGGCTCGAAATACAACGGCGACGGCAAGCTGGAGAACTGGTGGACGCCGACCGACCGCAAGAACTTCGAAGCCCGCGTCTCCGCGCTCGGCAAGCAGTACGATTCCTACGAGCCCCTGCCCGGCGTCCACATCAACGGCGCCTTCACCATGGGCGAGAACATCGCCGACCTGGCGGGCCTGACCATCGCCTACAAGGCCTACCATCTCTCGCTGGACGGCAAGCCCGCGCCGGTGCTCGATGGCTACACCGGCGATCAGCGCTTCTTCCTGTCTTACGCCCAGATCTGGCGCGGCAAGTATCGCGACGGCGCGCTCAGGGCTCAGCTCCTGTCCAACGAGCACAGCCCGGGCGAGTTCCGCGCCATCGGCGCCACGCGCAATCTGGATGCCTGGTACAAGGCCTTCGACGTCCAGTCGGGTCAGAAATATTACCTGGCGCCGGACCAGCGCGTGCGGCTCTGGTAAGCGCCAGCAGCAAATGCGCGAATAGCGAATGGGGAGCGAACCCATTCGCTATTCGTCGCTTGCCGTTCGGATTGCTTATTCGGCTTCCTGCGCCGGCGTGATCGCCACGCTCTCGCCGCAGCCGCAGGCGGAGGTCTGGTTCGGATTGTTGAACACAAAGCGGGTGGCGAGCTTCTCGCGCACATAGTCCATTTCCGTTCCCAGCAGGAACAGGATCGCCTTGGGCTCCACGAAGATCTTCACGCCCTGGTCCTCGATCACTTCGTCAAGCGGGCCGGGCGCCTCGGCATAGTCCATCGTGTAGCTCATGCCGGCGCAACCGCCGTTGCTGACGCCCACGCGCACGCCCTGGTACTTGCCTTCCGCGTCCGCCATGATCTGGCGCAGGCGCGCGGCCGCCGCCACAGTCAGGCGCACGGGCTGGGGCCGGGTCCGTTTGGGTTTTGCTTCGATCGTCGTCGTCATCGCTGGCCCTCCTCAATACATGTTGAGTTCGAGTTTCGCGACGTCGCTCATGCGGTCCGGCGTCCACGGCGGTTCGAACACCATGTTGACCGTGATCTTGCCGATACCCTCGACGGTTTCGAGGGCATTCTGCACCATCACCGGCATCTCGCCCGCCACCGGGCAGCCGGGCGCGGTCAGGGTCATGTCCACGTCCACGTCCTTGTTATCCGCTACCTCGACCTTGTAGATCAGCCCGAGTTCGTAAATGTCCACCGGGATTTCCGGGTCGTAGACGCTCTTGAGCGCCGCCACCAGCTTGGCGGTGAAATCTTCCAGCTCTTCGGCGCTCATCTGCGGAATCGCCTCCGCGGGTTCAGCTTCCGCACTCATTCACTCTTCGCGGCGTCGCCGCCCTCCAGGGCCGACTTCATCGTGTGCCAGGCCAATGTCGCGCACTTCACGCGCATGGGAAAGGCAGAGACACCGGCCATCGCCTCCAGCCTTTCGCGGTCCTCGTCGGCAAGGCCGCCCGCCTCTTCTCCCTTCACCAGATGCAGGAATCCGCCCATCAACCGTTCCGCCTCGGCGGCGGTCCGCCCGATCAGCGCGTCGGTCATCAGCGAGGCGGAAGCCTGCGAGATGGCGCAGCCCTTGCCTTCAAATGTGATATTGGTAATGCGGCCCCCGGAATCAACCGTCAGATAGATTTTTACCCGGTCGCCGCACAGCGGATTGTAACCCTCGCCCACATGGCTGGCGCCCTCGAGCGCGCCATAATGATGGGGATGCCGCGAATGATCGAGGATCACTTCCTGGTATAGTTCGCGCAAACTGTCGTCCATCAGCTCAACCCAAAATCTTCTGCGCCTTGGCGAGCGCCGCCACCAGGGCATCGACCTCGCTGCGCGTGTTGTAGAGCGCGAAGGAGGCGCGTGTGGTGGAAATTACACCGAAGCGGTCCATCAGCACCTGTGCGCAGTGATGGCCGGCGCGCACTGCCACGCCTTCGCGGTCGAGGATCGTCGCCAGGTCGTGTGCGTGCATGCCTTCGGCCTCGAAGGAGAGGATGGCGCCCTTGCCCGGCGCATCGCCGATCAGCTTCAGCCAGTTGAAGCGGCGCACGCTCTCGCGCGCATAGGCGTACAGGTCGCGCTCGTGCGTGGCCACCGCTTCGCGGTCGAGCGCTGACAGATAGGCCAGTGCCGCCTCCAGCCCCACCGCCTCGATGATCGGCGGCGTGCCGGCTTCGAAGCGCGCGGGCGGATCGGCATAGGTGACAACCTCGCGCGTCACTTCGCGGATCATCTCGCCGCCGCCGTTGTAAGGCCGCATGGCCTTCAGGTGCGCGCGCTTGCCATAAAGCGCGCCGATGCCGGTGGGGCCGTAAAGTTTGTGCCCGGTGATGGCGTAGAAATCGATGTCGAGATCCTGCACGTCCACGATTTCGTGTACCGCGCCCTGGCAGCCGTCGGCCAGCACCGGCACGCCCTTTTCGTGCGCGCGTTTCACGATTTCCTTCAGCGGCGCGACCGTACCCAGCACGTTCGACATGTGCGCGATCGCCACCAGCTTGGTCTTGGGACCGATGGCGGCCTCGACCGCTTCGACGTCCAGCGAGCCGTCGTCGCCCACATCCACCCATTTGAGCACCGCGCCCTGGCGTTCGCGCAGGAAATGCCAGGGCACGATGTTGGAATGATGCTCCATGACGGAGAGCACGATCTCGTCGCCGGGCTGGAGTTTGGGCGCGAGGAAACTCGCCGCCACCAGATTGATGGCTTCGGTGCCGCCTTTGGTGAAGACGATCTCGTCGGCCGCGCGGGCGTTGAGGAACCGGCGCACCGCCTCGCGCGCGCTTTCGTAGCGCTCGGTCGACGCGGCGGAGAGATAATGCACGCCGCGATGGACGTTGGCATATTCGTCCTGCGCAAAATCGCGCATGGCGTCGAGCACCTGGCGCGGCTTCTGCGCCGAGGCGGCATTGTCGAGATAGACCAGCGGCCGGCCGTAAACCTCGCGGCCGAGGATGGCAAAACCTGCACGCGCGGCCACCGGATCGAAGGCGGTGATTTTGGCGTGCGCGCTCATGACGCCGCCTCGCTGGCGCGGGCGAGCGCCGCTTCCACCGCGGACCAAACTGCGCCGCGCAAGGCCTCGTTTTCGATTTCGGAAACCGCGTCCTCCAGAAAGGCGCGGATCAAGAGGCCGCGCGCCTCGGCCTCGGGAATGCCGCGGGCGCGCAGATAGAACAGCGCCTCCGCATCCAGATCGCCCACCGCCGCACCGTGCGCGCATTTGACGTCGTCGGCGAAGATGATGAGTTCGGGCTTGAGATCGGCCTCGGCGCGCGGCGACAGCAGCAGCGCCTTGGCGGTCTGGCGGCTGTCGGTGCCGTCGGCCCCTTCCGCCACGGTGATGCGGCCCTGATAGACCGTGCGCGAATGCCCGCCCGCGGCGTATTTGAACAGTTGCGTCGAATGGGTGTTGCCGACGGCGTGGTCGATGCGCGTCGTTACGTCCGCGTGGCGCGTATCCGCCGTGACGGCGACGCCGGAAAGCTGCGCCTCGGCCGTCTCGCCGGTGAGCGCGATGGCAACTTCCAGCCGCGACAGCTTGGCGCCGAAATCGGCTGCGTGCAGCCTATAGGCACCGCCCGCAGCCACGGACACCGCGACTTCTTCCACTTGCACGGCCGTCTCGGCGCTGTGCGCCAGCCGCAGATGCGTGAGCTGCGCTTTCTCGCCCAACACGATCTCGACACCGAGATTGGCCAGCGGCGCGGCGTTGTCATGGCTTTCGAGCAGCGTCAGCGATGCGCCGTCCTCCAGCACCACCAGCACGCGGGCGTGATGCGCCGACGACGAGGTGAAATTCAGCTGCAGCGGTTCCTCGACCGCGACGCCGGATTTGACGCGCAGCGCCACGCCGCCCGCCATCAGCGCCAGCGAGGCCGCCGCCATCTCCTTGGCGTCCTGCGCGCCGAACTGCGCGCGCACCCAATCGGGCGCGGCGTCGAGTTGGGAAAGATCGCAGGCCTCCAGCGTCGGCGGCAGCTTGGCCAGATCGCTCCTGAGCACGCCATCGCGAATTTCGAGACGCAAGCCGGCAATGTCCGCGAACGGAGCGGGCGCGGGCGCCGTTTCCACCACCGCTGCAGGTGACGACAAGGCCGAACGCAAATCCGAATATTTCCAGTCCTCGACGCGCCGGTGCGGCACGCCGCCGGCCTGGAACGCGGCCAGCGCCTTCGCGCGCCGCGCCTCGGCCCAGGCGGACGGGCGGGCGCGCTTCGCCTCGCTCGCGATCGCCTCGGCCAGTGCGTCGGTCGTCCGCGCGCTCATGCCGTCTCCTTCAGGATCTCGGCATAGCCCTTGGCTTCGAGTTCGTGCGCCAGTTCCTTGCCGCCCTCGGCAACAATGCGGCCCTTGGCCAGCACGTGGATGCGGTCCGGCACGATGTAGTTGAGCAGGCGTTGGTAATGGGTGATCACCAGCATCGCGCGCGAAGGATCGCGCAACGCGTTCACGCCCTCGGCCACCACCTTGAGCGCATCGATGTCGAGGCCGGAATCGGTTTCGTCGAGAATGGCGAGGCCCGGCTCGAACAGCGCCATCTGCAGGATTTCCAGCCGCTTCTTCTCGCCGCCGGAGAAGCCGACATTCAGCGCACGCTTGAGCATCTCCTCTTTGACGCCGAGGGACTTCGCCTTCTCGCGCACCAGCTTGAGCATCCCCAGCGCGTCGATCTCGCTCTCGCCGCGGGCGCGGCGCTGGGAATTGAGCGCGGTCTTGAGGAAGGTGAGCGTGGGCACGCCCGGAATCTCCACCGGATATTGCAGGGCGAGGAAGATGCCCTTGGCCGCGCGCTCTTCCGGCTTCATCGCGGTGAGGTCTTCGCCCTTGTAGGTGATGCTGCCCGAGGTGATCTCGTAGCCGTCGCGCCCGGCCAGCACATAAGAGAGCGTGGACTTGCCCGAGCCGTTCGGCCCCATGATGGCGTGCACCTGCCCGGCCTGAACCGAGAGCGAGAGCCCCTTCAGGATTTCCTTGCCGTCCACGGCGACATGAAGGTCTTTGATCTCTAACATTTTATCCCACGCTGCCTTCCAGGCTGATGCCGACGAGCTTCTGCGCCTCCACGGCGAATTCCATCGGCAACTGCTGCAGCACTTCGCGGCAAAAGCCGTTGACGATCAGGGCCACCGCTTCCTCCTGGGGGATGCCGCGGCTGGTGCAATAGAACAGCTGATCGTCGGCGATCTTGGAGGTCGTCGCCTCGTGCTCGATGCGCGCCGAGCGGTTGCGGCTTTCGATATAGGGGACGGTGTGCGCGCCGCACTTGCCGCCGATCAAGAGCGAGTCGCATTGCGTATGGTTGCGCGCGTTCTCGGACTTGGGATGCACGCTGACGAGGCCGCGATAGGTGGCCTGCGCCTGCCCGGCGCTGATGCCCTTGGAGATGATGCGCGAGCGCGTGTTCTTGCCCAGATGGATCATCTTGGTGCCGGTATCGGCCTGCTGGAAATGGTTGGCGATGGCGATGGAGTAGAATTCGCCTTGCGAATTGTCACCGCGCAGGATGCACGAGGGATATTTCCAGGTGATGGCCGAGCCCGTCTCCACCTGCGTCCACGAAATCTTGGAATTCTTGCCCCGGCAATCGCCGCGCTTGGTGACGAAGTTGTAGATGCCGCCCTTGCCTTCCTCGTCGCCGGGATACCAGTTCTGCACCGTCGAGTATTTGATCTCGGCGCCGTCCAGCGCGATCAGCTCCACCACCGCGGCGTGAAGCTGGTTCTCGTCGCGCTTGGGTGCGGTGCAGCCTTCGAGGTAACTCACATAGGAGCCCTCGTCGGCAATGATCAGCGTGCGCTCGAACTGCCCGGTTTCGCTGGCGTTGATGCGGAAATAGGTGCTCAGCTCCATCGGGCAGCGCACGCCCTTGGGCACATAGACGAAGGTGCCGTCCGAAAACACCGCCGAGTTCAGCGTGGCGAAGAAATTGTCGTTCACTGGCACCACGCTGCCGAGATATTTCCTCACCAGCTCGGGATGATCGCGCACCGCCTCGGACATCGGGCAGAAGATCACGCCTGCCTTGTTGAGGTTCTCCTTGAAGGTGGTGGCGACGGAGACGGAGTCGAACACCGCATCCACCGCCACGCCGGCCAGCGCCATCTGCTCATGCAACGGGATGCCCAGCTTCTTGTAGGTTTCGAGCAGCTTGGGATCGACTTCGTCGAGGCTCTTGGGCTTCTCGGCCGTCTTGGGCGCAGCGTAGTAATAGGCGTCCTCGTAGTCGATCTTCGGATAATGCACGCGGGCCCAGTTCGGCTCCTTCATCTCGCGCCAGCGCTTGTAGGCGCCCAGCCGCCATTCCAGCAGCCATTCCGGCTCGCCCTTCTTGGCGGAGATGAAGGCGACGGTGTCCTCGGAAAGGCCCTTGGGGGCGCGCTCCATCTCGATGTCGGTGACGAAGCCGTATTTGTACTTCTCGCCGAGGGCCGCAATCTTTTCCTTGGTGTCCGTGGCTGCCATATCGTCCCCGTCAGGCCGCACGCGCGCGGGCGCGGCGGGCGAGCTTATCGAATGCGGCCAGCGCGGCCTCGACCTCCGCCTCGCCCGAGTTCCAGCCGAAGCTGACGCGCAAGGCCGAGGCCGCAAGATCGCCGGGCACGCCCATCGCCTGAAGCACATGCGAGCGCGCCACCTTGCCCGAAGAGCAGGCCGCGCCCGAACTCACCATCACGCCTTCCAGGTCGAGCGCCATCACCGCCGTCTCCGCTTTCATCGGCGCCCAGGCGAAAAGGGACGTGTTGGCCAGCCGGGGCGCGGCTGCGCCGAAGATCACGAGGTCCGGCAGCAGCGCCATCATACCCTGCTCGAAGCGGTCGCGCAGCGCGGCCAAGCGTGGCACCTCGGCGTTCAGTGCGGCAGCCGCTGCAGCCGCCGCGGCGCCGAAGCCGGTGATGCCGGAAAGGTTCTCCGTGCCGGCGCGGCGGCGCTTTTCCTGCCCGCCACCCAGCACTTGCGGCGCCAGCGGGGCGCCGTCGCGGGCGATCAAAGCCCCCACGCCGCTGGGCCCGCCCAGCTTGTGGGCAGACAGCGCCAGATAATCGGCCGCGGCCGCGAGAGGCTTGAGATCGGTCTTGCCCGCAGCCTGCACCGCATCCACCAGCAGCAGCGCGCCCGCTTCTCGCGTCAGCGCCGCTACCTGTTCGCCCGGCTGGATCACGCCGGTTTCGTTGTTGGCGGCCATCACCGCCACCAGCGCGCGGCCATTGCCCTCGCGCAAGGACCGGCCGAGCTCCTCCAGATCGAGCACGCCGTCCGCCGTCACTGGCTGGATTTCCAGCCCTACGCTGCCGGTGCGCCGGGCCACCGCTTCCGCATTGGCCAGCACCGCCGGATGTTCGATGGCCGAGACGAGCAGCCGGGTGATCCGCCCACCGGCCTCCGTCGCCCCGGCGACCGCGCCGCCGAGCGCCAGAGCCAGCGCCTCGGTGCCGCCAGAGGTAAAGATCACGTCGCCCGGACCGGCTCCGGCAAACATCGCCACGGTCTCGCGCGCATCCTCCACGGCGGCGCGGGCCTTGCGGCCGGCCACATGGACGCTGGAGGGATTGCCCCCCGCCTCCAGCGCGGCCAGCATCGCAGCCCTCGCCTGGGGCCGAAGTGGCGATGTCGCGTTATGATCCAGATAAGCCATGACTATTAACTTGGGATACGGACTGTCAGGCGGCAGCGACCCGAGCGTCCCCGGAGTTGTCCTTACCGTCCAGGTCCAGTTCCGCAGGCGCATTCTCTGCCGCCACCGTACCGGCCCGGCCCAGTACCCGCTTCTCCACCACGTCGGCCAGCGAGACCGCCGCCAGGAAGACATGGATATGCCGGCCCAGTTCCTCCCACAGATCGTGGGTGACGCAGCGGCTGGTGCCGCCGATGCACCCCTTGGGGCTGTTCTCCTTGCAGCGGGTGGCCGTGATCGGCTCGTCCACTGCCAGGATGATGTCGGCCACGCGCACATCCTCGGACGGCCGGCTGAGGCGGTAGCCGCCGCCAGGCCCGCGCACGGACTTGACCAGCCCGCCGCGGCGCAGCTTGGCGAACAACTGTTCCAGATAGGACAGGGAAATCTCCTGCCGCTTGGCGATTTCCGCCAGCGACACTGGGCGCATTCCGCCCTCATGGGCCGCCAGATCGGCCATTGCCATCACGGCATAACGACCTTTGGTGCTCAGTCTCATGGTCACCTCCATGCCAGGCCCGCCAATTGCCGCCAGCGGCGATTCCGGGCTTGCTTCCGGGGGGCCGCTTCGGTGTAAGAAGCAACTCCCCTCCCGGCACCGGCCGGGATACGTAGGTATCCGATATAGAGTTCTTGACCACCTCAGTCAAGAATTAAGCATTTAGCGCTCTGGCATCTATAATAAGGCATTGAAATAAATGAGTTTTATTGAAAAGTTAATCTGCGGAGAACCAGACTGCCATACTCTGATAAACACAATGCACCGTCAGCCCCACCCCATGCCCCCACGCGCATGATGCCGAAAGCCGCCGCCCATGCCTGATATCATCCTTCCCGGTCCTGCCGGCCGCATCGAGGCACGCTATCAGCGCCAGAAGGTCCAGGGCGCACCGATGGCCCTGATCCTGCACTCGCATCCGCAGTTCGGCGGCACCATGAACAACCCGCTGGTCTACGACCTGTTCCACATGTTCCACGGGCTGGGCTGCACCACCGTGCGCTTCAATTTCCGCGGCGTGGGGCGCAGCCAGGGCACCTTCGATTCCGGCGCGGGCGAGCTTTCCGATGCCGCCGCCGTGCTCGACTGGATGAACACGCTCTATCCCAATCCGTCTTTCGTCTGGGTGTGCGGGATTTCCTTCGGCGCCTGGATCGGCATGCAGTTGCTGATGCGCCGGCCGGAGATCACCGGCTTCATCTCCATCGCGCCGCCCGCCAGCATGTACGATTTCGCCTTCTTGGCGCCCTGCCCGGCGAGCGGCTTGATCGTGCATGGCACCAAGGACCAGGTGGTACCCGAGCCGGACGTGCAGAAGCTGGTGGACCGGCTGTCCGCCCAGCGCGGCATCACCGTCACCTACAAGAAGATCGAAGGCGCCAACCACTTCTTCGACAAGCACGAGGCCGACGTGCTCGAACTGGTGCAGGACTACGCCGCCAAGACGATGGGCGTAGCCGTGCCGGAGAAAGAGTGAGCGTTCCACTGCTTTCCTCCCCCGCAAGCGGGGGAGGAAATTATCCCGCTTTGTGAAACTTCCCGCCGGTCATCGGCGCGGCGACGCCGGTGGTGGTCGGCAGGCTGAGCGGCAGCCCGCGCCGCGAACGCACCGCCAGATAGGCGAAAGCTTCCGCTTCCAGGAAGTCGCCGCGCCAGCCCGCATCCTCCGCCGCCAGCACCGGCGCGTTCACCCGTGCGCGCAGCGCCTCCATCAGCACCGGATTGTGCCGTCCGCCGCCGCACACGATCCAGGCATTTGCCGGTTCGGGGAAATGCTCGCGCGCCCGCGCGATGGCGGCGGCGGTGAAGGCCGTCAGCGTGGCCGCGCCGTCCGCGGGCGAGAGATGGCCCACGGCGCCGGTGCCGAAATCCATGCGATCGAGCGATTTGGGCGGCAGCCGGTCGAAGAAGGCGTGCGCCAGCATGGCGTCCAAGGCGGCCTGGTCGATCATTCCGGTCCGCGCCAGCACGCCGCCCTCGTCCACCGGCCGGCCCGTGTGGGCGTGCGCCCAGTCGTCGATCGGCGCATTGCCAGGGCCGGTGTCGAACGCGAGGATATCCTGGTGCCCGACATAGGTGACGTTGGCCACGCCCCCGATATTGACCACCGCAACCGGCGGCTGCAGGCCCGCCGCTGCCCGCAGCAAGGCGGCATGATAGAGCGGTACCAGCGGCGCGCCCTCGCCGCCCGCGCGCACATCGGCGCTGCGGAAATCGCTCACCACGGAAATGCCGGTCAGCGCCGCCAGCGCCGCTCCGTCGCCGATCTGCCAGGTGAAGCGCGCCTCGGGCCGGTGCAGGATGGTCTGGCCGTGGAAGCCGATCAGCGCCACGTCTCTTGCCTTCAGCCCGGCCTCGGCCAGCAGCGCGGTGACGGCCTCGGCATGGGCCTGCGTCGCCCGCGCTTCGGCGGCACGGATCGAATCGGGCATCGGGCTGGCTTCGCCCAGCCCCCGCGCCGCGTCGATGGCGGCGCGCAAGAGCGCCCGCGTTTCGCCGTCATAGCGAACCGTCAGCGCCGGGCCGGGGATGGCCACCGCCTCGCCGTCCGTCTCCAGCAGGGCCGCGTCGACGCCGTCGAGCGAGGTTCCGCTCATCAATCCGATGACTTTAAGAACTTCGGCCATCCGTGCTAAAGCACCCAACCTTTTCCCCATGAGTTTACGACAATGACCAGCGCGCCGTCCCGTTTCAAATCCCCGTTCCTCGCCAATTTCCTGGCGCGCGGGCAGTATTACGACTGCACGGACGCGGAAGCCCTGGATAGCCTGCTCCTGAAGGAGCGCGTCACCTGCTACATCGGCTTCGACTGCACGGCGCCGTCCCTGCATGTCGGCCACGCCCTGCAGATCATGACGCTGCGCCGGCTGCAGCAGGCCGGCCACCGCCCCATCGTGGTGATCGGCGGCGGCACCACCAAGGTGGGCGATCCCTCCTTCCGCAACGAGGCCCGGCCCTTGCTCAGCGAGGAGCAGATCGAGGCCAACAAGCGCGAGATCCGCAAGACCTTCGAACGCTTCCTGACCTTCGGCGACGGGCCGTCCGACGCGCTCATGGTGGATAACGCCGAATGGCTCGACAAGCTCGAATACGTGCCGTTCCTGCGCGAGATCGGCCGGCACTTCTCCATCAACCGGATGCTGACGATGGAGAGCGTCAAGGCCAAGATCGACAACGACCTGCCTTTCAGCTTCCTCGAATTCAACTACTCGATCATGCAGGCCTACGATTTCGTGGAGCTGTACCGGCGCTACGGCTGCCGCCTGCAGTCCAGCGGCTCGGACCAGTGGGGCAACATCGTCTCCGGCATCGACCTCGGCCGCCGCGTCGAGAACGTGCAGCTCTTCGGCCTGACCACGCCGCTGCTCACCACCTCCTCCGGCGCCAAGATGGGCAAGACCGCGGCGGGCGCCGTCTGGCTCAACCCGGACATGCGCAGCCCTTACGAATACTGGCAGTTCTGGCGCAACACTGAGGACGGCGATGTCGGCCGCTTCCTGCGCCTGTTCACCGATCTGGCAGAGAGCGAGATCGCGCGGCTGGAGACGCTTGAAGGCGGCGAACTGAATGACGCCAAGAAGGTTCTCGCCACCGAAGCGACTGCGCTCTGCCACGGCCGCGCCGCCGCGGACGCCGCCGCCGAAACCGCGCGGCGGACCTTCGAGGAGGGGGCCGCCGCGGCCGGCCTGCCGACCGTGGAAATTCCGTCTACGGAGTTTCCCCTCGGCGTGCTGACGCTGGCGGTCAAATCCGGCGTCAGCGCCTCCAACAGCGAAGCGCGCAAGCTGATCGCCAACAACGGCCTCAAGCTCAACGATGCGACCATCAGCGATCCGAAGCTGGAAATCGCGCTGTCCGATTTCGGCAGCGAAGGTGTCTTGAAAATCTCCGCCGGCAAGAAGAAGCACGTCCTGGTTCGCCCCGCCTAACGCCGCTGTCGTCTCCGGCTCGGCCGGGGATGACGGCGCGTTCTGGCGCTTATCCACGCCCGCCACTCCGGGCCTCGCGGCCAAGCGCCTGAGGCGCCTTGCGAATTTATCCGCACAAGGATTTTCGTCCGAATTTATCCACGCTCCGCAACGCGGGCGTAGAATGCGTGCGATGAATTTGAAGGAGTGACACGGCCGTGCCCAGTTCGAAATGGGCCGGCGAAGATGGAAACGGCAACGACGTGAGACCGTCAGACAGGACAGAGATCGTGCGCTCGCGCGCGAGGCGTCGAGGTCGAAGGCGGGCAGGGAAAAACGGACGGCCCGAACGGGGTCCGTGGAGTAGATGCCATCGCCTTCTTCATTCGGAATGTCCGGAGAGAATGCAAAGGTGCCTGTTGGCCGCGCGGATGCGCGCCGCCGCTCGCCTGCCGGAGCAATCATCGTCTGAAGCGGCGTACGATCATCGGATCGCGCGCCGCTTTGGCGTGCCGCTCACGGTGTCTTTGGTACATTCGGATCGGTCTTTGCCGGCGCTTTCGGCTTGGCCGGGTTCGGGGGGGCCTGCGGCGCATGCGGTGTGCCTTCGAAGATGCGCCGGAGGATTCCGGGCGTCAGCATCGAAAGCGGATTGACGCTGATCTCCGGCTCGTCGGTGTTTCCGGTCACGCTGTAGCTGACACCGATAATGCCCTCGCCCTTCTTCGACACCAGCACATCGCCCAGCAGCGGAATGGCGCCGAGCGCACCGTTCAGGCCGTAGACCGGCGCCAGCGCGCCCTCGAGCGCCAGCTTGTTGCTGCGCCGGTCCACATAACCGTCGGCCGTGATGCCAACCGACGGACCGCTGGCCCGCGCGTCATGAATGGTGAGGACACCGCTCTGCATGCTGAACGGCACCGCCAGGCGATCGACGGCGATGCCGCCGCCGCGCAACAGATCGATCAGCCCGCCGAACGAGCCGGCCGACAACAGCCGCGTCAGGAACGGCTGGTTGACGACGGTGAAATTGGTGATGGCGACCTCTCCCCGATAGTCCGGGACATGATTGGCCGCAATCTCCGCCGTCGTGGGCTTGGGCGACAGTGCCGCCGTCAGGTTCATCTCGCCGCCGCGCATACCCGAAAACCCGAACAGGCCCTTGACGAGCAGCCCGGTATCGTTGGTGTTGAGGTGGATCTTGCGTTCGCCGCCCTCCGTCACCAGTACGCCGTGCAGCGATGTCGTCTTGCTCAGCGTGCCGGAGAGCGTCATGGCCTGCGGCCGGTCGCCCACGCCGCTCGTGCTGAAGGCGAAGGGCGAAAGAGTCACCCCCTTGCGCAGGACGAGGCGGCCCAGGTTCACATTGATGTCGAAAGGTTCGTTATCCGGCGCGGCAGTCTTGTCGGGCTGGCCCGCGTTCTCGGACAGGTCGGCATGGCCAAGACCGGCGCCGTCGGCGGCGCGGCCGCTGAGCGTCACGCTGAACCCTTTCGCCGGCAGGTGCGCCAGGTGGAAGGTGAAATCGTTATCCGGCCCAACGCGCGCCTCGGGAACGTCGAGGCGCTGCAGAGTTTCATCCGGGCCAAACGCGGCGGTGCCGCTGGCCGCGAGGTCCATACCGGACAGCGCAATATCCTCGCCGGCGATCACGCCTTTCTTGAAGCGCGCGGTGATCTCGGCGGTTGCGGCCGTTCCGGGCGGCTTACGGTAGTCAATCAGATCCAGCGCCAGCGTGGCCGGCGTCAGGTCCATCGTCAGATGCGCTTGCGTGATGCTGCCGCGATGCCCCTGAAGCTTGGCCTCGATCGGCACCGGCCCCTTGAGGAACTTGGCGGAGTGGAAGTTCAGCTGCTCGCGCGCGGCATCGTCCACCAGCCCGGCCGCGGTGATCTGCGTGGTCACTGCGTTCCTGGCGCTGAACTGCTCCATCCAGTCCATCGTCAGGTCGGCCCCGGCGAGGTTGACCTTCCCGGCGGCGTGCAGGCTGGAGTTGTTGATCGCGACGCTCACCGCACCGTTGCTGATCGAATGGCTGCCGATACTGAGCCCCAGCCCATCGATCTTGCCGTTCACCGCAATCTTGACGTCATTGACGCTAAGGTCGCGCACCATCGGCATGTCGAACGACAGATCGACGGCCGCTGCCCCCTTGGCGCTGGCGGTATTGATGCCGAAGCGCGTGGGATAGCCGAGCGGCTTCATGTCGATGAGCCTGAGAACATCACCGAACGCGCCCTCGACATGCGCGGTGATCGTGCCAGGCGGGCGCGGCACGCTGATATCGGCGATGACCACCTTGCCGGCGCTGACCTTGAGCGGCCCCACCATCGCGGAACTGACCGTCGCAGTGAAACTGTTGCCGGTCAGCGTGCCGGTTCCGGTCATTTGGCTGAGCGGCGTCAGCCCGCGCAGATAGGTGATGGTTCCGTTCTGGATGGGAAACGACAGGTTCAGCGCCGCGTCCGGCAGCACGGGAAGATCGAGCGCGCCCGCGGTGATATTCGTGGTCAGCATCACCGGCCCGACATTGCCGTCCGAAACATTGGCGGCGATCCATGCCCGGGCGCCTTCGCCGAGCTTGAGCGGCCAGTATTCGAGCAGTGCGTGCGCGCTGAGCGGCGCCATGCGGCCGTTGACCGCAATCGCGGGCGTCTGGCCGGGCGAAAAGACGACCTTGCCGTTCAGCGAGGCCGACAGCGGCCCGCCGGTAACCAGCAAATCCTGAATATCGAGCGTATTGTCGTCCGGCGTGTAGCTGGCCCGCAGCGCCACGCGCGCCAGCGTCAGCGCCTGCTGCATCACGCCAGGCATGTTCACGCCGATGCGGTCGAGCGTCAGATCGACATTGCCCTTCTGCAGCCCGCCGGAGGAATTGAAGGAAAGATTGCCCCAGCCCGTCAGCCGGGCGCGCGCCTCGTTGCCCGCAAGCGATCCGTCCTCGATCAGCAGCCGGCCGGTCGTGCCATCGTAGCGGCCGACCAGCCGCAGCGCCTTGACGCGCACAGGATGGCCGAGGCCCGAGATCGTGCCCGTAGCGCCCAGCCCGAAATCGGCGTAGTGCAGATGCGTGCTGCCCTGATCGAGAACGAACGAGCCCGACATGTCCGTCGTCAGGCCATAGGGCTTGAGAAAAGCAAGCGCCTTGGCGTTCTCGCCCAATGCATTGACCGCAAGGCCGGTGATGGAGACGTCGCCCGCCACGGTCTGGCCGTCGCGTGGCAGTTTCAGGTTGGCGACCATGCTGGCGCGATGACCAGAAATCTCTATCTGCGCATCGATCGCCGCCGCCACCGTGCCGCCGGCTGCCGGATCGGTGGCAATCTGCACGCTGGCCTGCGGCGCCACCACGAACAGCCCCGTGCGCTCGTCATAGAAGGCTAGCCTCGCCTTGCGCACGGCAAAACTCTTCAGCGCCGAATGGCCGCCGCTGGAGGACAGGGCCTCGCGCAGTTCCTTCAGCACATCGCTCTGCTCGCGATCGCGCTCGATACCGAGCCGGAGCGTGCCGTCGAGGGTGTGGACCAGGGTGAGTTGCACGCCCACCAGCGCGATCCGCCGGATCGCCACCTTGCCGTCGAGCAGCGGCGCTGCGGCCAGGTCGATCTCAGCCTTGGGCGCCTGGGCAATGATCCGCTGGCTGCGGTCGAACACCCTCGCCCCCAGCACGACGATGTTGACCTTGCCTTCGTCCCGCGACCACTCGACCGCAGCTTCGTCGTAGTGCACAGACAGGCCGGGCAGCGCGTCGGAAAGCGACGCGCCCAACGCCGTGGCGAAAGGGCCCAGCGAAACCGGCCCCATCAGGAGCCGCAAAAACGCCCCCAGGAGGAAAAAAACCGCCGCCACGGCTACGGCCGCGGCGATTAGGCCAGCCCGGCGGAAATGATGAGGCTTCACAAGCAATACTTTCAATCGTGGCAGAACCGGGCCCGCTGCCGTCCGGCTCCGGCCGTTCCGGGCCGGCAGCCCCCGACCGGCCGCCCGGACACTTGCGCCGGATCGCACATGAGCTTATCGCCTAACGGTACTTTCTGGTAAACGCCAGAGCCGGGACCGATAGTTGAACTTTTGGCCTATTTTGGGGCCACCTGCCGGGGAACCCATGACTGTCAAACCTGTCACCGACGCACTTGCCGCCGGAGCCAAGGCTCCGGCCTTCAAGCTGGCTAATGCCGGCGGCGGAGAGATTTCTTCGGCGGCGCTGAAGGGCCACCCTTACGTACTGTACTTCTACCCAAAGGACGATACCGCCGGTTGTACCAGAGAGGCGGTCGAGTTCTCCGCAGCGAAGAAAAAGTTCGCCGCCGCCGGGGTCACCGTGATCGGCGTCTCCAAGGACAGCATTGCGTCCCATGAAAAATTTCGCGCCAAGCACAAGCTCAGCATCGAGCTGGCGTCCGATACCGAGCTCGCAGCAGCTCAGGCTTATGGCGTCTGGGTCGAAAAGAGCCTGTATGGCCGCAAATACATGGGCATGGAACGGGCCACCTTCCTGATCGATGGCGCCGGGAAAATCCGCGCCGTCTGGCGCAAGGTAAAAGTCCCGGGCCATGTGGAAGCCGTGCTCGCGGCGGCAAACGCGTTATGAGGGCGACGAAGCCGCTCAGGGCGCGGTTAACCTCATTGTCTTTTTTTTCCGCTAAGACCTTGAACACACGCTCACAATTGAGTGAAATCCGGCGGTCTGGGGCTGGCGCGAAAGACGCCCAAAAGGGAAAGGCGGACATGGCCGAAACGCTCATCGAGCGCGTATGGGCGTGGCTTCATGCGACGTTCCCAGAACGTCAAATCTACATCCGCAGCGACGGGCGGGTGCAGTTCTTCACCTTCAGCCCCACCCTGCAAGCCACGCTGGCCGGATTGTCCCTGATCTTCCTGGGCTGGGTGGCATTCGCCTCGGTCAACGTGATCTTCAAGGACCGCATCATTGCGGCCAAAGATCACCGCTACCAGCAGATGCAATCGACCTACGAGGACCGGCTTGCGGACATTCAGGTTTCGTATGACGAGCTGAACGGCGCCCTGGTTTCGGCCGAAGACACCTTCAAGGCGACGGCCGACAAGCTCGAAGTCAAGCAGCGCACCGTGGCCGGGCTGCTGGACCGCAAGAATGCCGTCGATCAAACGCTTGCCGGGCTGCGAGGGTCGTCCGCCTCCCAGAGAACCAGCATCGACGGTATCCTCGCCGCGCCGGCGTCAAATACCGCCAGCGACGGTATCAGCGGCCAGGCGCCCATTGGCGGCGACGGCAGCGATTTGGGCGGAAGCTCCGACATCGGCGCCATGCCCAATACGGCCCAGCCGCAGCCGCGCACCGCCAATCCCACCAAAGCCAGCTTCCTGGACGAGGCGGTCGGGCGCCTTGCTGCGGCCCTTTTTCCCAAAAAGGTCCGGCCGCCGGCCGCCAAGATCCTCAACCAGCCCGCCTTCCGGCTTTTAGCCACCCAGACCGCCCGCCTGCAGCAGATGAGCCACTCCGAAACTGCGCTTCTGGTCGCGGCGGACCACCAGGTTTCCGGCAGCATTGACGAGATCGAAGCGGTGATGCGCCGCGTCGGCGTCAGCCCCGATCGGATGGAGCAGGAAGAGGAAAGCAAAGTGGGCGGCGTCGGCGGCCCCTTCATTCCCATCTCTGCCATGCGCATAGACGGCATCGCCGACACGGCATTTACCAACGCCTTCGCTGAAGCCAGCGCTCATGTGAAGGAACTGGACGCCCTGTTTTCGGCTTTCCGCCATATCCCGTTGACAACGCCGGTCCACGGCGGCGAGTTCGAGCTGACGAGCGATTTCGGACCTCGCATCGATCCGTTTACCCATCGGCTGGGTTTCCATCCGGGCCTTGATTTCGGCGGGCCTTGGGGGGCAGTCATCCACTCCACGGCTCCGGGCGTGGTCGATTGGGCCGGCTGGCGCGGCGGATACGGAAACATGGTTGAAATTGACCATGGTTTCGGAATCAAGACGCGCTACGGCCATATGTCATCGATCTTGGTGAAAGTCGGCGCTAAAGTGCAAAAAGGCACGCCCCTCGGGAAGCTCGGATCGACGGGGCGCAGCACCGGGCCGCATGTCCATTACGAAGTGTGGTTGGGCGACGTAGTCAGGGATCCGAGCCGGTTCATTGAGGCGGGGCGCCATGTTCTCAAGTAAGAGTAAGAATACTGAACAACAAGCGTCGGCTGCGGCAGCCCAGGCCGCGGCCCAGGCTGGTCAGCTCAAGCGCGGCGCGAAGAGCGCGTCAGCGCCGTCGCTCATCAGTGCGGACCTGGTGGTCAACGGGACGCTGACGTCCACCGGCGATATCCAGATCGACGGCCGGGTTGAGGGCGACGTACACAGCTCCGGCCTGGTGATCGGCGACAAGGCCTTCATCAACGGCGAAGTCGTCGCCGACGACGTGACCGTGCGCGGCCGCGTTCAGGGCGGCATCCGCGCGCGCAAGGTTCTGCTGGCGGCCACCTGCCATGTCGAAGGCAACATCCTGCACGAAGCCTTCGCCGTCGAAGCCGGCGCCTTCTTCGAGGGCAATTGCCGGCACTCCGACAATCCGTTGGCCGAAGAGGCGCCGCGTTCCACTGTGATCGAGCGCAAGCCGGTGGCCAGCGCGCCGGCCGCGCCGCGTCCGGCGGAGACTGCCGCGCCGCGCCCGGCCCCGGCAGCCCAGGCTGCCAGCTTCGCTCCGCTGAAAAGCGGCGGCTGAGCCGCGCTCCAGCGATCTTCCAAGCCCCGCTCCGCGGCCACGCGGTGCGGGGTTTTCATTTGGCCTTAATCGATATCCTCGATCTTCTCGGCCGGCTTGCCGCCTATCGCCTGGGCCAGCGCCGCCGCCATGAAAGGATCGAGATCGCCATCGAGCACATCGGACGGCGTGCGGCTTTCGACGCCGGTGCGCAGATCCTTCACGAGCTGGTAGGGCTGCAGGACATAGGAACGGATCTGGTGGCCCCAGCCGATATCCGACTTCTCACCGATATGGGCCGCATGTTCGGCCTCCTTCTTCTCCAGTTCGATCTCGTAAAGCCGGGAGCGCAGCATGTCCCAGCAGATGGCGCGGTTCTGGTGCTGGGACTTTTCGGTCTGGCACTGCACGGCGATGCCGGTGGGAAGGTGGGTGATGCGCACCGCGCTTTCGGTCTTGTTGACGTGCTGGCCGCCGGCGCCGGAGGCACGATAGGTATCGATGCGCACGTCCTTTTCGGGGATGTCGATTTCGATGTTCTCGTCCACCACCGGATAGACGGTGACGGAGGAGAAGCTGGTGTGCCGCCTGGCATTGGCATCGAAGGGCGAAATGCGCACCAGGCGGTGCACGCCCGCCTCGGTCTTGAGCCAGCCATAGGCGTTGTGGCCCTTGACGAGCACGGTGGCGGACTTGATGCCCGCGCCCTCGCCTTCGCTCTCTTCGAGATATTCGACCTTGCAACCGTGGCGCTCGGCCCAGCGCGTATACATGCGCATGAGCATCTCGGCCCAGTCCTGGCTTTCGGTGCCGCCGGCCCCGGCATGGACTTCGAGATAGGTGTCGTTGCCGTCCGCCTCGCCGGAAAGCATGGATTCCAGGCGCAGCTTCTCGGCGCGAGCGTGAAGGACCGCGATGCTCTTCTCGGCGTCGGCCACCATATCTGCGTCGCTCTCGGCTTCGGCCAACTCGACCAGCCCCACGGCATCGTCCAGTTCGCCTTCGAGCGCCTTCACGCCAGCGATGGCCTCGTCCAGCCGCTGACGCTCGCGCATCAGCTTCTGTGCGTCCTGCGGCTTGTTCCAGATCGCGGGGTCTTCGGCCTTGGCGTTCAGTTCATCGAGATGGCGGAGGGCGTTATCCCAGTCAAAGATGCCTCCTCAGCAGGGCGACGGCCTGCTTGATCTCGTCCACAGCTCGTTCGGTCTCGGTGCGCATGGCATGTCCTTATGATGCGCTCCGATATGGTCGGGCGAACGGCTGTTGTAAAGAGGCGAACGTCAGCCGCCTTTGGCAGCCTTCGCGACCGCTTTTGTGGGGGGCGGAGGCGGAGGTGGCTGAAACTCGATACGCAGGGGGGCCCAGGCCGATCGGGTATCGCCGTTCGCGTCCGTGGCGGGCAGGTAATGCCATCCCAGGGCTGCTTCGATGGCGGAATTGTCGAGATCGGGAAAGCCGCTCGACTTGGTGACCTTCACCTTGCCCGTGGCCTGCCCGGCGGAGCCGACATACACGGAGAGTTCGACACTGCCCTGCTCGCCCCGTTTCTGGGCATCTGCGGGGTAAAGCGGCGCCGGATTGATCTTCGTCGTGTCAATTCTGGCGGGTGTCGCTCCGCCAGCCAGGGCGGGAGCGGACAGAGCCGAAATGCCAAACAAGCAGGCGGCGGCCATTACCGGAAAAATGCGCATCGTTTCCTCCTGTGAGCCCGCTGGAAGCAGCATACGCACCCACTTCGCCAGGACAAACTACTTCCGGTAGCACTCACCGAGAAGTGTGGCCCAGCGAAAACAAGTTCTGCTCGCCCAACTCGGCGCTGCGCCGGCGCTCCAGCTCCTGGCTGTAGCGGCGCAAGGCGTAGGCCTCGGTGAGGTAGCCGATCACCCGCCGGTCCGTGCGTGCCGCCAGCACCGGTAGCGATTCGGTCTGGGTGTCCTCGAAGCGCCGCAACGCGACCCGGATGTTCTCGTCCGGCAGCAGGAAAATACTGGATTCTTCCACCAGGTCGGCCACCACACAGGCGTCGACGGCATCGTCCACCAGGGGATCGTGGGCGTCGGTCATGTCGAGCGACCCGGCGTAGAGGCCATCGGGATCGACAGCGAAGACGCGCTTGGCGCTGCCCGCCGGATAGCGCATGCGTAGATCCCGCAGGCTCATGGAGGTCGGCACCAGCTTGGGGTCGGCGCGCATCAAGCGCCCGGCTGTCAGGTCCGCGATCCAGCCGATGTCGTGCGCGCCACGAATGCCGATCCCGCGCACATGGAAGCGCCAGGTGGCGAAGGAATAGCCAAAGGTCAGCCGCACGATGGTTGCCGACATGATGACGCCGACCAGCACCCCCGCGGTGACAGGAAAATTGCCCGTCGCTTCCAGCACCAGGAACACCATCGTGAAAGGTGCGCCGACGATGGCCGCTGCCACCGCCCCCATGCCCACCATCAGAAACGCCTGCTGCTGGGCCGCCAGCGCCGGAAAGAAAAACGCCAGGATATGCCCGACAGCCGCGCCGAACAGGCAGCCCAGAAACAGCGAGGAACTGAAAAGGCCGCCGCGAAATCCGGCGCCGATCGAAACCGCCGAAGCCACCAGCTTGGCGGCGAGCAGCGCCAGCAACGGCAGGATCGCCCAGTCGGTATGAACGTGATAGCCAATGGCACCGTGGCCGCTCCCCAGAACCTGGGGGAAGTAATAGGCAATTCCCGACAGCACCACTCCGCCGACGGCCGGCCGCATCCACTCGGGCACGGGTACGCGGCGGATGCCACGCTCGCACCAGGTTACGCCCAGCATCGCCAGCACCGACACGCCCGCCGCGAGGATTCCGACGGCGCCGAACAACACATAACTCAGCGTATCGATTGGAATCATCTGGCCGACGGAGAATAGCGGCCTGGCGCCGCCGATCGCGCGCTGCACCAGCGTGCCGCAGACGCTGGCCACCGCCACCGGCGCCAGGGCGCGCGGCAGGTAGCTGCCCAGCACCAGTTCGTAACCGTAGAAGGCGCCGGTGAGCGGCGCATTGAAGGCTGCGGCGATGGCGGCGGCGGCTCCTGCCGTCACGAACACGCGCTGGTCGGCGCGGCGCAGGCGGAAATATTGCCCGAACGAGGAAAAAACGCCGGCGCCGAACTGCGAATACCCCGCCTCCATGCCCAGCGAAGCGCCTGCGGCGTTTGAAATCATAGTGAAAATCGCGAGCCTTGTGCTGTCGGCCAGCGACATTCGCCCCCCGTAGAGCGCATTGGCCTCGATAGGGTCGACGATCTCGCTGTGCCGGAAGCGCCGCCAGATGAGCGCCGTCAACCCCAGCACCAGCCCGCCTGCCGTCGGCACGATCAGGATGCGAAATCGGTCGATGTGCTCGCCGACGCTGAGCAGCACGTGCGGCGGCAACCGAAAGCTCAGCCGGTGCAGCAACTCAACCGCCTCGTGCATGCCTTCCACCAGCGCCCCGACAAGACCGCCGATCAGGGCGCAGAGCACGATCTGCGCCGGTTCGCTGGAGCGCAGGTCGCGCTGCACGGCGGCCGCGAGCAGCCTGAGGCGCCGCCAGGCATAGAAACGCCTGACGCCGAGTTCCTGACGGAACAGGGAAATGCGAACCGTCATAAATGCCTCGTGGCCCGATCGCGGGTACCGCGACCGCTGCTTATTATCGCTGCCGCTTATTTCCGAAGAATTGCCGCGAAACTAAGGCAGGGCGGGCACATGGGCCCTATCTCAGAGGAGATAACGCCCGGCAACAGTAGTGAGGGTCAGTATAGCCCGCCTGTACCCTGCCCGACATTGCTGGCGGGCTTCTTGTTCTGCTGCGGCTGGTTCGGGTTGACGTTCGCCAGCGCCGGTTCGGTACCGGCCTTGAAGGCCTCGAGGATGGTGTTGGGCGCGCCGGCCGGCTCCGGCGCGCCGCTGAAGCGGTTGACCGTTGCGAAATCGATGCCCGGCGGCACGCGGAACGGCGTTGGCGGTACCCCGGCCAGCGCCGCCTTCATGAAATCGCGGAAGATCGGCGCGGCCACAGTGGCGCCCTGCTCGTTGTGGCCCAAGGTACGCGGATTGTCGAAGCCGACGAAGACGCCACAGACCAGATCCGGAGAGAAGCCGACAAACCAGGTATCCTTGGCGTCGTTGGAAGTGCCCGTCTTGCCGGCCAGCGGCTTGCCGACGGCGCTGACGGCGATGCCGGTGCCGCGCTCGACCACGCCCTGCAGCATGGAGACGATCTGATAGGCCGTACGCGGATCAAGAATTTGTTCGCGGGTGTCCGGCAGAAGCGGCTCGAGCTGGCCCGTCCACGGCCCGTTGCAATCTGTGCAGAGGCGTTTGTCGTGACGGTAGACGGTGATGCCGTTGCGGTTCTGCACACGATCGATCAGCGTGGCGGAAATTTTCTTGCCGCCGTTGACGAACTCCGAATAGCCCGTCGTCATGCGCATCAGCGTGGTTTCCTGCGCGCCGATGGCGTTGGAGAGATACGGCGTCATCTTGTCGTAGATGCCGAAACGGAGGGCATAGGGCACGACCTTGTCCATGCCGATATCGTAGGCCAGGCGGATGGTCATCAGGTTGCGCGACAGCTCCAGGCCACGGCGCAGCGTGGTCAGGCCGAGGAAGGTTTTTTCGTAGTTCTTCGGCGTCCATAGCGGCAAGCCTGGGCCCTGCGGCAACGCCACCGGCGCATCGAGAATCTCGCTGGCGGGCGTGTAGCCATTGTCAAGCGCCGCAGCATAGACGAACGGCTTGAACGAAGAACCTGGCTGACGCATCGCCTGCATGGCGCGGTCGAACTGGCTGGAGGCGAAGCTGAAGCCGCCGGACATGGCCAGCACGCGGCCGGTATGCGGATCCATCACCACGATGGCGCCGTTCACTTCCGGCACCTGCCTCAGGCCGTAATCGCCCTTGTTGTCCACCGGTTCGACGTAAACGACGTCACCGGGCTTGACGACCTGTTCCGGCGATGTGGGCTCGGGACCGACATAGGCGTTCTTCAGTTCGGGCCGCGCCCATTTCAGCTCGCTGAAGGGGATTCTCGCTTCGCTGCCATCGTCGAGCCCGATCGTGACCGAGTCATCGGCGCCATAACCGAGCACCGCCGCCACGCGCCAGCTCTCGATGCCCGACTGGTTGCCGGTGCTTTTGAGCACATCCTTCCAATCGCCGTGGATGTCGATATGGCTGACGGCGCCGCGCCAACCGTGGCGACGGTCGTAGCGCACCAGGCCCGTGCGCAGCGCGTTGACCGCGAAGTTCTGCAAGCGGGTGTCGAGCGTGGCGCGCACCTGCAGGCCGGCGTCGTAGAGACCATGCTCGCCGTATTTGTCGTAAAGGAGACGACGCACCTCTTCGACGAAATAATCCGCGTCCTCAGCCTGGCTGCCGAGCGGGCGTGTCTGCGTGACCAGCGGCTGGGCAATGGCGGCAGCAGCCTGTGCTTGCGTGATATAGCCGTTTTCCGCCATCTGGCCGATCACCCAGTTGCGCCGGTCGGTGGCGGCCTTCAGGTGGTAGCGGGGATTATAATTGCTGGGCGAGCGCGGCAGCGACGCCAGGAACGCCACTTCCCCGACCGAAAGCTGGTCGAGCGACTTGCCGAAATAGTTCAGGGCCGCAGCGGCGACTCCATAGGAGTTCTGCCCCAGAAATATCTCGTTCAGATAGAGTTCGAGAACCTTGTCCTTGGAGTAGGTGGCGTCGAGCCGCAGCGCCAGTACCGCCTCGCGGATCTTGCGCGAAAATTTCACCTGGCTGTTGAGCAGAAAATTGCGTGCCACCTGCTGGGTGATGGTCGATGCGCCCTCGAGGCGGCGGCCTACCAACACGTTGTAGACGTCCTTCACGCCGGCGCGCAGGATGCCTTCGACGTCGATGCCCGGATGGCTGTAGTAGTTCTTGTCCTCGGCGGAGATGAAGGCGTCGATCACCAGCTTGGGCACGAAGGCGATGGGCACGAAAATGCGCCGCTGCCGCGCAAACTCGCCGATCACCGTGCCGTTTCCGGCATAGACGCGGGTGGTGACGGGCGGGTTGTAGTTCTTCAGCGCATCGACGCTCGGCAGATCGCGGGTGACGATATAGACGTAGATGCTGAGCACCAGCATGCCGGCCGCAACCAGCCCGCCGACCCCCACGCCCAGGTAAACCCAGATTTTCCGCCGCGACATGCTGCTGTCCTTGGGGCGCCGTCAGGCGCGCCTGCCCCCGCACTTCAATTTACCACGTCCGGACGGGTCTATCACTCCATCGCCCGCCTGCCCGCTATGGGCGAGGCCACGACGGGCGCAAATTGCCGGTCAACCGCGTCTGCAATAGCGCCGGCCGCACGATTTCGCCAGTCCGATGTGGCCATCTGATGGCAGTCATGCGGGTTCGACAGATAGCCCAGTTCGACCAGGACGCCCGGCACATCCGGCGAGCGCAGCACCACGAAATTGGCCGACCGATGGGGTTCCGGCGACAGGATGTCGGTCGCCCTGCTCAGGCTTTGGACCACTTCCTGCGCAAAGCGTGACGATTTGTTCATGGTGTCGCGCTGCGCCAGATCGATCAGGATCGAAGCCACCGAGCTGTTATCGCCCGACAGATCGACGCCGGCGATGACGTCGGACTGGTTTTCCTCCCGCGCCAGGCGGGCGGCCTCCTTGTCCGAGCCCTTTTCCGAAAGCGTGTAGACCGAGGCGCCATGCACCGATTTGTCCGGGTTGGAATCCGAATGCAGGGAAATGAACAGGTCGGCGTGACGGCGGCGGGCAAAGGGATCACGGTCGAACAAGGGGATGAACACGTCCGTCTTGCGCGTCATATAAACGGTGTAGCCGCGCGCCCGCAAATCCGCCGCCAGCCGCTTGCCGACGTCAAGAACGACATTCTTCTCTTCCATGCCCGTGACACCGATGGTGCCCGAATCGATGCCGCCGTGCCCCGGATCGATGACAATCACCTTGTGTGCCGGAACCCCTTTGTGTGAGGCGCCCTGCTCTGCCGCGGACGGCGGGGTTTCGTCCGGTGTTTCCGGCGGCAGCGAGGCCATCTCGGCGGCGGCGGCTTCACGCGCACGAAGATCGGCCGGCCAGCCGGCATGTTTCTCGAAAGCAGCCTGCGTAGTAGGGAAGAAATCGAGCACCAGCCGGTAGCCATAGCCGTCCTCGGGCGGCAGCACCAACGGGTCGGAAGCGGTCACGGGGCCGTTCAGATCGATCACGAAGCGGGAATTGCCCGGACGGAACAGACCGTAGCGGTAGGAATGCACGGCGCCCTCGCCAGTGGGAGCCGGCGGGCCGCTCAACCGCCACAGCACTTCGGGCATGTCGATGACCACCCGGTCGGGATTGGCCAAGGTGAAAACGCGGAACTTGACCGGATCGGACAGTTCCACCACGAAGCGGGTGCGGTCGCTATGGTTGCCGACCCGCGCGTCCAGCACTACGGGCTCGGCGGCCGGCTGGGCGACAGCGGCCGGGCGCGGACCGGGCACTGCCGCAGACTGGGCCGATGCGGCCACCGTCCCCAGCAGGATTGCCGCTGCGAAGGCCAGGATGCGCGTCATCGCTTGCTTTAACCGCATTTCCCCAGTGTTCCCGGCCAAATTGCCGGCAAACCGTTTACGGATCGTTAGCATATGGGAAATTTAGAATGAATTCCCCGCCAGCCCTTGCCGGGGACTGCATTGATACCTAAAAAGAGTCCGTACCTGCTTCGCCGCGGGCTTTTCGGGCGCCTTGGGCTGCCCAGCGCGGCGGTCGCGGCTTTCCGGAAATGGGATGTTTTCCGCTTTCGGGCAGGCTCTGCGGCAGAAATGCAGGCTTTATGGGCCGGGCGATGTCGCCCGCCCTCCTGATGTGAATTTTACGATGACCAATGCTGCCAGAACCCCATTGACCCAGACTGCGGCGCTGCCGCAGGCGGCGGGGCTCCGGCGCCTGAGCCAAACAACGCGTCCTGCATCCCCGAAACACCCGCACCGCGCGCCCGTTCGCGTGGGCCGGCCGTGCGCGATGCCGACGCCCGGAGATCATAATGCCCAAACGTATGCTAATCGACGCAAGCCACCCGGAGGAGACCCGGGTGGTCGTTCTCGACGGTCAGAAGGTCGAGGAATTTGACTTCGAGGCCGCCTCCAAGCGGCCGCTTAAGGGAAACATCTATCTGGCGAAAGTGACGCGCGTGGAGCCCTCGCTCCAGGCCGCCTTCGTGGAATATGGCGGCAACCGCCAGGGCTTCCTCGCCTTCTCGGAAATCCATCCCGACTACTACCAGATTCCGGTGGCCGACCGGCAGGCTCTGATCGCCGAACAGCAAGCCGAGGCCCGCCGCCGCGGCGACGACGACTTCGAAGCGGTCGAAACCGCCAAGTCCAGGAAAAAGGGCAAAGCCGAAGCGGTTCCCCTCGCCGAAAGCACGGACGAAGACGCCGCCACCGACAGCGAAGTGCCGGTCACCGGAGAGACGAACGGCGACAGCGGCGTGATCGAAGCGTTTGCCGATGAAGACGGCGATGTCCTGCTCCGCGATACCAGTGACGACGAAGCCGATGCCGAGCCGGTAGAGGGTGACGAAGAAGCCGCCGAAGCGGCCACGACAGAAGCTGCAGACGGCGAAGCCGGCGAAAGCGAAACCGGCGAACAGAAGGCCCAGCCCCTGCAGGCGCAGCGGCCCTCGCAGCGCTGGATGCGCAAGCGTCATTACAAGATCCAGGAAGTCATCAAGCGCCGCCAGGTGATGCTGGTGCAGGTGGTCAAGGAAGAGCGCGGCAACAAGGGCGCAGCGCTGACCACCTATCTCTCGCTCGCAGGCCGCTATTGCGTGCTCATGCCCAACACGCCGCGCGGCGGCGGCATCTCCCGCAAGATCACCAATGCCAGCGACCGCAAGCGCCTCAAATCTGCGGCGGCGTCGCTCGAATTGCCCGAGGGCATGGGCCTCATCATCCGCACTGCAGGCGAGAACCGCACCAAGCTCGAAATCAAGCGTGATTACGAATATCTGCTGCGCATGTGGGATACGATCCGCGAGCTGACGCTGAAATCGAACGCGCCAGCCTGCGTTTACGAGGAAGGCGACCTCATCAAGCGCGCCATACGCGATCTCTACAACAAGGACGTTTCGGAAGTTCTGGTGGAAGGCGACGACGGCTACCGCAACGCCAAGGACTTCATGCGCATGCTGATGCCAAGCCATGCGAAGAACGTGAAGCAGTACAAGGAGCCGGTGCCGCTGTTTCACCGTCTCAGCATCGAATCGCAACTCGACGCCATGTTCACGCCGACGGTGACGCTGAAGTCGGGTGGCTATCTCGTCATCAACCAGACCGAGGCGCTGGTGGCGATCGACGTGAACTCGGGCCGCGCCACGCGCGAGCACAACATCGAGGACACCGCCTACAAGACCAATCTCGAAGCCGCCGATGAAGTCGGCCGCCAGCTGCGCCTGCGCGATCTGGCCGGTCTGATCGTCATCGACTTCATCGACATGGAAGACAGCCGCAACGACCGCGCGGTGGAAAAGCGTCTGCAGAACGCGGTGAAGACCGACCGCGCGCGCGTGCAGGTGGGCAAGATCAGCCAGTTCGGCCTGCTCGAAATGTCACGCCAGCGGCTGCGCGCGGGCGTGATCGCGGGCTCGACCGTGCCTTGCCCGCATTGCGCCGGTCAGGGCATCGTGCGCTCCGTGGAATCCACGGCGCTGCGCGTCCTGCGTGGGCTCGAGGAGGAAGGCCAGAAGCAAAAGGCCGCTGCCGTAAAGGTGCGCGTGCCGGCGGACGTGGCCGTCTACACGCTGAACCAGAAGCGCCGCGAGCTGGCCCGTATCGAAGCCGATTACGTCATGACCATCGCCATCGAACCCGATGGCGCTGTCACCGCAGGCAATTTCGAGATCGACCGGCTCCAGGCCCGCAGTCCCGAAGACCGCGTGAAGATCGCCATTGCTCCGTTGCCGGTCGCCGAAGAGCCGCCGGCCGAGGAACCCGAAGAGCGCGAAGAAGCGGCCGAACCGCAACCTGCAAGTGGTGACGGCGAGGGTCAGGGCGGACGGCGCCGCCGCAAACGCCGCCGTCGGGGCCGCGATCGCGATCGCCCGGCCGTGATACAGGAAGCAATTCCGGCGAGCGGCGAAACCGAATTCGATGCCGAACAGGAAGCCGAAGCCGCCGAAACCGGCAGCGAGGCGCAGGAAGGCGGCGTTCCGGCGCAGGCCGGCGAATCCGATGAATCTGGCGAATCCAGGCGCAAACGCCGCCGCCGCCGCCGGGGCCGCCGCGGCCGGCGTGACGGCGAGGCCCAGGGCCAGGGCCAGGAGTCGGAAGGCGCCGCCCGGGAAAGCGAAGAGCGTGAAGAGGAACCGGAAGAAACCGGTCCAGAGGCCGTCGCCGAAATCGGTGAGGTGCCATCCGCGCCGCTCAACGCGCCGTCGGAGCCGCAATGGTCGCTGCTGGGCGAGGAGATGCCGGAACCCGCTGCAATTGCAGAGCCTGCCGCCCCGGCCGAACCAGTGCCCGCAGCGGAGCCCGAACCCGCCGCCGAACCGGAACCGGAGCCGGCGCTTGCCGGAGAGCCGGCCGGTGCCGCGCCGGCAACCGAGGCTGAACCGGTGGCTGAAACCCCGGCCGCCCCGCCGCGCAAGGGCTGGTGGCAGCGGCCGTTCCGTCCGAAGGAGTAGCCTACCCGCCGGCTGCGGCGGCGCCGTGCGCCGCCGGATCCGGCAAGGCCGTGCACACGCCCTGGCAGACGATGGCGTTCACCGTATCGGTGGGTGCCGCACGAGTGGCGTTGAGATCGGCCCTGAGGTCGCTGGGTTTGCTCATGTCCTTGCCGCCGGCGACCCGTAACAGGGCGTAGGCAATGGCCGCCGTGCCGTCCGGCCCGCCAGCCCCGGCCCCGGCCAGGGTCACACCACGGCTCGCGCCTTCACCGGGGAGCTGGATCGGACCGCTGACGTCTTCCGTCGCCACCATCGGGGTGAGGAACGCCGCAGCCAGGCCCACCTGGCCAGCCGACGGAGCATTGGCGAGCGTCACGCCGGAATCGGCGGCCGTGTGCCCGGAACCGAACGGACCGTTCATGGTGACGGCACAGGCGACCGCCTGCCCGTTGGTGTCGAGGGCGGCAAAACCGGTAGCGCCAAGATCAGACGGCAGATTCGCCACGCCGAAGCGGGCAACCGCTTCGCGCACGGCGCGGCTGGCGGCGGCGCCGGATTTATCTCCGGAATGAAGATTGCCCTGCGCATCGACGAGCTGCGACAGCACAGCGGCCGCGAAGTTGCCCGCGCCCACACCTCTGGGCGGCAGATAAACGCGCTCATTGCCGAAATTGAGCACCTGCGGCGCCCCGATTTCGGCGCGGTAGGCGGCCAGGTCGCTCATCGAAACGGCACCGCCTTCGCTGGCCGCGTAGTCCGCGAGCTGTTTGGCGACGGCGCCGCGATAAAGACCGTCCGGGCCCTCGCGGCGGATCGCCTCCAGCGTCATGGCCAGTGCCGGATTGACCACCGTGGTGCCGGCCGGTTTCACCTGCCCCGATTCATCCAGATATTCGGCCGCCAATCCGGCATCGAGCCGGATGATGTTCTGGCTGGCCTTGAGGCGCTCAGCCAGTGCCGCCGAAATGGGAACGCCTGCACCGGCGAGGCTCTCGCCCAGCGCCACGTCACGCGACCAGGAAAGCCGGCCATAGGCAGCGCGCAAGGCTGCAAAGCCCGCGACATTGCCCGGCACACCGAAGGCGCCGCCGCGCACCGCGTTGCGGGCCAGGAAGTTCACCGTCTGGCTGCGGCCGCTGGCCGCGTCGTAAACCACACAAAGCCCGCCGCCGCCCAGCCCCGCCGCCACCGGATACGTGGCGGCCATCGCGAAATAGGTCGCCGTTACGGCATCCGCCGCGCTGCCGCCCTGGCGAAGGATCGTCGCCCCTGCCCGCACGGCATAGGGCTCGTCACCAACGACGTACCCAGTCTTTGCCGCCTCCGAAGCCGAGGGCCCGAACAGCTTGCCCAGCGTCAGCGAACCCGAACTGTCGTCGGACGACGCGGTGTCCGTTCCGCTGTCTGAAGGATTCATGACGAGACCCTTGTCGGGGTCGTAGGTCGGAAGGTTCGAGCAGGCCGTAAGGATCAGCGCGGCGGCAACACCGGCAAGAAAACCGTGGCGGGGCATGAAATGGTCCAAATCTCTTGGTTTATGGGACAATCTCGGCACCGGTTCACGCTCCGTTGACGGCGGACCGGCGCACACATACTTTCCCCCGCCGGGAGCTTCCCGAACAGGGGTATGCGCGGGGTGAGAGGAGAGTTCAAGCCTTGGCGTTTTGCAACCCTTTGCCGCGTATCGGCGCTATGACGTTTCGCACGCTCACGTTTCGGCGTCGCCCGCGGACCAGCCTGGTGCGTGCCGCGCTCTTTGCGCTGCCGGCGCTGGTCTGCTTCTTCGTTGCGCCGCCGCCGGCCGCCGCGCAAGGCATTTCCATCATCCGCGACACCGAGATCGAGCGCGTCCTGGAAAGCTACGAGCGCCCGCTCCTGATCGCGGCCGGCATCGATCCCAGCACGGTGAAGATGCGCATCGTGGACGACCCCTCGCTCAACGCGTTCGCCGCCCAGAGCCCCTATCTCGCAGACAGCGAAGACATCTTCGTGAACACCGGCACCTTCCTGCAACTGAAGACGCCCAACCAGCTCATCGGCATCCTGGCCCACGAAACCGGCCATATCGCCGGCGGCGACGTGATCCGCGGCGGCATCGCCATGCAGAAAGCCTCGATCCCCATGCTGATCGGCATGGCGGTGGGCGTGGCGGCCATGATCGCCGGCGGCGGCGAAGCGGGCATGGGCGCGATCATGATGGGCCAGCAGGCGGCGATGGCCCAGTATCTGGAGTTCAGCCGCGCCCAGGAAGCGACCGCCGACCAGCGCGGCCTCACCTACCTGGACCGCACGCACCAGTCGCCCGAGGGCATGCTGCAGGTGTTTCAGCAGATGGCCCAGGAACAGGCGATGAGCGCAGACTACAACAAGCAGTTCGTCTCCGACCACCCGGCCGACCGCCAGCGCATCGACGAGCTGCAGAACCGCGTCAACGCGTCCCCTTACAAGAACCTGAAGGACAGCCCGGCCGCCGTCGATGAATTTCATATGATCCAAGCCAAGCTGATCGGCTACATCTCGAATCCGGACGCGGTGCTCGTGCGCTATCCGGCCAGCGACAACAGCGACGAGGCCTATTACGCCCGCGCGATGGCCTATTTCCGCAAGCCCGACATGAAGGACGCCCTCGCCCAGGCCGACACGCTCATCAAGCGCCACCCGGACAATCCCTATTTCTGGGAAATGCTGGGCCAGATCTATGTCGAGATGAGCAAGCCCGACAAGGGCGTGGCGCCCTACCAGAAATCCGTGGACCTGATGCCCGATGCGCCGCTGCTGCGCGTTTCGCTGGCCGCGGCCCAGCTCGCCACCGAGAAGCAGGCTCTGGTCAAGCCGGCGCTGGAAAACCTGAAGGTCGCCCTGCAACAGGAAAACGACAGCACCTTCGCCTGGTACGAGGTGGCGCAGGCCTACAGCGACCTCGGCAACCAGCCGATGGCCGACCTCTCAACGGCGGAGCGCTTCTACTGGTCAGGCGGCATGAAGCAGGCCGCAATGTTCGCGTCGCGTGCCGCCAAGAAGCTGCCCAGGGGATCAATCGATTGGCAACGCGCGAACGATATCGTGTCCACGGCCAGCGCCCAGGCCAAGAGCAACTGACCACGTTTCAGCAGAGGATCGAATACAATGGATTTCAAAACGGCTGCCCTGGGCGGCATTGCGGGCGCCGTACTGGGCGTCGCCGCAGTTTACGGCCTCTCCGGCGCCGGCCTGCTTCCGGGCCGCACCGGCGACGCGGCGATCCATGCCTATCTGATGAAGCATCCGCAGATTCTGGTGGACATGACCAACGAACTGCAGGCCCAGCAGCAGCAAGCCGACGACGACGCCCGCCAAGCTGCCGTCAACAAGCTCGGGACCAAGGCCTACTTCGATCCCAGGGTCGCCTTCGTCACCGGCCCGGCCAACGCCAAGACCACCTTCGTCGAGTTCTTCGATTACAACTGCCCCTTCTGCCGCTCGTCCAATGCGGTGGTGGAGAAATTCTACCAGGCGCACAAGAACGATGTGCGTTTCGCCTTCATCGAGTTTCCCATCAAGGGCCAGGCCTCCATCGACGCCACGCGCATTTCGCTGGCCGCGCGCCAGCAGCCGGACAAATATCTGGCGCTCCACTTCGCCCTGATGAACCAGAACGGCCAAACCGACGCCGCGACGGTGGTGCAGGAAGCCAAGAAACTCGGCTTCAACCTGACGAAACTTCAGGCGGATGAAGAGGCCGATGCGGTCAGCGCCGAAATCGCCGCCGCCCATACGCTGGCGGGCGCCAGCGGCATCGACGGCACACCGGCCTTCATCATCAACGGCAAGGTCCGCGAAGGCGCCATCGACGATCACGTCCTGGAGCAGATGCTCAAGGGCTGAGCCTGTCTCTCAGATCAGCCCGGCCAGCGGGCTCGAAGGATCGGCATAGCGCTTCTTGGGCATGCGGCCGGCGAGATAGGCAAGCCGGCCCGCCGCCACCGCATGTTTCATGGCGCTGGCCATCATCACCGGATTCTTGGCCTCGGCGATGGCGGTGTTCATCAGCACCGCGTCGCAGCCCAGTTCCATCGCGATCGCCGCGTCCGACGCCGTGCCCACGCCGGCGTCCACGATCACCGGCACCTTGGCTTCCTCGATGATCATGCGGATGCCGACGGGATTCTGCAGGCCCAAGCCCGAGCCGATGGGCGCCGCCAGCGGCATGATCGCCGCTGCGCCCATCTCTTCCAGCCGCTTGGCCATCAAGGGATCGTCGCTGCAATAGACCATCACCTGGAAGCCTTCCTTGATGAGCAGCTCGGTGGCGCGCAGCGTCTCGATCATGTCGGGGTAGAGCGTCTTGCGGTCGCCCAGCACTTCGAGCTTCACCAGATCCCAGCCCCCCGCTTCGCGCGCCAGGCGCAAGGTGCGTACTGCATCTTCGCCGGTGAAGCAGCCCGCGGTATTGGGCAGATACGTCACCTTTTTCGGATCGATGAAGTCGACCAGCTTGGGCTGGCTGGGATCGGTCAGATTCACGCGGCGCACGGCGACCGTCACCATCTCCGCACCCGAGGCTTCCAGCGCGCGCGCGTTCTCTTCGTAGGTCTTGTACTTGCCGGTGCCGATGATGAGGCGGGACTTGTAGGTCTTGCCGGCGATAACCAGCGGCCTGTCGGCCGGCGTCTCGAACGGCGCATTGCCGCCGCCGATGAAATGGACGATCTCCAGCCGGTCGCCGGCGCCCACCGTCACGGCCTCGTACTGGCTGCGCGGCACGATCTGAAGATTGTGCTCCACGGCGATCTTGGCCGGATCCAGCCCCAGAGAGCCGAGCAAGGCCTTCAGGCTCACGGGGGCGTCGAGCTGCCGATTCTCGCCGTTGATGGTCACTGAAAGGGTCATAAAGCTTGTTCCTGCTTAGGATTTCCCTTGGCCGCCAAGGGCCAGTATAAAGCGCACCGGCAGCAGCGTTAACCGGAGTTCCCGTGTCCCGGAAATCCCCAGCCCGCACCAGCCGGGCAAAGCCGATATATGTCCTGAATGGACCAAACCTCAATCTCCTGGGCAGCCGGGAGCCGGAGCTTTACGGCCGCACCACGCTGGCGGATATCGAACAGGCCGCGGCGGCGCAGGCCAAGGCGCATGGATACGAGGTGATTTTCCGTCAGTCAAACCACGAAGGCGTGCTGGTGGACTGGATTCAGGAGGCGCGGACGGCGGCAGCCGGCGTGATTCTCAACGCCGGGGCCTACACCCACACCTCGCTTGCCATTCACGATGCGTTGCGGGCGCTTGACCGGCCGCTGATCGAGGTTCATCTCTCCAACATCTTTGCGCGCGAGCCCTTCCGTCACCACTCCCATGTGAGCCCGGTGGCCACAGGGGTGATCTGCGGGCTGGGGGCAACGGGCTATCTTCTCGCCATCGACGCGCTTGCAAGCCTTCTCAAGGAAAAGACCGCATGACCAACAAGGACGCCGGCAAGAGCAAAGCCATCGACGCCGAGGCCATACGTGAGTTGGCAGAACTGCTCAGCGAAACCAGCCTGACCGAGATCGAGGTGGAGCAGAACGGCCTGCGCATCCGCGTCAGCCGTCAGGGCTTGGCCGTCCATGCGCCCGTGCCCGCCATGCCGGCGCTGAACCATGTGGCGGCCGCCCATGCCGAAGCGCCCGCCGCCAAGCGCGATGGCCACGCGCCGGGCACCGTCACCTCGCCGATGGTGGGCACGGTCTATGTCGCGCCCGAACCGGGGGCGGCGCCTTTCGTCAAGGTCGGCGATGTAGTGAAGGAAGGCGACACGCTGATGATCGTCGAGGCGATGAAGACCATGAATCCGATTGTGGCGCCGCGCGGCGGCTCCATCACCGAAATCTGCATCCACGATGCCGAGCCGGTCGAATTCGGCCAGGCGCTGATCGTGATCGGCTGAGATGTTCGAGAAGGTTCTGATCGCCAACCGCGGCGAAATCGCGCTTCGCATCAACCGCGCGTGCAAGGAGATGGGCATCTCCACCGTCGCCATCCATTCGACGGCGGATGCCGAGGCCATGCACGTGCGCCTGGCGGACGAGAGCGTCTGCATCGGGCCCCCGCCGGCGGCACAGTCCTACCTCAACATTCCCCAGATTATCGCCGCGGCCGAGATCACCGGCGCCGAAGCGATCCATCCAGGCTACGGTTTCCTCTCCGAGAATGCCCGCTTCGCCGAGATCGTGACGGAACACGGCCTCACCTTCATCGGCCCGAGCGCCGACCAGATCCGCCTGATGGGCGACAAGATCGCGGCCAAGCAGGCAGTGAAGTCGGCCGGCATCCCGACCGTTCCGGGCTCGGACGGCGGCGTCGGCTCGGATGAAGAAGCTGCGCGCATCGCCCGCGACATCGGCTATCCGGTGCTCATCAAGGCGGCGGCTGGCGGCGGTGGCCGCGGCATGAAAGTGGCCAGGAGCGAAGCCGAACTTTCGATGGCGCTGACCACCGCGCGCGCCGAAGCCAAATCCGCTTTTGGCGACGATGCGGTCTATCTCGAAAAATATCTGCAGCGCCCCCGCCACATCGAGGTGCAGGTTCTGGCGGATTCCTTCGGCAAGGTGCTGCATCTGGGCGAGCGCGACTGCTCGCTGCAACGCCGCCATCAGAAGGTGTGGGAGGAAGCGCCCAGCCCAGCTCTCAACGCCGCCCAGCGCGAGGAGATCGGCGGCATCGTCAGCAAGGCGCTCGGCAAGATCGGCTATCTCGGCGCCGGCACCATCGAGTTCCTGTTCGAGGACGGCAAGTTCTACTTCATCGAGATGAACACGCGCCTGCAGGTGGAGCATCCCGTCACCGAGGCCATCACCGGCATCGACATCGTGCGCGAGCAGCTGCGCATCGCGGCCGGCAGCCCGCTGGAAATCGAACAGTCCGACATCGTGATTTCCGGCCACGCCATCGAGTGCCGCATCAACGCGGAGAATCCGTTCAACTTCCAGCCTTCGCCCGGCACCATTACGCAGTTCCACGCGCCGGGCGGGCTCGGCGTGCGTTTCGATTCGGCGATCTATGCGGGCTATCGCATCCCGCCCTATTACGACAGCCTGGCCGGCAAGCTGATCGTCCACGGCCGCAACCGCAACGAATGCCTGATGCGCTTGCGCCGCGCGCTGGACGAGCTGGTGGTCGGCGGCATCGAAACCACCATCCCGCTGTTCCAGCATCTGGTGCGCGAGCCGGATATCCTCAACGGCGACTACCATATCCACTGGTTGGAGCACTGGCTCGCCGCGCGTGGTTCCTGAGGCGGCGGCGTAACCCGGAATTAACCCTAACGGTTCAGCCTTGGGCGCGAAATGCCGAGGGCATGCCCATGACCGTCCGCCTCGTCCCCGCCGAAGACCTCGATCTCAAGCCCCGCATCGGGCTCGCCAAGCTGACCAAGCGCGCCTTCGACGGCGAAGACCTGAACACGATCTGGTCCGAGCTGGTGCATGTCGTCCGGGCCGATCCCGAGAATATCGAAGCGGCGATGGATCTCTCGCTGGTCGCCCAGCTCGCGCAGCAGCAGAAGCTGGGACTGGAGATTCAGGACGAAGCGCTGAGCGTGCGCCGGCTGTTCCGCTCGCCCTGTGCGAGCACCACGCCGCGGCTGCGTGTGCTGGCCTTTGCGGCATCGGCCGACATCGGCGGCAATACGCCCATCGAATTCCTGCTCCAGGGTTCGGACATCGAGCTTTACACGCTTTACGTGGTGCCCGGCTTCGAGCTTCCCGAGGCGCTGCCGGATCACGACGTTGCCTTCGTCGCCGTGCCGGATTCGGACAGCGCGCGGGCCACGCTCGCCGAGATCGAACGGCTGGCGCAGAACTGGCCGCGGCCGATCCTCAACGCGCCGCAGCGCATCTACGAACTGGAGCGCGACCGCCTCCACAAACTGCTCTCGGACATCCCCGGCGTCGATATTCCGGCCACCGCGCGCGTCGATCGCGACGATCTGGCCGATATCGTGGGCGGTATCGAAGAAATCGATGATCTTCTCGGCGACACTCACTTCCCGCTCATCATCCGCCCGGTGGGCTCGCAAGCCGGGCGCGGCCTCGAAAAACTGGACGAGATCGAAGCCGTCACCCCCTATCTCACACTGTGGGAGGACGAGGACTTCTTCGTTTCGCGCTTCGTCGACTACAGTGGCGCGGACGGGCAGTTCCGCAAATACCGCGTCGTCTTCGTCGACGGCAAAGCCTATGGCTGTCATCTTGCCATCGCCGGGCAATGGAACCTCTGGTACCTGAATGCCGACATGGGCGCCTCGCCCGCCAAGCGCGGGGAGGAAGCCGTCTTCCTCAGTGACTTCAACGCCACTTTCGGCGCGCGCCATCGCGGCGCACTCGACGAGATCGCGCGCCGCGTCGGCCTCGATTATTTCGCCATTGACTGCGCGGAAACCAAAACCGGCCAATTGCTGATCTTCGAGGCCGACATCGCCGCCATCGTGCACGACATGGATCCGCCCGACGTCTATCCCTACAAGGGCCCGCAGATGCAGCGGATTTTCGCCGCTTTCGCCGCCATGCTCGAAGCCAGGAGCAGGCCCGCCGGAAGCGCACACGCCGAAGCGGCCTGACCTGCGCCACAGCTCCGATTCGATCCAATTCGATTCAAATTCGAATCGAATGTGCCCAGTATTCTTCGCTTAGTCTTAGAAACTTCGGCGCAAACTCGAATCATGACGGATGCGCTGTCGATTTCGGCTTCGGGACTGGCTGCCAGTGCAGCGAAACTCTCCACAGCCGCGGCCAAAATCGCCGGAGCTTTCGTCACCCGACCTGAACCCTCCAACCCCCGACCGCAGCCGGTGCCGTCCGCCTCCCCCGCGACGGTGCCGGCTGCGGCACCCTTGGTTCCATCCGCCACGGCACTGCAGCAGGATGGCGCCGTTGCGGACATGGTGGACATGCTGGAGGCCTCGGCTGCTTACCGCGCGAACATCGCGGTGCTCAAGACAGCCGACAAGCTGGCACAGGCAACGACGAGCATGCTCGGCTGAGAGAGGCCGCGGCCCAGCCACCTTCCGGCGCCGCCCTGCGCACTACGTGGAATATGGTTGAATCAATCCCCTCGCAGGCGTCCAAATACAGCCTGCGACGGAGAGCACGGTCATGCACGGAACACCCCGCCTGACGCCGGAACTGGTGCTCAGGGCCTATGCCGAGGGCCTGTTTCCGATGGCCGAGAGGCGGGACGACCCCACGCTCTACTGGATTTCACCCGAAGCGCGCGGGATCATCCCGCTCGACAAGTTTCACGTTTCGCACCGTTTGGCGCGCACCATCCGCAGCGGCCGCTTCACCGTCACCGCCGATAGGGCCTTTGCGGAGGTGCTGGCGGCCTGCGCGGCGCCTGCCCCGGGGCGCGAGGACACCTGGATCAATGCCGAGATCGTCTCGCTCTATACCGCGCTGTTCGCGAAGGGCCACGCCCACTCGCTCGAATGCTGGTACCGGGGCCGGCTCGTGGGCGGGCTTTACGGCGTCGGCATGGGAGCGGCCTTCTTCGGCGAAAGCATGTTCTCGTGTGAGCGTGACGCCAGCAAGGTGGCCCTCGCCCACCTGGTGGCGCGGCTGCGGTCCGCCGGTTATGAATTGCTGGACACCCAGTTCATCACCAGCCACCTGGCCTCGCTTGGCGCCTGCGAGATTCCGCGCCGCGCCTATATGACAAAGCTGAAAAAGGCGATTGCGAAAAAGGCCGTTTGGCCCGGTTACTGCCCGGCGCCTTCCGGCAGCACGATGGGCGCGTCTGCTGCTTTGGCATTGGGCGAAACCGGCTTGACCGGCGCCGAGGACTCCACTGGGGGGCCTTCCTGGCCGGGCTGGTTGGTCCTGCAACTCATCACCCAGACGTCGTAGAGCGGATGCTGCATCGCGTTGAGCGAGGGGCTGGATGCCCACATCCAGCCGGAGAACACCGTTTGCGGCGGCTTGTCGGGGCGGTGATCGACGACGGTGAGAAAAGCCGTCGTCTCCGGCGTTTCGCTGGGCGGCGTCGAATAACAATACTCGGCGGTGATCGTCAGCGTCGCATAGTGCACGGGCACGCCGACCGGCGCGTCGATAACAGCCGCCTGGCCCGTCAGCTTGTCGAGCCCGCGCAGGATCGCCATGCGCTTGACGCCATCCTTGCCTGCAACGGCATCGTTGACGGAATAGACCTTCGGCGGCCTGGAGAGGTCCATCGCCAAGTCGTCGCCCGCGGCGGCCGCGAGCGCAGGCGCGCCGTTGCCGGCCAGCAGCAAAACGGCTGCCAGAACAGCTCGCGGTGCGAGCTTGCGCACCTTACTTGCCTCCGCTGGTAATCATCCGTCCGATCAGGCCCATCAGATCGACAGAACCCTGGGTGTTCATGATCATTCCACCCGCCGGGATCATCTTGTCGCTGCCGCCCGGCGTGATCGACAGATAGGGATTTCCCATGATGCCGGACGAGGTGATCTTGATCGAGGAATCGTCGGGCAGCTTGATGTCGTTGCGGATCGAAAGATGGGCGACGGCCAGATAGGTCTTCGGATTGAGGTCCAGCGCCGACACCGTGCCGATCTTGATGCCGGACATGCGCACGTCGGTGCCGATGGAAAGGCCATCCACCCGGCTGAACTGGGCGCTGACCTCATAGCCGGTCAGATTGCCCGCGCTCGTGGCGGTATAGGCAAAATAGAGGAAGCCCGCCGCCACGAACACGACGATGGCACCAATCAGGGTCTCGACAGTCTTGTTCTGCATGGACCGATTCTAACTCAAACTTGCGCGCGGCAAAGAGGCTTATTGCGGCTTCCAGGCTTCGTAATCCCCGGTCGCGGCCGGACGTTCGCCCTTGGAGGCGAGGCTGCCGTCGGGCCTGTAGGCGCTCGGCGTGCCGGTCAGGTTCGGCGTGTAGGCGCGTTCCCAGGCCTTGGCCTTCAGTGGCGCCACCGTCGGCGGCTCCTTGAAGGTGTGATGCAGCCAGCCATGCCAATCCGGCGAGACGCGGCTGGCTTCCACCGTGCCGCTGTAGAGCACCCAGCGCCGCTTGCCATCCTTGGTCTGATAGAAACGGTTCCCGTACTGGTCGGTGCCGACATAGCGGCCCGACCACCAGGTGGTCACCAGCGTGCCCAGGGTGGCGCCGCGCCACCAGATGAAGATCAGCCTCAGCAAAGACAACATGGCAGCCTCATAGACCCCGTCAGTGTGCGGGATTCGCGGCCGGACTATAGGTGCGAAGCCCCCTTCCGCCAAGCAACCGGATGCCGCGGCCAGGGGCAAATTTTGCGGGCAAATTTCGCGCGCGGATTTTCAGTCTGTTCCACGTCCAATCTGTGGCTTCGCCTGGGGTCTTTTGCCATCCACAACTGGCCCACAAGAGATGTGCGTTGGGGACAAAATTTTTTCTCAGACCTGCAATTCGACTTGACACGCAGTGTTTCCAAGCCTTTCGCGCAACCACTTTAGCCACAAGATGTAGTGGGTAAGATTTCGTTAACCACTTAGGCCTTGCGTGCCACATTTCACCGTGTCCATACTTCGCCCCTGCCGCTGATCGCGGCACCAAATCTGGCGGACGAACCATCATCTAGGCGTCCGGGGGCCCTGCTTATGCAGGTCGGTTCCCGGCGGTGGGATGCTTGTCCCCTGAACGGTGCCGGAAAGTGGTGGAACGGAGCATTTCGGGTCTCATCTGGCCAAGTTGTGGGGGTTCACATGCGCATCCAGCGGCAGTTCACGGTCGAGGGTCATTCGCCTTACGAAGGCATCACGTTCCGCAACGCGCAGAGCGAAATCCGAAACCCGGACGGTTCGGTGGTTTTCCAGCAGACCGATATCGAAGTGCCGGAAAGTTGGAGCCAGGTGGCCTGCGATGTGCTGGCACAGAAATATTTCCGCAAGGCCGGCGTGCCGGTGGCGCTGAAGGCGGTGCCGGAGGAAGGCGTGCCGGAATGGCTGTGGCGCCACAAGCCCGACGAGGCCGAGGGCAGCGAACCGAAAACCCGCGGCGAGAACTCGGCCAAGGAAGTCTTCAACCGGCTGGCCGGCACCTGGACCTATTGGGGCTGGAAGGGCGGCTATTTCGACGGCGAGGCCGACGCCCGCACTTTCTACGACGAACTGTGCCATATGCTGGCGGCGCAGAAAGTGGCGCCCAACTCGCCGCAATGGTTCAACACCGGCCTCAACTGGGCCTACGGCATCGATGGGCCAAGCCAGGGCCACTACTACGTCGATTTCAAGACCGGGCGGCTGGTGAAGTCCGCCTCGGCCTATGAACACCCCCAGCCCCACGCCTGCTTCATCCAGTCCGTCAGCGACGACCTGGTGAACGAAGGCGGCATCATGGACCTTTGGACGCGCGAGGCCCGCCTGTTCAAATACGGCTCGGGCACCGGCACCAATTTCTCCAACCTGCGCGCCGAGAACGAGCGGCTGTCGGGTGGCGGCAAGTCGTCCGGCCTGATGAGTTTCCTGAAGATCGGCGACCGCGCCGCCGGCGCCATCAAGTCCGGCGGCACCACGCGGCGCGCCGCCAAGATGGTGATCGTCGATGTCGATCATCCGGACATCGAGCAGTTCATCGACTGGAAGGTGATCGAGGAGCAGAAGGTGGCCGCGATGGTGGCCGGCTCCAGGCTGGCCGAGAAGCATCTCGGCGCTATCATGAAGGCCTGCGTGAATTGCGAAGGTCACGACGGCGATTGCTTCGATCCGAAGAAGAACCCGGCCCTGCGCCGCGAGATCAAGGCCGCGCGCAAGGCCATGATTCCGGACAATTACATCGAGCGCGTCATCTCCTTCGCGCGCCAGGGCTACAAGAAGATTGAATTCCGCACCTACGACACCGACTGGGATTCGGAAGCCTATCTCTCCGTCTCCGGCCAGAACTCCAACAATTCGGTGCGCGTGACCGACACCTTCCTCCAGGCTGTTCTGGAGAACGCCGACTGGAATCTCACCTATCGCAAGACCGGCGCGATCGCCAAGACGGTGAAGGCGCGCGAGCTGTGGGAGAAGATCTCCTACGCCGCCTGGGCCTGCGCCGATCCGGGCATCCAGTTCCACACCACCATCAACGACTGGCACACCTGCCCGGCCGGCGGCGAGATTCGCGCCTCCAATCCGTGCTCGGAATACATGTTCCTGGACGACACGGCCTGCAACCTCGCCTCGCTCAATCTGATGACCTTCCGCCGCGAGGAAAAGGGCAAGAAGGTGTTCGACGTCCCCGCCTTCGAGCATGCCGTCAGGCTGTGGACCGTCGTGCTGGAAGTCTCGGTGATGATGGCGCAGTTTCCTTCGAAGGAAATCGCGCAGCTCTCCTACGACTATCGCACGCTGGGCCTGGGCTTTGCCAATATCGGCGGCCTGCTGATGGCGGCGGGCATTTCCTATGACAGCCGCGAGGGCCGCGCCATTGCGGGCGCCATCTCCGCGGTGATGACCGGCGTGGCCTATGCTACCAGTGCCGAGATGGCCGGCGAACTGGGCCCCTTTCCGGAATATGCGCCCAACAAGGCCGCCATGCTGCGCGTCATCCGCAACCATCGCCGCGCCGCACACGGCTTGAACGAAGGTTATGAAAACCTCTCCGTCCTGCCGGTGCCGCTGGACCTGCCGGCCGTGGCACAGAGCGAACTGGCCGACGCCGCCAAGCGCGCCTGGAACAGCGCGCTGACGCTGGGCGAACGCTTCGGCTTCCGCAACGCGCAGGCTACCGTGATCGCCCCCACCGGCACCATCGGCCTGGTGATGGATTGCGACACCACCGGCGTGGAGCCGGACTTCGCCCTGGTGAAATTCAAGAAGCTGGCCGGCGGCGGCTATTTCAAGATCATCAACCGCTGCGTGCCCGAAGCCCTGAAGGGCCTGGGCTACGGCCAGGAAGAGATCGACGATATCGTCGCCTATGCCGTCGGCCACGGCACGCTGGAAAGCCTCTCCGCCGGCCTCACCCACGACGCGCTGGAAGCCAAGGGCTTCGGCGCCGAGCAGATCGCCAAGATCGAGGCGGCGCTGGAATCGGCCTTCGACATCCGCTTCGTCTTCAACAAGTGGACGCTGGGCGAAAGCTTCTGCACCGAGACGCTGGGCATCGACGCCGCCGACCTCGATGCGCCGGAGTTCGACATGCTCAAGACCCTGGGCTTCTCGCGCAGCCAGGTCGATGCGGCCAATCTGCATGTTTGCGGCGCCATGACGCTCGAAGGCGCGCCGCACCTGAAGGACGAGCATCTGCCGGTGTTCGATTGCGCCAATCCCTGCGGGCGCATCGGCAAGCGTTCGCTCTCGGTCGAAAGCCACATCCGCATGATGGCGGCGGTGCAGCCCTTCGTTTCGGGCGCCATCTCCAAGACCATCAACATGCCCAACAGCGCGGGCGTGAAGGATTGCGGCGAGAGCTATCTGCTGTCCTGGAAGCTGGGGCTCAAGGCCAACGCGCTCTATCGCGACGGCTCCAAGCTCAGCCAGCCGCTGGCCTCGCAGGTACTGCAGTTCGACGACGAGGAAGAGGACGAGCTGGAGAATCTGGTGGCCGCGCCGCAGGCCAGCCGCACCACCGTCGTCGCCGAGCGCGTGATCGAGAAGATCGTCGAGCGTGTGGTGCACGAGCGTTCCACCGAGCGCGAGAAGCTGCCGCACCGCCGCAAGGGCTATACGCAGAAGGCGGTGGTCGGCGGCCACAAGGTCTATCTGCGCACCGGCGAATACGAGGACGGCCGCCCCGGCGAAATCTTCATCGACATGCACAAGGAAGGCGCCGCCTTCCGCAGCCTGATGAACAATTTCGCCATCGCCATCTCCATCGGCCTGCAATACGGCGTGCCGCTGGAGGAATTCGTGGAGGCCTTCACCTTCACCCGCTTCGAACCGGCGGGCATCGTGCTGGGCAATGATTCGATCAAGAACGCCACCAGCGTGCTCGACTACATCTTCCGCGAGCTGGCGGTGTCCTATCTCGGGCGCAACGACCTGGCCCATGTGCCGCCGGCGCGCGACGAGGATCTGGGTCATGGCGGGGACGGCAAGGCCCATCCCTCGCGCGAGGAGGAGAAGATCGCCCGCGCCATCAGCCGCGTGGCCTCCACCGGCTATGTGCGCGGCAATCCGCTGGTGGTGGTGCGCGGCGGCGCGGCGATGAAGCTCGATGCCCATGCCGGGCACGCCCACGATCATGATCACGCCCATGACCGCGATGAGGAAGCGGAAGCCTTCTTCGACGCGGAGAACGGGCCGGTCAGCGAAGCCTTGAGCGAAATCCGCGCCAGCGTGATGGAAGCCTCCGGCAATCCTGTCGGCGTCGCCGTCGCTACCCTTGAAGCGCGCATGAGCACGCGCAGCGCCGAAAAGGAGACCTATGCCCGCCGCTCCGCGGAGGCCCGCATGAAGGGCTATGAGGGCGATGCCTGCGGCGCCTGCGGCAACTTCACCC
>JAGWZW010000157.1 GCA_018971835.1 Alphaproteobacteria bacterium
TCGCTGACCCAGGGATCGTGCAGCGCATCGTTCTTGTAATAATACTCGATGATCGAGCGGGGCAGCGCCGTGCCTTCCTCGATGCCGAGGCGCTTGGACAGCGAACCCGCCGCCACATTGCGCACCACCACTTCGAGGGGGATGATCTCCACCTCCTTGATGAGCTGCTCGCGCATGTTGAGCCGGCGCACGAAATGCGTCGGCACGCCGATGGCGTTCAACTGCATCATCAGATACTCGCTGATGCGGTTGTTGAGCACGCCCTTGCCTTCGATCACCGCCTTCTTGGTGGCGTCGAAGGCCGTGGTGTCGTCCTTGAAATACTGGATGACCGTCCCGGGTTCCGGCCCCTCGTAGAGGATTTTGGCCTTGCCCTCGTAGATCATGCGCCGGCGCTTCATGGTTTTTTCTCCGCCTAAAACGCGAAACGGGGCCCCGACTTCGTGAGTCCCCGCCGAAGGGGCAAAATAGCCATGCGGGGTCCGCACGGCAACGTGCATAGAGCGCACATCTGCTCTTCCAGGTCGCCACTGCGGCGGGGCTGGGCTATTGTACAGCTTCACGCCGGCAGATCGGCGAAATTCGTTTATATGCTTCAAGAGGTTACGAATGGCCGACGCCTTCGAGGAGCGCAAAAAAACTCATGAGGATAAATGGGCGCATGACGAAGAGCTGCGCTTCAAGATCAACGCCCGGCGCAACAAGCTCTTGGGGATGTGGGCGGCGGCGGAATTGGGTCTCTCGGGCCCGGCGGCCGAGGACTACGCCAAAGCGGTGGTCGCCGCCGATTTTGAAGGCGCGGATCACGTCTTCCGCAAGATTCGGCGGGACTTCGACGCCGCCAAACGCGGCCACTCCGACCACCTGATCCAGCGGCAGATGGCGGACCTGCTGACCGTCGCCGCGGATCAGGTGATGCACGAGAAGAAAAGCTAGCCGCCGCGCAGCCGCGCCAGGGTCTTGGGGAACCGCCGCGACAGCGGAACGCGCAAGCTCCCGAGTTCCAACGCGTAATCGCCGGAGCCTTCGGGCTGCAGGCCGGTGACTTGGTTCGCGTTCACCAGCCAGGAACGGTGCGTGCGCAGAAAACCGTGCGGCGAAAGCTCGCTTTCCATCGACGACAGCGGACTGCGCATCAGCGGCCGGCGCCCGTCGCGCAGCACGAACTCCACATAATTTCCCGCCGAGGTAACGGCGAGGATGTCGTTCATCCGGACCCGCACGATGCGCGCGCCGTCCCGGATGTCGAACTGGGCTTCGGCCGGCGACATCGTGGCATGCGGCCGCGTCAGGCGCCCCGCGATCCAGAAGATCGCCACGAAAACCAGATAACCGAACACATCTTTGCTCGCCTCGTAGAGGAAGCCCGGCAAGACCGGCCCGAAACGGTAATCGGAACCCGCCAGGGCATAGACCGCCTTGCGCATCAGCACGAAGCCGGCGACATGCGCCGCGGAATAAACGAAGGCAACCGCCAGATGAAAGGCGCACAGCATCCAGAGCGGCCGGGCGCTCGGCGGCAGGCGTTTGAGAGCAAGCCAGGGAATCCACGCCAGCAGCACGATCGACAGCCAGCTTGAGCCTTCCCAGATGGCGGGTGCCAGCACGCCGGCGCGCGGCTCGTCGTGGACGAGTGATATCACATTGATGATGTTGATTCCGCCGACCAGTATGGCGATCAGCGCCAGCCCGACCAGATATTGCCGCCACGCCGCGCCGCGCGTCCCGCGGTGATCGTCGCCCGGCCCGCGCACCCATCGCCAGACGCGCGCGGTCGGCCGCCGGTCCTCAGCTGCTTCCACCGGCAAGGCCGATCTGGAAGCGTTTTCGAGGTCGTTGGTTGCGCCGGACACGCTCGCCTCAGGGCCGTTGGGATTCCGGCGAAATATAGTCTGGACCGGCGCGAAGTGCGAGACGGCGTCTTCATCGGCGCGGCGCCGAGGTAACGGGCTTTGTGTCGCCGGATTAGTCCACGAACACGCGCGCAAAGATCGTGTCGACCTGCTTGAAATGATAGGCGAGGTCGAACAGCGCCTCGAGTTCCTTGGCCGATAGCGCGCGCGCCACGTCCGGATCGGCCTTCAGCAGTTCGAGCAAGGCCCCTTCGCCGTTCCAGGCGCGCATCGCGTTCTTCTGCACCAGACGATAGGACTCTTCGCGGCCCAGGCCCTTCTGCGTCAGCGCCAGAAGCACGCGCTGGCTGTGCACCAGGCCGTGCGTCTTCTCCAGATTCTCTTTCATGCGCCCGGGATAGACCACCAGCTTGCCGACGACATTCGCCATGCGCGACAGCGCGAAGTCGAGCGTGATGGTGGCGTCGGGGCCGATATAGCGCTCCACCGAGGAATGCGAGATGTCGCGTTCGTGCCAGAGCGCGACGTTCTCCAGCGCCGGCGTCACATAGGCGCGCACCATGCGGGCGAGGCCGGTGACATTCTCGGTGAGGATCGGATTGCGCTTGTGCGGCATGGCCGAAGAACCCTTCTGGCCGGGCGAGAAATATTCCTCGGCCTCCAGGACTTCGGTGCGCTGCAGATGGCGGACCTCGATGGCCAGCCTCTCGAGGGAGGAGGCCACCACGCCCAGCGCCGCGAAATAGGCAGCGTGGCGGTCGCGCGGGATCACCTGCGTCGACACCGGCTCGATGGTGAGCCCCATCATGTTGGCGACATGGGCTTCCACCGCCGGGTCGATATTGGCGAAGCTGCCGACCGCGCCGGAGATCGCGCAGGTGGAAATTTCCGTCCGTGCCGTTTCCAGCCGGTCGCGGGCGCGCAGGAATTCGGCATAGAAGCCGGCGAGTTTGAGACCGAAGGTGGTTGGCTCGGCATGGATGCCGTGGCTGCGGCCGATG
>JAGWZW010000014.1 GCA_018971835.1 Alphaproteobacteria bacterium
GGATCGGCCCCCAGAACTTGCTCAGCAGCGTCAGCAGCGGATGGCGGCGCGGCTCGGGAATCGCGTTTGGACCATACTGCTTGAGGCGGCGTTGCGCTTCGGCCTCGGTCAGGCCTGGCCACCGCGGATTGTTGGTCTGCGCGCTCGTTGCCAACTGGTCCATACCCCTGTCGTTCTGACCTTCACTTCTTGTACATTCTGGAACGGCCCTACCGGATGGACAACATTAGACCCGCGAAAGGGTGGCGTGTCGGGCAGGGATATTATCGCACGCCATCCAGTTCCGCATTTTTAATTCACCGCAATTGCTTGGTGCGGCGATCCGGATCATGTGTGCCCGCTTTGCTCGCACGGGCACGAAGGAACGTGCTATGAGATCGGGCGGCATTGTCCGCGGCTACCTGGCCGTGCAATATTTGCGCGCCATAAAATACAACAAGGGGGGCTGCGTGACAGTGAGCAAGGGCCGCTTGGTCTTCGGACATTCCTTCGATTGGACTCGGCCATCCTTCATCCTTGGACTCGTGACGCTTGGCATTCATCTGGTCGCCAACGGGAACTATGGCTTCTTCCGCGACGAACTTTATTTCATCGTCTGCGGGAAGCATCCGGCCTGGGGCTATGTCGATCAGCCGCCTTTCGTGCCCCTGCTCGCGGCCGGCTCCTACGCACTGAGCGGCGGTTCGCTGCTGGCGTTCCGGCTGTTGCCGGCGCTGGTGCTGGCGGCGACAGTCGCATTGACGGCGGAGTTCGCGCGCGTTGTCGGCGGCGGGCGTTTTGCGCAGGGGCTGGCGGGGCTGTGCGCGCTGTTCGCGCCGATCTTTCTGATTCAAGGCGTTCTGTTCGGCACCGACATGTTCCAGGCGATGACCTGGCTCGGGCTTGCCTGGATCCTGGTGCGGCTGGAGCAAACGGGCGACGAGCGCTGGTGGCTTGGCTTTGGCCTGATTACAGGTTTCAGCCTCGAGACGAAATATGCCATCGCCTTCTTTCTTGTGGCGCTGGCGGTGGGGCTGCTCGTTACGCCACGCCGCAAGTCGCTGCTGCGGCCGTGGGTTTATCTGGGGGCGCTCGCCGCCGCGGTGATCGTGCTGCCCAACGTGCTATGGCAACAGGCGCATAGCTGGCCGTTCCGCGAACTCGGAGAGGCCGGGGTGAACGGCAAGAATGCCATCCTTTCGCCGCTTGCCTATTTCGGACAGCAGTGCCTTCTCGTTGCCCCCCTGGGCATGGTGGTGGCGCTGTGCGGGCTGTGGGCCGGTGCGGTCCGGCCCAGACTCGTGACGGCGCGCGCCATCGCGGTCGCGTGGTTTGTCCTGTTCGCGATATTCGATAGCGCGCACGGCAAGGCTTATTATCTGACGCCGATTTATCCAGCGCTGTTGGCCTTCGGGGCGCAGCGGATCGAACAATGGCTTGGCAAGGCCGTGGCGCGCGGCGCCGCGCTGGCCGCGGTCATCGTGCTGGGTGCTCTGACTGCGCCGCTGACCCTGCCCATCCTTCCGATCGATGCGTTCATCCGGTACCAGCAGACGATCGGCGTCACGCCCTCTTCGGGCGAGCGCCTGAAAACCAGCACGCTGCCGCAATACTATGCCGACATGTTCGGCTGGCGGGGCATGGCAGCAAAGGTTGCGAAGGTCTATTGGTCCTTGCCGCCCGAGGATCGGGCGCGCGCCGTGTTCTTCGGGAACAATTATGGCGAGGCTTCTGCAATCGACGTGTTCGGGCGCCGTCTCGGCCTGCCGCCGGCGATTGCCGGGCACAACAACTATTACCTCTGGGGACCGCGCGGCCACGACGGCAGCGTGATCATCATCATCGGCGGAAGCGCCAGGCACTACGCCGGGTTGTTCCGCTCGTACCGCATCGCCGGCCGGATCGATTCGCCCTACGCGATGCCCTACGAAACGAACCAGCCGATCTATGTGCTGCGCGGGATGAAAACCCCGCTGCAGAAATACTGGCCCCAGGTCAAGCATTTCGAATGAACGGCGGCGCGGGCTACGCGGACAATTGGACGCGGTTCCGCGATTTGCTATCCTGACGCCGAAGGGGAGGTGCAGCCGGTGGCGCAGGGGCCAATCGAACTCATTGTTACAAAGTTGTTTCCTCCTATCAGTCGAGGTGGATTGATTGGCCGCAGCCGCTTATTGGACAGGCTGCAAAGCCAGGGCGAGCGGCGTTTGACTTTGGTGTCCGCCCCGGCCGGCTTCGGCAAGACCACTCTTCTGGCGCAATGGCATGACGTGCTTGCCGCCAAGGGGATGAGCTGCTGCTGGCTATCGCTTGACGATGAAGATCGTGAGCCCAGCCGTTTCCTGAGGTATTTTGTGGCGGCGCTGCAAACCGTGGCGCCCTCCTGCGGCGCGCGCGCACTCGAACTGCTGAATAGCGGCAGGGTCAATATCGCGAGCGTCATTGCGCGCGTCATCAACGAGATAGCGGAAAGTGACGGGCGATTCGCTATTTTTATTGATGATTATCATCTGGCGGATAGCGGCGCGCTCAATGAAGCGATGCAACTGTTGCTCGCGCGCGCTCCACATAACCTCCAGTACATTATCGCCAGCCGGGCGGTGCCCAATCTGCTTGTCTCGGAGCTTCGCGTTCGCGATGAGGTGACAGAGTTCGGGGCAACGGAACTTCGCTTCGACGAGCGCGAAGCGCGTGATTTTATTTTGAGAGTACGCGGCCTGTCGCTCAATACCGACCAGCTTAGGTTGCTGCAGGAACAGACGGAGGGCTGGGCGGCCGGTCTGCAGCTTGCCTCCCTCTGGCTTAAGGAGCAGGTGAACCGTGATGATTTTTTCTCCGGATTTTCCGGTAATCTGCGCGACATCGCCGAATATCTGGCGAGCGGTGTCCTGAATAACCTCCAGCAAGGCGAGCAGGACTTCTTGCTCAAGACCTCAATTCTTGATCGCTTTAATGCCAGGCTCTGCAATCTGCTGACGGACCGGGACGATAGTCATTTGATGCTGGAACGGATGGAGGCTGCCAATCTCTTTCTTCAGCCGCTTGACGGCCGGCATGTGTGGTACCGCTATCATCACTTGTTCGGTGAATTTCTGCGCAGTCAATTAAGACGCCGTTATGGCGGGGAAATGACCGAACTCTATCGTAGGGCCAGGGAATGGTTCACGGCAGAGGGCTTCGTCAGCGAGGCTGTGCATTACGCCCTTGAAGGTGGCGATTTCGACACTGCGGCAGCTCTTGTGCAAGTGCACGCCACCCACATGATGCATGTCGGGCAGATGGTGCAGATCAATAGCTGGATCGACAAAATCCCGGCGTCGATGGCGGACCGGCACCCGCGCCTTCATATGTTTCGATGCTGGGCGCTGTTTCATATGCGTCAGCCAAGTGGCGCCGATGAGGCGTTGAAATGCGCAGAGAAGGCAATTGCCGAACTGGAAGCAGATGCGCGGCAACGAAATGACTGTATGGCGCTTGAACAGGTTTTTGCCCTGCGCGAAGAAGAGAAGGTGCTCAGAGCAGGAATCGCGATCGCTTTTGACGATGTCGAACAGGGGGAAGAGCTGGCGAGTGCCGATATCGCCGCAAATCCCGCCGAATTGCCGTGGTTGGCCGGAGTGATGGCGAACATACACGGCTATGCCTGTCTGTCGCGCAGCAAGTTCAAGGAAGCCGAGGCGTCGCTGGTACGGGCGCGCCATTTTCACGAGATGCTGGGATCGGTTTTTGGGGTCGTCTACTCAGACTGTTTTCTGGGTCTATCGGAGCTGGCTCAGGGTAATCTCCACCGTGCGGCCGCGCTGTTTCAGCAAGCCGAAGACGTGGCACTCAAGGGCGGCCTCGGTCAGCGTTCGGCCGGTACTGCTGTAGCCCGGGTTCTTCGTGCCGTGGTGCTTTATGAATGGGGCCGGATTGACGAGGCGGACGACCTGATCCGCAACAATTTCGACTTGGTCGAGGAATGCAGTCATATCGAGGTGGAAACCAAGGCCCGCATCACCTTGGCCCGCATTCATACGATGCGCGGCGCTCACGACCAGGCTGTGGCGGTCCTCAACGGTGCGCGCCATTTCGCCGCCCGGAACGGGTTTGGCAGGCAGCTCGTTCAGTATCTTGACGAAATGGTGTGCCTGTCCCTCAGAGCCGGTGATAGCGAGGCTGCATTTGATATTGCAGAGGATCTTCGTATTGATCTGGACGCGCCACCGCAGAGCACAACGGAACGCTGGGATCGTATCGCGTTTATCCGCGATCTCATTCGGGTGCGTCTGCTGATCGACCAATGTGCCTATGACAGCGCGCTGGCCGGTTTCGTTCATCTACGCGGAATTGCTACGCATTTCGGTCGGCGCTACCGCGTGATTCAAATGGCGGTGCTCGAGAGCGTGACCCTCGCGCGGGCAGGAAAGCAGGATGCGGCGCTGGAGCGATTCCGTGAAGCGCTGACGCTGGCCCAGCCTGAAGGCTATATAACAACGATCATCGGCGGCGATCCGAGAGTCAAGGGCCTCATCCTCGCATTGCGCGAACGCCTCGGCAGCAGTTCGGATCACAATGTGGGGTTCCGCCACTATCTGGGCCGGCTCTTGTCGGAATGTGACACTCAAATCCGTCGTGCCGATAACAGCCCCGCACAGGGAACGGGCACGTCATCTGGACAATTGGCGACGTTCTTGCCGCCCGTCGAGGCCTTGAACGCGCGCGAAAGCGAAGTGCTCAACCTGATTGCGTTGGGACGAACCAATCGCGATATCGCAAGACAATTGGCGATTGCTGAGAATACCGTCAAGTGGCACGTAAAAAATATCTTTGAAAAGCTCAGCGTCGTCAATCGCACGATGGCGGTAGGTCGCGCGCGCGAGCTGGGCCTGCTGTAACCGCCCTTCTTTCAGGTAGTCGAAAAGAAATCGCGATCACCCCTCCTTATTGGTGGGGACAACATATTTCGTTTGCCCCATCATTTTTTTGCCGTTCAGCGGAGCGGGTCGGGCTGCGGCGACGCCAGGCCTGATCGTCGTTTCGCTGCGCGACTGATCCGTCGGTTTTAAAAATGAACCGGCAAGGAATTGTTCAACAGGGCGGGAATAGATCGGGTGAATCTCGGCGATTACGTGAAATTTGACGGCCTCGGTCTGGCGGAGCTGGTGCGTACGGGCCAAGTGAGCGCCCATGAGCTTGCCGAAACCGCGCTTCGGGCCGTTGAGCTGGTCAATCCGCGCGTTCAGGCCGTCGTCGAAACCTATGCGGACGTCCTGCCCGGGCTGGAGCGAAGTCCGCCAGCCCAGGGCCTGTTCCAGGGCGTGCCGTTCCTGGTCAAGGATCTGGTGCTTCACGAGGAAGGCCGGCTGACGGAGAGCGGCAGCCGTTTGGCGGCCGGGCTTCGCTCGCCGAACGATACCGACTTGGCGAGGCGGTTCCATGCCGCCGGGCTTGTCACGCTCGGGCGCACCAAGACGCCTGAGCTGGGCTTCAACATCACCACGGAAAATATTTTCCACGGGCCCGTACATAGTCCTTGGAATCTCGAACGCTCGCCGGGCGGCTCCAGCGGAGGTTCCGCGGCGGCCGTGGCGTCGGGAATGGTGCCGCTGGCCCATGCCAACGACGGTGGCGGTTCCATTCGTATCCCTGCCTCCTGCTCAGGGCTTTTCGGGCTCAAGCCGACGCGCGGTCGCACGCCCATCGGCCCGGAGAGCGCAGAAGGTCTGAACGGTCTTGGCATCGAACATGTGCTATCGCGATCCGTCCGCGATAGCGCGGCGGCGTTGGATGCGACACAGGGCGCGGCTCCTGGCGATCCGTATGTCATCCCGCTGCCATCGCGACCCTATCTGAGCGAAGTGGTAATCGAGCCCGCGAAACTTCGGATCGCGGTTTCAACGCACCGCCATGCGCTTTCGAAGGATTGCGCCAAGGCTCTCGACGATAGCGCGAACTTGTGCGCGGAGCTGGGGCATCATGTTACGGAGGCACAACCGGAACTAGGCGTCTCCTGGGACGCGTTCCTGCTCGCCAACGCGCGCGTGTGGTGTTCCAACATGGCGCTTTGGGTTTCCGGCCTTGCGCAGCTCACCGGCCGGACACCGGGGCCGGACACGCTCGAGGCGACCACGTTGGCCTGTTATGAGTTCGGGCTTAAGCTCAGCGCGGTCGAACTTCAGCAAGCCTTCGACATCTTCAATACGGTAAGCCGCACGGTTGCTCCCTTTTTCGCGTCCCATGATCTGCTGCTGACGCCGACCATGACGGAACCGCCGGCGCTGCTGGGCGCCATGAACGCCAATGCGCCCGGGCTTGATGGCCTGGCGTGGACTGAGGCAATTTTCAACGCATCGCCGTTTACGCCATTGTTCAATGTGACCGGCCAGCCGGCCGCGTCGATACCGCTGGCGCTTAGCGCAGAAGGCCTGCCGATCGGCATGCAATTCGCTGCGAGATTCGGTGACGAGGCTACGCTGTTCCAGCTGGCCGGGCAGCTGGAACGGGCAAAGCCCTGGGCGCCTCTGCGGCCACCGGTATTTGCAGCATGACAGCATCGAGGAGCAGTACCTTGAAAACGGGTTTCGTTTGGCACGAAACATTTATGTGGCACGACACCGGCAACTTCGCCGGACCGTTGCCGGCGGGCGGCTGGCTGCAGCCAGGGCAGCATTCCGAGAATCCCGAAACCAAGCGGCGATTGAAAAATTTGCTGGATGCCAGCGGGTTTATCGAAAAGTTGGTCGCGATTGCACCCAGGCCAGCCAGCGATGAAGAGCTTCTGCGCGTTCACACGCCAGAATATCTGGCAAAGATCAAGCGGCTGAGCGCCGACCCGCGAGGCGGTGACGCGGGCCTCTTTACGCCCTTCGGTGCGGGCAGTTTCGAAATTGCCGCGTTGTCCGCCGGTGGAGTTATCTCGGCGGTCGATGCGGTGCTCGATGGCAAGGTTGAGAACGCCTATGCTCTTGTCCGTCCGCCCGGGCACCACGCCGAGCCGGATCAGGGCATGGGCTTTTGCATCTTCTCCAATGCCGCGATTGCTGGTCGGCACGCGCTGGCAAGGCGCGGCCTCAGGCGCATCGCCTTCGTCGATTGGGATGTCCATCACGGCAACGGTACGCAGAAGGCATTTTGGACAGATCCCGCGGCGCTTACGATTTCCATTCATCAGGACAATAACTTCCCGCCGGATTCGGGGCACGTTACCGAAATCGGCGGCAGCGCAGGTGAAGGTTATAACATCAACATTCCGCTGCCGCCCGGAAGCGGAGTTGGCGCTTATGAAGCCGTTTATGACCGTGTCGTGATTCCGGCGCTTCGCGCCTTCAGGCCTGAACTCATCGTCGTGCCGTCAGGCTTCGACGCGGGTGCGCATGATCCGCTCGGCCGGATGATGATGACGGGCGAAGGCTATCGCAGCCTGACTGCCAAGCTCATGACGGCTGCAGAAGAACTGTGCAACGGGCGGATCGTCATGTGTCACGAAGGTGGGTACAACGCGCCGACGGTTCCTTTCTATGGTATCGCCGTGCTTGAGGAATTGTCCGGTATCAAGAGCGGGATCGTAGATCCATTCCAGGCGCTGCTCGGCCCTCTGGGCCAGCAGGCCTTGCAACCACACCAGGACACTGCAATTCGGCGAGCCGAGGCGCTTCTTGCCGGCCTACAGGGCGCCATCGCCGGCAGAGGCCGGCCTTGAGGCCGGCGCCGGTGCGGAACCACGCACGGTTGCACAGCCCGCTCGCGTGCTTGCTGGTTCGGTCTGCGGGCAGTTCAAGATTATAAACGTTGTTGAAGGGGGAAATAGGGATGTCGACGATACAGAATCGTAAAGTGTTTCGCGGTGCGTCTTTGCTTGCGCTGACGTCTGCGCTCATTGCTCCGGGGACAGCACTTGCGCAAGCCGCGACGGTGGTGGCGCAGGCGCAAGCGACGAGCACCTCTGGCCAAGGGTTGGAAGAGGTTGTCGTGACCGCGCAAAAACGGCGGCAGAATGCCAACGACGTCGGCATCACGCTCAATGTGTTCACAGGCAAGGAACTGGCCGACAAGGGGGTTGCGACACCGGAAGACATGGCGCTTTACACGCCGGGCCTGACCGTCAATGCAACCGCGGCAACCGGCGTGCCGAATTATACGATTCGCGGTGTCGGCTTTCAGGATTACTCGACCGGCGCGTCCTCGACGGTCGGCCTGTATTTCGACGGTGTCGCGATCCCCTATGCGGTCATGAGCCGCGGCCCGCTGTTCGACCTCAAGCGGGTCGAAGTGCTTAAAGGGCCGCAAGGCGATCTCTACGGCCAGAACACGACCGCTGGGCAGATCAACTTCATCAGCAATCTGCCGACGGACGACTTCGCCGCTTCGCTCAGGGTAGGCTATTCCAGCTACCAGACAGTCGATATCGAAGGCTATATCGGCGGGCCGCTGACAAAGGGCATCGATGGACGCCTTGCCTTCACAACGACCCAATCCGGCGAGGGCTGGCAGCAAAGCCTGACGCGGCCGAACGATCATCTCGGAAAGAAGGATATCTACGCCATCCGGGCCATGCTGGATATCGATCTCGGCCGCGGCGACTTGTTGCTCAAGGCCCAGTATAACCGCGATCTTTCCGACAATCAGGCAAATACGGCCTACGACGGACGGATCATCGGCCTCGGACAGTTCAACAATCCCTACGCTCAGATTCTGCCTTATGCCGCCAGCGGCAATGCGCCGTGGTACTCTACCGGCAACAATACGGTTGCAGACTGGACCAACAACTACACCGACCCGAGCGGAAAAACCTATAATCTGCGTCCGAGGACGAACAGCAAGCTGCTCAACCTGACGGCGACACTCAACTACGATCTTGGGCACTCCGTCACGATCACCTCAGTCACCGGCTACGACGGCTTCGATCGCCGGGACGCGAACGACTGGGACGGCACCCCAGCCAACGACTCCAGCAATATCAATACGAGCGACATCAAGGTCTATTCCGAAGAACTCCGGCTCTCCGGTTCGGCGGATCGCCTGAATTGGGTCGCCGGCCTCTACTACTCCTACGACAAGGTCAACGAGATCTATCACTATTTCATGTCAGATTCGGTCTATGGCCTGGGCGGCGTCGCATTCGGCGTCGCGCCATTCATGTTCGCACCGATCCTTCAACTGCACACGCAGTACAGTCAGGAAACGACCTCCAAAGCGGCCTTTGCCCATGTGGAATACAATATTACAGATGCGTTACAGGTTGTCGGCGGGCTGCGCTATACCGATGAGACGCGAAGCTGGTCAGGCTGCACTTTCGATGCCGGCGATGGAAGCCTCGCGAATTTTCTGAACTTTGCGTTCGGTACGTCGCTCGGGCCCGGGGCCTGCGGAACGATCGACGACAATCCAGGTTCGCCCGATTACATCTTCTCCGTCATCGGCACGCCAAACGTCAACAACGCATTTCACGTCTATAATCAAACCATCCGCGACGGCGAGTGGATGTACAAACTGGGCGCGAATTACAAGGTCACGGACGCCATCCTTGCCTACGCAACATTCGGGCACGGCTTCAAATCCGGCGGGTTCAACGGCGCAAATTCGAATACGACCTCGCAGCTCCAGGCCTACAAACCTGAGGAATTAAACAGCTACGAACTCGGATTGAAGTCCACGCTGCTGGATCACACTTTGCAGTTCAATTTGGCCGGGTTCTATTACGATTACAAAAATAAGCAGGAGTCGGATCTGGCTGTGACGTTTGTGGGTAATATCAGCGGTATTACAAATGTCCCGAAATCGCGGATTTATGGCGCCGAAGCGGATGTGACCTGGGCGCCTGTAGACGGGCTGCTGATGAACCTCGGAGCAGCTTGGCTCGATACAAGGGTCACGGATTGGCAAGCCGTCTCCAATGCCAGTCACTGGCCGGCCGTAGTGAGGTTCGACGCTGCCGGAATGTCGCTGGCTCAGGCACCGAAATGGGAGTTCAACGGAAACATAGAGTATGAGAAGCCGATTAGCAGCGCGCTGAAGGCCGGCATCGGTATCGATATCGCCTACAAGGACTCCACCTCGGGCGGCGCGCAGGGAATCGCCTATGCCACCGCGGACTACACGGTGGCCAACGCGCGGCTGACGCTGGCCAATATCGACGACAAGTGGAGCCTCATGCTGTGGAGCCGGAACCTTTTCGATACCTACTACTATCCGGCCGCCTATGTGGGCGGCAACGGCCCATACGTTCGTACCGTGGGCATGCCGCGCACGATCGGCGTGACGGCGCAGTACCGCTTCTAGGATTGCATGCGAACACCATGAGGCGCGCGTTCGGGCGTGCCTCATGGCCCGTCAGCGCGGGCTGGCCGCTGCGTTCCCAGCCCTGGAGATTGCAAAATTCCCGCGCAATCCGATAGCGGTGGCGGCTCTCCTGTTCGACGCTTCCGGATGCAAGACTAACAGCAAAAGTTCTCATTTCCTGAAAATCCGTTCAGGTAGGTGTCAGCCGCGCTTCAGGATACGCGGCTAGGGTCATCGTCGCGGCCGGTGGTGCGTCCGGTTGCCGCCAAGTAAGGCCGCGAAGCGGCATCTGAGCCATCAAGGGTGGAAAGCGGAGATCATCATGAAGTCAACCGGTATTGGTGCGCTGGTTCTGCTGGCGTCGGCGGCGTGCGTTGGAACTGCGGCAGCAGCGGATGCACCCGTACTCGGCAAGGGCAGCTACGGCCAGTACCTGATCGATCGCGCGGCCGCCGCTCATCATGACATCGCCGCCATCGCCATCTATGCGGCACCGGCCGCAGGCAAGGCGGCGGTGGCCGTAGCGGCGAGGAATGGCGAAGCCGGTGCGCCGGCGCCGGAAAAGGCCGCGACGGTGGCCGAAGCCGGCAAGTCGCAATTCCTGATGGACAAGGCGGCGCATCGTTTCGATGCAATGCTTCCGCTCCCGGATATGTCACACAAGCCCGCGGGTGTGCTGTCGCTGTCGCTCAATGCGCCGGGTGGAGATGAAGCGGCACTCAAGGCCGAGGCGATTGCTATCCGGGATTCATTGTCGCGCCGTATCTCCTATACAGCGAATCTGCTGCAGCCGGAATCCTATGATCCGAACGTGCCGGTTCATAGCTATGCACAGCATCTGGTCGATGCAGCACTTAAGCGGCATCCGGACGTGATCATCCTCGCGATCCATGCGGCGACGCCGAAGAATTCCGATCCCGAGATACTCGCTTCCAATATCGGGCGTATCGGCAAGAGGGCAGACGATGACGATATGCGCGTGGTGCGGGACGGCAAGACCAATCTTGAAGTAAACCGGGGGCTGATGCGCTACGAAGTGGAGCTGCCGTTGAACGACGTATCTGGCGCGCGCGTCGGCGCGCTGGGCGTGGTTTTTGCGCTCGACGCGCACACCGATCAGCAGGCGCGGCACGCCGAGGCCATCCGCATCCGCGATGAGATCAGCCGGCGAATCCTTACGCCCGCCAATCTCGTCGAGGCCTGGCCGTACGATCCGAACTACTCGGACAAGACATATGCCCAGGCGCTGGTCGACAGAACGCTGGCCGCTGATCGGGATGTGCTGGTGCTGGCGCTGCATGTGACGCCTCCGGGCAGCAAGAAGAACATCATCCTCGCCTCCAACATTGGTCGCATCGGCAAGGTGGCGGATTCCGACGATATGGGAGTGGTCACTAGCGGTGTGCCGGCCGTGGCGGTTAACGCCGAGGGCAATCGCTTCGAGGCCGAACTGGCGCTGAAGGACCGGCGTGGCACGCAAATCGGGGCGGTGAGCGTGGTGTTCGCCTACAAGCCCGGGGCCGACAAGGCTGCGTTCCGCAATCGCGCGCAGGCGATCGCAGATTCGCTTGCGCGTGAAATCCCGGATGCTGCCGCGCTCTTCAAGCCGCGCGGCTGAAGGCACGCCGCGCGCCGTCGCGCCGAACTGGAGGACTTCACCGCCAGACCGACGCGGCGATCGACGATCATCTGAATCTCGGCTGCAACATGGACCTGCGTTCGGCACGGGAAGCGTACGCCGTCATGGTTTGAGCAGCGGCCTGCAGCCCTTTGCGCCGCGCCGAGCTGCGTTCGGCCACCGGCATCGTGGACGCTGCACGCGGCCGTATTTTCGCCGCCCCACGCCCCCTCCACGCTCGCGGTTCTGTTAGCCGGCTTTCAGGTTGAATTCAGGGGCGAGGCTTAAGATGCCGTCATAAATACAATGCGCATCCCGCGCATGGGGGAGGGAATGTTATGAAGCATGTCGCAAAACGGGTGTCCGTTGGTTTGCTTGGTTCGACGGCGATCTGCGCCATTCTTGCCGCCGGCGCGGCAAGCGCGCAGACGGGCAATCAGTCGTCCGCTCAGGTCGAGGAGGTTATCGTCACCGGATCGGCTATTCCGACAGCACCAGGCGATGTCGCAGTCGATGTCAGCACAATCGATGCGTCAGCCATCCAGGCTGGCGGCGTGTCTTCCAATGTGCTGGATATCATGCGCAAGCAGATTCCGAATTTCATCGGCCGTGGCGACACCGGCAGCACCAACGCCAATAACAATAATCAGAAGACCGCTGGCGGTTCGCAAATTCTGCTCAACAACATCGATACGCTGGTTCTCGTAAACGGGCGGCGGGTGGCGGTCAGCGCCATTTCCGGTCTTGGCGGCAAGAACTTCGTCGACGTGAACGAGATTCCGGCGGCCGCGATTGAACGCGTCGAAGTGCTGAACGACGGCTCATCGTCCATCTACGGTTCGGATGCGGTCGGTGGTGTGGTCAACATTATCCTGAAGAAGGATTTCGAGGGTCTTCAGGTCGGCGGGCGCTTCGGCGGCGCCGCGGGCGGCTACGGCGAAGAGTCCGGCTATTTTGTCGCCGGCACCAATTGGGGTAATTTCAACTTCACCCTGATGGGTTCCCGCTCGCATACGACTCCGCTGCTTCAGGACAAGCGGGCATTCAGCAGCAATATGACGGGCTTTAGCGCCCAGGTGCCCGGCTCGATCGCCAATGCGAACCTGCTGGCCACTGGCCTCAATTCGCCGAGCGACAAGGTTCCTACGGGCACGGCCGCAACGGCAGCCTCGATGGCCCAGCTTGAGGCGGCGGGTGTCTACTTCCCGAATAATCTGGCCGGGATCGCGTCGACCTACGATTACTCCAAATTCCAAACACTGATTATGGGGCAGGACCAGACGGCGCTGGACGGCACCTTCACCGGCAATCTGATCGGCGACAAGCTGGTGGTCTTCGGCGATATCGAATATTCCGACGACAGCGGCTTCCGCCAGTTCCTTCCCAAGGCAATCAGTTATACGGTGCCGGCGGGCGCGCCGTACAATCCGCTTACCACGGCCGTTTCCGGCGTCAATTTTGCTGACTGGTCGCTACCGATCAAGTATCGCGACTCTCAGCAGTCGGTGCGCGGCACGATCGGCCTGCGTGGAAATTTCATGGGCGATTGGGGTTGGGAAGTCGGCTACGTGCACAGCGAGAACACGCTGGATGAGCACATCGATAACGTAATCTACAAGCCGAATGAAGCGCTGGCGATCGCGGGCGGCTACGACGCCAACGGAAACCCGGTGGCTGGCGGTGCCTACAGCAAGGTCTATTCTGGCTTCTCCACAGCCTCAATGGTCGTCCAGCCCGCGCTCGATCCCTTCGCACGCGGCGGGCTCGATCCGGCGGCACTTGCCAATTTCTACGGCAACGAACTCATGCACGCACACAGCTACATCGACTCGGTCGACGGCAAGATCAACGGCTATCTGTTCCATCTGCCGGCCGGGCGGATTGCCTTTGCTGTCGGCGGATCCTGGCGCGAGGAAGGTCTTTCGGCCTATACCGATCCGAACGGCCGCAATACCGATGCGGTCACCCACGCCGTCACGGGTGGGTACTGGGATGGCGGTATCGCCGCGGATCCGTTCTCGACGAGCCGCAGTGTCGAAGCCGGATTCGTGGAATTGCGCATTCCGGTCACCAGCCCGAAATGGAACGCACCGGGCCTTTATTCCTTCGACCTGATCGGCGCAGGACGCGAAGAGAATTACAGCGATGCTGGCAGTTCCTTTGTGCCGAAGATCGCTTTTCGCTGGCAGCCTTTCAGCGGCGACGTTACGATCCGCGGCAGCTATTCCAAATCCTTCACGGCGCCGCAGCAATTCTTCGAAGTCGGTCCGACGGATACGCGCCTCGTCGCCGCCGCCGTACTTCAGAAGGCGTTCACGGCGACTATTCCCAATGACGGTTTCCAGGCCGAAGACGGTAACAACCCGCAATTGAAGCCGGCCACGGCACAAACCCGCTCGCTCAGCCTCACCTGGGCGCCGCATCAGGTGCCGGGGCTCGTTCTGTCTGCGCAATACTCCTCGATCGATCAGCGCGGTACGCCGGCCGGTATCGGCATCGTCACCGAACTGAACGACGTGAACCTGCATGGTAAGGCGTCGCCGTTTGCGCAGCTGGTGACCATCAACAACTTTGTTGGTCTTCCCGGCGCGGTTGCTGCAGCCACGGCGTTTCCGAATCCGGGCGATCTGCAAGCCTACCTACTGGCCAACCCGAGCAACTCCTTGAATGTCTATACCTACGATCACTTCATCAATCAGGGTGGCGCAAAGGTGCGCAGCTTCACGCTAAACGGCTCCTACACGCTCGCTACAGAGAAGGAGGGCAACTTCACCCTGGCAACTGCCGGCACGGTGTTCGACTCCTATCAATATTCGGCTTCGCTCGGCGCGCCATATTACGAGTATGTCGGTACGGCGACCAATGGCGGCACCGGCGTGCAGGGCACCATTCCGAAGTATCACTTCTACAGCACGATGACCTGGAACTATCAGCACTGGACGGTGACCCTGGGCAACACCTATGTCTCCAGCGTGCTGGACGAGGGCGCCGGTGGTCCGGTGTTTGCGGGCGGCACCAGGGCAGCGGTCCCGATTGCTTCATACACGGCCTGGGATTTCCAGCTTGCCGCTCAGGGCGATGCCATCTTCGGAGAATACGCCAAGGGATGGGACTTCACGCTCGGCGTGAACAATTTCACCGACGCGCAGCCGCCGATCTCGACCTGGGCCTACGGCGCCGACAGCAATGCCGACACCGGCACCTATTCGCCAATCGGCCGTTTTGTTTACGTGTCTGCGTCGGTGAAAATTTAACGAAACGCGGGGCCGCGTTTGCTGCGAGGCGATGCCCGCGTGCGTGATGCTTCTGCCAGGAGAAATTCTTCTCCCCCGGGCGGAGCGGAACCTGTCATTCGACGTCAATGGCGAAGCCAATAGTGGAGCAGTGTACGATGCAGAACGTCAGGTGCCGATTCTGGGGATTTGCACTCCTTGCAGGTCTGATGCTTGGCGCGCAAGGCGCCTTGGCGCAGACGAGCCCTGCCGATAGCAGTAGCGGTTTGCTGGAATGGACGGCGCCGCCGGCAACACGACACACCGCGCAGACGCCCGCCCAAGAGGAGATTGGCAAGACCAAGGGTCGTCCACTGCCGGCGCCGGAATTGCTGCAGCCGACGCTCGATCCGGCGCTACCTGTGTATCATGCGCGCCGGGATCTGCATCTTTCCGGCACCTTCAAGGTTTCGGCATCGGATGTGCTGCCCCATCTGGTGCGCCGCTGGATCACCGGCTTCGAACGCGATTATCCGCACGTCCACCTGATGCTGTCGCCGCCCTTTGCCGGCAGCCTGGGGGCGGTGGCGCTGGCTAACGGCAAGATCGACGTGGCTGTCGTTTCGCGCGAATTGCGGCCTTCCGATATCACGCTGTTCAAGGCACATTATGGCTATCCGCCGCTCAGCGTAGCGGTGTCGGGCGGAAGCTACCGCCAATTCGGTTTCCTCGATTCTGTGGTCTTTGTGGTGAACAAGGACAATCCGATCGATCAGCTCAGCTTCGATCAGCTCGATCGGATTCTCTCCTTCACGCACGCGCGCGGCGGCACTGCGATCACCACCTGGGGGCAGCTCGGCCTCACCGGCGATTGGGCATCACGTCCTGTCCACATCTACGGCATCAAGCCCTGGAACGGTTTCGAGGAATTCGTGCGCCAGCGCGTGCTCAGCGCGAACGGCAGGCGCGGGCAATGGCGCGACGGCATTGCCTTCGCCAAGACCGTCTTTCCGATTGCGGGCGAAGTGGCGAAGGATCCCGACGGTATCGGCTATACCGGCATGGCGTTCGTCGATGCACCGGTGAAGCTTCTGGCGCTGCAGGCGGAAGCGGGCAAGCCCTATTATCCGCCGACATACGAAAATGTCGCCAGCGCCGATTATCCACTCAGCCGGCTCGTGTATCTCAACCTCAACCGGGTGCCGGGCAAGCCGCTTGATCCTGCGCTCCAGCAATTCCTGCTCTATATCCTGAGCAGGCAGGGCCAGCAGGATGTACTCGACCAGGCGATCTACCTGCCGCTGCGCGCCGGGCAGGTGGATGAAAGCCGCAAGCTCATCATGCAATGAAAACCTCGCAATACTGCACCGGAGACGAAACATGCGCATACCAGCCTCTTTGCGTAAGCCGCTTCTGCTGGCCGCTGTAGCGGTCGGCACTGCAGCGCTCATCGGCGCTGCGCCAGCCCTGGCGTTAAAATACGCGCCGGTGGCGCAGCACATGAACGCCGATCCTTCTTTGCCGGCCTGGCATCCCGGCAAACTCGACATCATGCCCGAGCAGGAGTTCCATCTCGTCGGCGCCGATGTGATGGACCAGATGACGCTGGGCTGGGCGGAAATATTCCGCAAGGCCTATCCGCATCTCAGCGTAACGATGGAAGCGCGCTCCTCCGGCTCGGGCGCTCCGGCGCTGGTCGACGGGCGCGCAGATGCTGCGCCCGTGGGGCGCGAATTGCTGCCGGCAGAGGAAGCCGCCTTCGTCAGGAAATTCGGCTACGCGCCGCTGGCGATCAAGGTGGCCACGGGCAGCGTTGGCGAACTTGGCAAGACGGCATCCACCGTCATGCTGGTGTCGAAAGCCAATCCGATCCGCGGCCTGACGATGGCCGAACTTGACGCCATCTATTCGACCAGCGACAAGCGCGGCCATGCCGACGTCAAAACCTGGGGCGATCTCGGCCTCAAGGGTGAATGGGCGAACCGGCCGATTCATCTCTACGGGCTCAAGTCGCCGAACGGCATCGAGCAGTATTTCAAGCAGGCCGTGATGGAAGGCGGCGATTACAAGACGAACATCGAGTTCGTGCATGGACAGGGCTTCACACATGCCTTTACCGTGGCGGCGCATGACATCGAGCAAAGCCAGCCTGGCGGCATTACCTACGCTATGCTCAGCAATCTCACGCCCGGCACCAAGGTCGTGCCCTTGGCAGAGAAGGCGGGTGGGCCGTTCCTGATGCCGACGTTGCACAATATCTATACCCACGCATATCCGCTCAGTCGCTATGTCTACATCTTCGTCAACCGGCCGCCGGGCCAGCCGCTCGATCCGGTGGTGAAGCAGTTCCTGACGATGGTGCTGAGCCGGCAGGGGCAGGAAGTCGTCGCCAAGGAAGGCGTCTATATTCCTCTGACGCCTGCAGTGGCGAAGGCGGAACTGGCGAAGTTGAATTGAGCTTGCGTTCGCATACGCGTTGATTTGCTGCCTATCGGATATCGACATCCGGCCGTACCGGCCTGGGCTGAAATGTTATCTACAGCTTCTGCATCATCCGATAGTACGTGAACTTTTTCTGAGCGTGAACGAATTGGCCGGTCACATTGGCATATTAACGGTGCCGCCTTTGAGCGCCCTTCGATAGTCGCGCGGGTTCATGCCGCTGCGGCTGCGGAATGCGTGATTGAAGCTGGTCACGCCCTTGTAGCCCAGGCGAAAGGCGATCTGCGTGATGGGCTGCCCCGGCGTGGCGAGCATGGCGCAGGCTCGGCGGTGGCGAATTTCGTTGCTCAGTTTGCGAAAATTGATCCCTTCCGCGGCCAGCGCGCGCGTCAGCGTGCGCGCACTGAGCCCGAGTAATTCGGCCAGCGCCCGGCGCGAAAGCTGTGTGCCCTCTGCCTCGCGAAGCATCAGCGCCATCCAGTCGCCACATCGGTTGGTCGGCGAAAAATCAGGCGTGACCGCATGAGAGCGCGGCCGCGCACCCGGCGCAGCACCGATCTTCGGAACCTTGGGCTGCGTGTCGGCAAACGCCGCCGGTACGACGCCGCGCACCGCCGGCAAGGCGTGGGCGCCAAAGTGGAAGCAGCACGGATGGAGTGCTTCGTAACGCGCGACGTGGGCAGGGACCGGCATCGAAAGATAGATATTCAAAGGTTTCGGGCCGCCCAGCATTCGCGCGCAATCGGCATGGAACGAGACAGCGAACAGTTCCTCCATCATCCACAGGGTGGGCTGGCTCATGCCTGCCGCCGGGCGGACGATCCATTCCAGGGTCTCGGCACGCCGCCGGTATTCGACCGCGAAACAGGTCGTTACGTGCTTCCAAAACCGCGCATACATGCTGAGCAGGCTGTCGAGCGTCCGGCAGGTGGCGAGCGCCAGCCCCAGCGCCTCGTGATTATGGACGCCAAGCCGCAGCCCGAGTTCGAAGCCGATATCCCCGCGTTCCAGAACCTTGACCGCGGAGGTCAGCAGCAAATCCAGCTGGCGCATCGAAAGTGCCGCTCGCTGCTCCGCCAGGATTGCGCCATCGATGCCGCTTTCCCTGAGGATGCTGGCGATCCGAGCCGGCTTCTGCTCGCGCATGAAGTCCAGCATGGCGACGACATAACGGGCGGGTACAACCGGATCGTAGAGGGGCATGGCAGGCTTGAATTCGACCGGTCTTCAAAATGGCTGAGTTGGCTACAAATAGCAAGTTTTGGGAGCAAGGCAATCGTATCTTTGTCACCAATGGGAAACGCCGCGGGCAGGTCTTCTCACGGACCGGCACCGGCCAGCATGATCAGGAGCGATAAATGCCGGTGAAGACTCTGCGTGACAAGATCGTGGTCATCACGGGCGCGGCATCGGGCATCGGGCGCGCGGCAGCGCTCGCTTTCGCAAAGCGCGGCGCGCATATCGTGGCGGCGGATCTCAACGCCGGTGCGCTGGAGCCGCTTGGGCGCGGGGTGACGGCGCTGGGCGTTCGCTTCAGGCCGTTCACGGTCGATGTTGCGGACGAAAAGGCGATGAAGGAATTTTCCGCCGCCGTGACGGCGGACGGTGCGGTACCGGACGTTCTCATCAACAATGCCGGGATCGGCTACATGGGCGCGTTCCTGGATAGCGATCTGGCGCATTGGCGACGCGTGCTGGCCGTCAACGTCATGGGTGTGGTTCACGGCTGCTATTTCTTCGTTCCCGGCATGATCGCCGCTGGTGGCCCGCGCCATGTTCTCAACGTGGCCTCGGCAGCGGGTAACTTCCCGGTGCCTTCGCTCGCGGCCTACAGCACATCCAAAGCCGGAGTGAAAAGTTTCTCGGAGGTTCTGCGCATGGAGCTTCGCGATACCGAGGTGAGCGTAACTACGGTCTGCCCCGGCATCATCGACACACCGATCGTCTCGTTTTCCGGCACCAACGCCGCGCCCACGGTCAGCGCCGAGCGGGTCGCGAAGCTTCAGGCCTATTACAAGACGAAGGGCTGCTCGCCGGACGTGGTGGCAGAGGACATGGTGCGCGCGTCGCTTGACGGCCGCGACATGCTTCTGACCGGGCCGTCGGCAAAGTTCGGCTATTATCTCACCCGCCTGTCGCCCAGGCTGACGCGCGCTGCAACGATCCGGATCGCGCAAGAATCCGGCTACCTGTAAGAGAAGGAATGTCGAGATGTCCGTTTACGTTCATGACCGTATTCTGGAATTGTTCGAAGCCGAGGGCATCAAGACGTTGCTGGGCATTCCCGATCCCAGCTTCGTCGCGATGTTCATCGCCGCGGAGGCGCGCGGCTGGCGGGTGATCGCCCCCCATCACGAAGAAGCCGGCGCCTTCATGGCCGACGGCCTGTGGCGCATGACCGGCCGGCCCGGCGTCATCGTCGGCAATCAGGGGCCGGGCGTGGCCAACCTGGCGCCGGCCGCGATCTGCGCGGCTAAGGAGAACGTGCCCACCGTCTTCCTCGCCGGCCAGCGTCAGCGCATCTATGAGGAGCGGGTGCGCCGCGGCCGCTTCCAGTACACGCGCCAGCCGCGCTACTTCGAGGAGGCGATGAAATATGTCGGCATCATCGAATATCCCGAGCAGACCGACGAGATCGTGCACGAAGCCTTTCGCCGCGCGCTCTCCGGCGTACCGGGGCCGGTCTATATCGAATATCCGATGAACGTGATTCCGGCGCAGCTCGAGCTGCCGCCGGCGCCGCCGCCCGGGGCCTATCGCCTCGTCCATCAGGCGGCGAGCGAAGGCGCCATCGCCGCGGCCACGAAGCTGGTCAAATCGGCGAAGCTGCCGATCCTGTTGGTGGGGCAGGGTGTGTTTGTTTCGCGGGCGCATGACGCGGTGGCGTCGCTGGCCCGCGCGCTGAATTGTCCGGTGATCCAGACACCGGGAGGTGCCGCGTTCCTCGAAGGGCTGGAGGATCGCAGCTTCGCCTACGCTTCGCCCGCGGGAACCGAAGCGGTGGCGAATGCCGATCTGGTCATCGCAGTGGGCACGGAGATCGGCGAGCCCTTGCACTACGGTACTGGCCGGCACTGGGCCAAGGGCAACACCGATCGCAAATGGATCTATATCGAGCGCGATCCCACCGCCATCGGCGTCAACCGCCATATCGATGTACCGCTGGTGGGCGATCTGCGCGACGTGGTTCCGCAACTCACGGCCGCGGTGGTGCCGCTCGGCCTGAAACCGCCGGCGCAGCTCGAAGGCTGGAGCAAGGCGCATCAGCAGTTCGCCGCGATGATGTTCGCCGCGGTGTCCACGCGCTCCACGCCCGTCCATCCGGCGCGCCTCGCGGTCGAAGCCACGCGCGTGCTGCCGAGGGACGCGGTGCTGGTGCGCGACGGCGGTTCGATGAACATCTTCACCTGGGCCTATTCGCAGCTTCAGCCGAAGGACGCGATGTGGTGCCAGAATTTCGGCCATCTCGGCACCGGCCTGCCACATGCCATCGGCGCGCAGCTTGCCGTGGGCGATAGCCGCCGCGTGGTGCTGATGACGGGCGACTCGTCCTTCCTGTTTCACATCTCCGAACTCGAAACCGCGGTGCGCAAGAAGCTGCCGGTGGTCTGCATCGTCGGTTGCGATTATTCCTGGGGCATGGAATCTGCCGTGTACAAGGCCAATTTCGGCCCGCAATCGCCGGAGACCGAAGCCCATTGGGGCACACAGTTACGCTTGGACAAGATCGCCGATGGTTTCGGCGCCTATGGCGAATATGTCGAGCGTGCGGAAGATATCGCGCCCGCAGTCGGGCGCGCGCTGGCGGCCGGTCGGCCCGCCGTGGTGCAGGTGGCGATCGATCCGCTGGCCAACTCGACCGAATTGCCGGGATTTGAGGAGTTCATGACCTGGTACGGTGAAGAGGGCTATAAATAAGCCGGGGAACGGCGGCATCGTTGCCAGAGGATTTCGTTCGGCTCAGGAGCTGCCGCGGCGCAAATTATCTTTGCGCGTTTTTCGCGATCTTCTCCGACTGCGCGCCGATCAGGTCAAAATCCCCGGACAGCACGGTTTCGAGCCGGCCGGTGCGCCAGCCGCTTCGCGCGTCGCGTACAAGAGGGGCCGCACCCTCCCGATAGCGGCGTACCACGGAAGTCGGTTGGCCTGCGCGCGCGATGAGTTCCGAATAGGAGCGATAGGCATCATAGGCTCGCGGTTCCTCTCTTGGGCCCGCCACCACCCGGACACGCGCCACGCTGCGCCGCCCGTTTGCCGCGTCCTCAAGCACATGCAAACCCGCCTCATTGGCGAGCGTGCGGAAAGCGCCGAAGCCGCTCACATGCAGAAGCATGTCCCCGCGCCTTAAGGCCGGATTTATGTCCTCGAATTGCATTCGGCGACGTTCGGCCCACAGGCGGTACATCTGGGCGAGGCGCGCGCACCATTGCTCGCTCGTCGCTATCTCGGCGCCGGCATCAAGCGCCGGTTCAACAGAAATAACGGCATCCGCCGGCGCCTCGGTGAGCACATCGGTGATACCCTGCTCGATCACATAGAGCTGCAATGCCAGGCGCCCAACAAGCTCGCGCGACGCGCGAGCTGTGGCCGCGCCGTGCGAGCCGAGGCGCCGATGAAGGCGCTCTGCCGTGCGCGCCGCTTCGGCGACACTATCCATCACCGCGATGCGCGTGAACAGCAGATGGCGTTCAGGCCGCGACCAGACGTCAGGCGCAGAGGCCTGCTGGAGCAGCTCGTCCTTGAGGACAATCCAGTCGGGCGAAGCGAGCTTGGCTTCGACGGCTGCGAACATAGTTTCCAGCGCCGCACGTTCCGGGGCATCGCCTCCGGGCTGCAGTATCATGGCCGGCAGCGAGGCCGGCGGCCCGAGTGGTGCCTCCGAATTGTCTTTGTCCGGCGCCTCGCCCGGCGCGTCAGGATCGACGAATTCGACTTCGATGGCCCTGCCATTGCTGCGCACGAACAGGAACTGGTCACCTTCGGGAAATCGATGCTCCACCAACGTCGCAGCGAGCGGCGCAAGGAGATATTCGTCGATTGCGCGCTTGAGGGGGCGAGCTCCCATTTCCGGCGAGAAGCCGCGATCGAGCAGGAATTCGATTGCCGTGGACTCCCACTCCACGGCCCAGTCGCGATTGCGCAGTCCGCGGCGCTCCAAGATCTGACGCAGTTCCTTGTGCAGGATATCGCGCATCACTTCGCGCGACAGCGGCTTGAAGACGACGATCTTGTCCAGCCGGTTGACGAATTCGGGGCGGAATGTCCGCGCGATCGACCGCAAGACCTGCTCCTCGCCATAGGAGCCCTTTGCGGGCAGAAAACCGAGATCCGCGCCCTGATGGCTCGTTGCACCGAGATTGGAGGTGAGGATGATAATCGTATGTCGAAAATCGACGACATGCCCATTCGCATCGGACAGCCGCCCGTCATCGAAGACCTGGAGGAACAAGTCCCAAATGTTCGGATGGGCCTTTTCGAATTCGTCGAGCAGCACGACGGCAAAGGGTTGTTTGCGGATGCGCGCGGTCAACGAATCCGTTTCGGCGTAGCCGCGCTCCCCGATAATCTTGGCGGTCGAATCCGCAGTCTGAAACTCGCTCATATCGAGGCGGGTCATTCGCTCGGGCGAACTGAACAAGTATTCGGCCAGGGTCTTGGCGAGTTCGGTCTTTCCGGTTCCCGTCGGCCCCGCGAACAAAAAGACGCCGACCGGGCGATGCGGATCGAGGAGGCCCGCTTTCAGCATGGCAATCCGGTCCACGACTGCCAATACTGCTTCATCTTGACCGATCAGGCGTGCACCAAAGAACTGCCGCACAGCGGCAAGGTCGATCTTCTCCTTATCGTCCAGTATCGCGTGGGGCAAACCGCTGATCTGCGATACCGCCGCGAGGACGTGGTCGGGCGTGACAATTCGCGCGTCAGCGGCATTCTGAACCGCGCGTTTCAGCAGACCGACGGCGATGCCGGGCAGGTGTGCGCCGCTGAGATATTGTTGCGACAGCTGTAGACAGGCCGCGACCGTATGCTCATTGACAATCTTGCGATTGCTGCGCGCGATCTGCGAGGCGGCGTGTGCGAGGAAGGCTGACAGTTCTTCGGTACTGAAGGAGTTGAGCTGAAAGACTTCGATCTGCGTACGCAAGGACGGTCGCGACTGAAATAGCCGGCTGACGCCGTCGGGATTGGCCTCGGCGCATATGACAAGCCGCCCCGCGACCATCGCCGGGAGTATTTGATCGAGGACGCTCGCCGCCTGGCCGCTATGCCTGCCGCTCTCGGCAAGTTGAAGAATATTGCCGGCATACCAGAGTACGCGCTTGCCCGTTTCAAGTTCGGTTACGAGATTGCGGATGCGTCCTTCGAGTTCGCCGAAGTAGCTTTGTCCGGCCATCAAGTCCACCGCGCTAGCCTCGAACACGCGCCAGTCCTTGTCGGCAAGGCGCTTGCCGAGGATCTTCAGAAACGACGTCTTGCCGATGCGGGAATTGCCCGTCACCAAAATCGAACGCGGCGGAAAGGCAAGCACGGAGTCCTGCGCGCGCTGGAGAAGGTCTTGCCACGGCTCCGGTGTGACGAGCACGTCGTCGGAGTTTCCGCTCCAGAAACGGCCGAAGGCGCTGAGGAAGTTGGTATCGACCCGGGAAGCCCGCCAGCGCGCAAGCTGCTCGCGCAGCGTGGGCGCGAACGGATGATCGACGTAGGACAGGAAGGCGTCGATGACCGCCGGCTTCGAGGCCGAACCCCATTCGAGATAAGTGCCGAAATCCGGCCGGTCTCCGAGTGCCTCACCCGTCGCGAAGTAGTCGCGAAAGCTGTCGGCGAGAGCGACGTGCGAAATCCACCAGTTCTCGGCCAGGACCGCCGGCCCTCCGACCGGGGGCCGCTGTTCAAGGCTCGTAAAGTACCGAAGCGCGTAATGCATGACTTCGGGCTGGAGTTTGCGAAAATGCATGATGATCGTATCGAACAACGATTGACGCCCCGGCCTTGCAGCCAAGGCTTCGAACGCGGCGCAAGCGACGTACAGGTTTCCCGCTGTGGCATATTGACGGACGGTGTCGATGTTCACGTCGCCTTGCTTTAGAAGCCGGACTGCCTCTTGAAAATCCGGGCAATCCAGAAATTCCCGCGCGTGAACGGTCTTGCGTGCGAAGGTTTCGACCGCCGCACTCAGGCGGCCGAGCGCGGCGCCGAGACTTTCCTTTACGGCCGCTGCCTTTTTGGCGGCCGCCTTCTTTTCATGGCGCTCAAACCAGGCGAATAAGGTCATGACGATCGCGGCTGCGATCGCATAGGAGACGAAATTCTCAATTGTCATGTGCCCCCATGCCCCTACGCAGCAAGCTCGGTCTACTTCCCGTTATCTGAAGAAATATTTGCAAGATGCGGATTTGAGAATGGCGCCATCGTGCCGGTATGGCGAAAGGCTGAGCTGCACCATTCAATGCGGGGCGTCATCGCCATGCGTCCAGTCATCCGAAGTTGCAGCGGCGGGGGGCGGCGAAGTGGGCGTGGATATTGTCGGCACCGCGTCGGCCGGAGCCGCATGCGCCCCATATTGCGACGTGCCGCGTTCATTGGCAAAATCCTGCCCACAACCTTCGCGATGTGACGCCGCCTTCGGCTGCTTGGCGTCGGGGGCTATTGCACCGGCCATCTCATCGTCGCGCGCTGGCGGGCCGCCGCAAGAAGCCCGGTCTGCCGTATTCGATGACGTGTCCGCAGATGCGCCCTCCATCTGCATTTGCTGCGCGCCATAGCGGTCCATGACAGAAGCAGCGTCGCCTGCCGCTGGTGCCGGCACGCCTGCTGCCGGCGGCGGCGCGGTCGGCGATGCCTGCGGAAGAAGGGCCGCTGCCGCCGGCCCAGGGGATTGCGGCGCCGGCGACGGCTGGGTGGGTGCAGAAGCCGCCGGGGGAGCTTTATCAACAGACGGTGCCGGGCGACTGCCGGGCGCCGTATCCTGCGCAGGGGTTTTTACGGCAGCGTTCCGGGGCAGGGGGGCGGCGGCGAAGCGGTCAAGATTTGTCGAAACAACCAGCAGCAAGGAAAAGGCGACGGCGATACCGCCGCCCATCACCCCCAGCAGCCGAGGTCGGGTAGAAATCCAGGAAAGAATACTCTGCCGCAGCGGCTGTGAGCGACCGGGCGGTTCTGCAGCCGGCATCCCCGCAATCGCGGCTTGGACCAGATCGTCGGGCGCGGTGAGCGGAGCGCCGGCCACTGCATCCACGAAGGACTGCACGGCCTGCATATGCAACAACTCGGCCGGCGCCCGCGCCATCTCGGCTTCAAAACGGTCACGCTCGGCACCATCCAGCGCACCGTCGAGCCAGGCCGCCAACCGTTCTTCGCTATCCCCGTCCGGCCGCGCAAGAATCTGCTCGCCGGCAGCCAGGATCGCCGCCAGTTCGGCGCGGCCTGCCGCGTCGGCCTCGTCTGAAGCCTCTGCTTCTCCAGGGAAAAGCCTGTCGATCAGGGCTGTAAGGTCAGCAATCCGCACCGCTCAGATGCTCCTTCCCGATTTCCTAGACGGACGCACGCCAGTTTTTGACCGCAGAATCTTCGGCTATGGCGTCGTGCAGACATTTATGCACGCGTTGCTTGAGTTTGTAGATTTCCGCTATCGGTCGCTGCATCAGGCGGGCGATCTCGCGTGGCGGCAGGTTTTCGCCGCCGCCCAGCACAATCTCCAAATAGATCCGCTCGCGGTCCGGCAGTGCGGCCGCGGCCTGACGCAGCGCCGCTGCGGCTGTGGTTGAGGCCAGTTCCCGGGCCTCGTCGATCAGAACATCTTCGGGAGATGTCTCGCTCGCCCCGATCAGGCTATCGGCTGCATCCCCGTCGAGGGACGAAAGTGACACTGACGCCCCGCGCGCGGCCCGGGGCTGCCCGGCCGCCACGACGTGCACGCGCACCGTCGCGATCGCGGCAGATACATCTGCGTCGGAGGGCTGCGGCTCAATGCTGGCGCCCAGGGCCTCCCTCACGCTTGAAACATCGTCGGGCACGCCCCGCCATGCTAGGAGCCGGAACACCGCCTGTTCCAGCGTATCAAGCCTGGCCACGGCCGCCGGCAGGCGGCGGCGCGGCGCGATGCTGCGCGCGAAGTCGATCAGGATCCGATCCGCGATGCGCAGGACAAAGCCGGCAAAACTGCCAATCCCGGTATATTGGCGAAGACGCCGGTAATCATCTTCGATGAGCGCGATGCAAAGCTCCTGATAGCCGTCCGCGCGCAAATCCTCATAGGCCGCGCCGCTGAGCCTCGCCCGGACGCGCCGCCGCAGATCGTCCGCGAAGAAATGCTCGAACGCCGCCCAGCCCCGGCGCCGATCTTCGAACAGGAGACGCAGGATGCGCGCCGCGAGAAGGTCGCGCGTGACGACAGCAACATAAGTCTCTACCCGGCCGCGGCCCCTATAGCCGCGCAACCGCGCAAAGCCATTGGCGCTGAGCGCCGCCGCAGCCTCTTCAAATGCCTCGCGCGCCTGCAACTCGCTGCCGCATGCCCGCACGCAGGCTGCCCAGACAATGGTGGAGATGCGGCGCAGGAATTCAGGACCGGCCCCGCCTTCGCCTGCAATCGCAGACGCAAGGCAGGCAGCAAGGTCACGCACTATGCTTTCCCTCCCCGCCCGGTTTTCGCCCCGGACAATCTAACATGCCGGGTCGCAGGGCCAAAGCATGGGGTTCCGTCAATTTTCTCGTCCCGTCCGTCCTTCCCCGAAGGCGTGCGATCATGCCGAGGAGCAATGCCATGCAGTGGACCCGAGCCTGCTATCTTGGTGCAGCCCTGGCGCTGATAACCATTCCGGCCGCCGCAGGGCAGGCGGATACCTCTTACAAGGCGATGGTGGCCGCCGCGGAGGCCGGCCAGGCCGGCGTTGATTACGGCAAGTTGCGCGGCGCCTATGTCCACAGCGCGGGATACGATCCCTATGGCATGGCGGTCAGCAATCTTGTCGACGGGATGCGCAAGGCCTATGCAGCCGGCGACTGCAAACTGGCCGCCAAGGACGCGGCCGCCATCAGCGCGCAGCAGTTCACCAACGTCGAGGCGCATCTTGCGGCTGCGCTCTGTTTCGAGAAATCGGGCAACAAGGCTGGAGCCGGCCGGCAGCACGAGATATTCCTCGGGCTTACGGGCTCGATTCTGGAATCCGGCGACGGATTGACGCCGGCGACGGCCTTTCACGTCGTCAGCCTCGACGAGGAATATTTCGTTCTCACCGCGTTGGGGTTGAACGTGGGCGAACAGGCGCTTGTGCAACTGGGCGGGCACGCCTATGACCGGTTCGCCGTCTCCGCGAAAGACTTCGACGCCAAGTCGACCCTCTATTTCGAGATCGATCCGATTCTCGGCGCGGCGAAACAACGCCCGCAATAAGTGCGCGGGTTCTCGCCGCCGGCAGACAGACGCGTAGAAGCCGCCGCAGTGCCTGACTGCGGCGGCTTCTGTGCATTGGCCATCCCGGCTTATCCGCGGACCGCAGCAACCGCGGTCGGGCGCGGCGGAGGCGGGGGCGGGGGAGGCGGTGGCGGTGGCGCCGAATAGGTGGTGGTCGACACCGCGACTTGCGCCGCGGCTGGTAACGCGACGGTCGCCGCGGTCAATACCGCCACCACCAACAACGCGCCACGCGCGGCCCGGTGAACTGCATGCCTGTACATTGTTCGTCTCCCTTTGATGTGCGGGAGACGGCAACCGCCCCCCAAGCGCTACATCTGTAGAGACGGACACGGCACGGATTTTTGCCGCCGCGCCCTCAGCCCGCCGACGGGTTCTCGCTCGACCCGGCCTGTGCGCGCGCGCGGGCCCAGCGTGCCTCGTAGCCGCGCGACAACAGCCCGAAGGCGCGGCGCTCCAGGTTCCGGTCCGTCCCCAGGAACCGGTTGCAGTGCATGTGCATCAGGCTTTCAACGATGTTCTGCATGGGACAGCTGAGGGCCTCTCGCGCCTCGAGCGCCCGCAAGCGGGCGCCGAGCGCCGGCAGGTGACGGTCGTAAAGCGCGAGCGGCGCCGGCGAAGGCGGGCGGGCGACATCCAGCGCATCCTGAAGGTCTTTGTTGCGCCGGCGATATTCGTCACTCGTCTCGCGCCGGAAGCCGGCATATCGCTCGCGCCACCAGTCGCGTGCGCGCTCCTCGACGCCCAGCCCGCGCAGCAGGCGCGCCAGGCTGGCGACGGCGGGCAGTACGCGCTGGTCGGCGGGCGTTGCGTCCTTCGCAAGCAGATCGAGAACGACCCGGCTGTCGATGGCGAATATCTGCTCGACAACATCGATGGCCTCGGGCCCGCCATAACGCTCGATCTCGCGCTCATAGGTATCGAAGGCAAAGCTGCGGCGCTGGTCAGCCGCCACCAGCGAAGTACCCCATTCACAGAGCCGCGGCAGGACTTTGCGCCAGAGCCTTCGCGCATCGCCCTTGAAGCGGAGCCGCAAATGCGGATCCGGATCGGAATAGCGCAGGAAGAAGAACGGCAGATTCGCATCGCGACGCGGAAGCGTCGCAAGAAAGGCCGGCAGCGCGGCGGATATGAGATCGTCCTCGCTCTCGCGCCCGCCATAGAGCTTCATATAAAGCCAATCGCTGCCGGGCGGGCGCATCCGTTCCGCAGGCGACACAGCGTGCGCGTTTCGGGGGGGCGCGATCCGGCGCGTATGCGACGCCGCACCATCGAGATCGCGCCGGTAAAGCGAAACGGCCAGTTCGCAAATATAGTGTCCGCCCGGTCCCTCGAGCCAGGCGTGCTCCGGTCCCGGCAAGGCCTCCTGCAAGGTGAGTGGAGGCGAGCCCGGCTTCAGCTTGCGCACGTCGCTCCACAACGCCTCGGCGAAGACTGCCTTCTCGAGGTCGAAGAGGAGCCTGTGATCGCCGGCGCTGAGGTAGACATGGCGCGGCACATTCCAGGCCCGGCGCCAGGCCGCGAGGCGTTCGGCGAAGCTGGCAGGCGACTTCGCTTGCAGATGCTTGCCGGCCAACGCCGCATCGATACGCCATTGCGCGGGAACCAGAATGACCCTGCCGGCCTCGAGCCGCGGCAGGAACGGAAAGGCCGATGCCGATCCCCAATCGAACATTTGCAGCATTGGCCGGCCGTCATTCGAAACGTCTGCGAGAAAGCGGCAGAGAACCGGCGCGTAGAGGAAGTTCAGCATATGCGTGCTGGTGACGAGTACGCGCGCGCCGCGGCTCAGCGAGCGCAGGTAGAAGCGGCCATCGGCAATGCCGACGACGAGGTCGGCCGGTGAGAGCGTGTCCTCGGCTGCCACTCCGGGTGCTGCGCCTAGCGCAATCTCATGACGCTGGATCGGCGGACGGATCGCGACATTGGCCGAGCGGAACTTGCGCGGGGGATAGATGATTTCGGCCCGGATGGCATCTGGATCAGCGGCCGCGCTTGTGCTTGCCATCCGGCGCAGGGCTGCGGTCGCCTCCGCACCGAGAAGGTCGGCGAAGCGCGCCAGATTGCGGCCGGCAGCGCCCGCACCGATATTGGGACCGATCGCGACCTTGAAATCGCCGGCATCGATGGCCGCGCGCGACTGCGCGATGACGAAGGTATAGATATCGTGCGAAGGCGCTGCGGTTTTCTCATCCGGCGGCCACATCTCCATCTCAGACAGCGTCTGGTCGTCGAGCGATCGGACGGGTGTGCGGTCGCGCAAGGTCTCGCAAGCGAGCGCGAACAGTATCTGGTTGCGGCGTGCCATATTGCCCGCGCCACCCGAACCGGCCCAGGACGCTTCTCCACTATAGGCCGGCGGCGGACCAAGGCCGCTCTCGGGATCGAGCAGTTCAAGGAGCGGCACCTCGCGCTCGGCGCCGTAGCGATTGACAAAATTCGCGCGATAGGCCTCGAGCGGGCCGAAACTGCGCGAGGACGGCGCCAGGCGGAGCAGCAATTCGAGCGCGCGCGCGGCTTCTTCGCCCACGGTCCGCGTGATCGTGACGTCCGACAGGAACCAGGACATGTCGACCTGGATCGGCGTATCGCTCGGCAAGGGCGAGGCTGCTGCGGCGATGGCATGCAGGCGCGCCACCTGGGCGCGGCAATCGCCCGCTTCCAGCTTGGTCCACGACCGGCACGCATCATCGAAGGCGATAAGGCCCACTCTGATCTCCGCGGCCGCCGCAACCGGCTCCAGACGGGCGATGACGTGGCCGACAGGATTGTCCGTGGTCAATGGCGGACGAAGTTCCGACAAGAGCAGGGTCTGGTCCAAGAGTTCGTCGACCAGCGCTTCGATCCTGGCGCGTGCGGAGGGATCGCGGCCCGCTGTCAGATGCGCCACGATCTCGTTGTAAGGCCTGGGCGCATTGGCGAATGCCAGAATGCTGTTCACCGCATTCGTAGCGCGCAGCGACACCCGCGGCTCCGCCACCCCTTCGCCGTGCGACACGCGCTCGGCCAGATAGACCCGGCCGCTACGACTATAGGCCGCCGGATTGACGTAGAGCCGCAGCGCTTTGCGGATAGCCGGCTGCCCCTCAAGATGTAGCACGAGCCGCAACAGCCAATCCATGTCGGGGCGGGCGCGGATCCGTTGGGCGCTGCCGGCAAGCCTGAGGCCTGTCGTGCTGGCGCACTGTCCCAATGCGACGCCGGAGAACAGTCCGAATGGCGTAGGCCTTGCGCTCGCGCGGATCAGATAGCGCAGCAGCTTTGCCTCGGCCGAGCGTCTTGCACTCTCGCTTACCGACGCATCTTCCAGCCGCGCTGTCAGGGAGTTGCTGGCGACGGCGATCGCTGCGCGCAGGCGCGGATCATCAAGCTGTTCACCGGCGGGCGCATTTCCCAGCGCATCGTAGAATTCGACCGGCAGCAGAGGGGCGCGCACCTGCATGACGTCGAAGGGCCGATAAAGCGGCGTGCCGATACAGCGCTTCATGACAGCAAGAACACCCTGTCCCAGCACGGTGCCCGGTCGGTCGCGAAAGCGAGAAGCGCCGCGGCGACGCCAGGGGCGCCGTCCAGGAATCCCGGGCGGTCTATCCGGCGGCCCTCCGGCTCATGCGCGCGAAAACCCAACACGCTGTCTGGTTCATAAAGCTCAAGAAGCATGTCGAGCATGGCCCGGCTCGCCTCCCACAACCAGGGCAGATCGGTATCCTGCGCAAAGCGCAGGACGATATGGGCAAGGCCCGAGACGCCGTGACAAAAGGTCGGCGACGAGATCTGGCGTGCTTGCCAGGGCCGGGCGCAGATGGCGCGCACGGCCTCCAGCGCCGCGTCGCGATAGCGCGGTTCATCAAGCGCATCGCCCGCCAGCCACAAGGCGCGCGCGACGCCCGGGCTGCCATAACACCAGGCCGCATGGGTCGGATGCAGGGGCTTACCGAAATGCGCATGGACTTCCTGCGGCAGAATCGCTCGCCTGGCACCGCCGACCGTGGCGACGGGAATGGCCGCTGGCCAGTTTGTGCCCCAAGCGTCGTCCACGCGATGGGCCAGAAGCCAATCGGCGCCGCCGCGGATGCGTTCCTCGACAAGGCCATTGTTGTGCATGCCGGCCTTATAGGCGAGGGCAAGGGCGGCAAGCGGCCCCGGAATGCCGTGCGCAAGTCCGCAGTTTAAATTGCCTTCCGCAAATTCGGCGCGCATGTCGGGATTGGCGATGCGTTCCGGTGGCGTATACCACGCCGGCAGGCCATCGACGCTGGCGACGGCGCACAGCGCCTCGATCACCGGCGCCAGGGCGTTGGCGAGTTCGTCGGTGTCCTGGCGGGCCAGCATGCAGGCGGCAGTTCCAGCCAGGCCGGAAATGGCGTCGAATTGGTGCACGGACAGATCATGCACATTGCTGTGAAGCTGTTCACCGGCATCGCGCGCGCTTTTGGCCAGAGCCGTGTCGATTTCGCCTTGAAGGCGGCGATAACGCGTGCCGCCTCTCGACAGCAGATCGACGACCAGCGAAAGCCCGGCAAGGCCTCCGAACGCCCCGATCGGTGGCGATGCCATGCCTTCAAGGGATTGCGCGGCAGACTGGAGATAGCCATGTGCCTGACGATCCCAGCCGTCCTCAGGGAAACTGGCGTCGAGGCAGGCAAGTAACAGAGCCAGGCCCACCTCGCCCTGCGCAACAGAAAGCGCCGACCAATGGGCGCCCTCGGGAAATGCCGTCTGCTTGCGATTGAATGCGACTGCGCGCGCGATGCGCTCACGATCGCAAGTGCGCCTGCCGACCTCGCGCGCGATCTCCAGCGCGCGATCGCGGGCGGTTGCCTCGATCATAATCTTCCAAAGCGCCACGAGCGGTCTTTTCCCTGCCTATTCCGGCGACGGTTCGGGCGGCGCGCAGACGCAGGTGGCGGCACAACTTCCGTTGCAGGTGCCCAGGCACGTTGCTGCGCATGTCGCCTGGCAGGTTCCCATGCAGGTGGCTTCGCAGGTCGCCATACAGGTTCCCATACATGTGCCTCCGCAAGTTCCGCCGCAGGTGCCCAGGCAGGTGCTGCCGCAAGTCGCAGTGCAGCCAGCGGCGCTCGGTTCGAACTGCGCGATTTGGGTGCCGCCGCGCGTGAGCCGCACGTCAATATCGAATTCGTCGTCCGGGTGATTGCGTGCCACGGCGGGCACTACCCAGAAGCCGACAACTGTGGCCGCCAGTCTCGCCAAGAAATGGCGCCGCGGCGGCGTATTGCGTTCCGTCATTCGTTATCCTCTGCTGGGTTCACCGGCGCCGGTCTGTCAACAATCGCCCATCATCGCCTATGAGGGCGGCGGAGGAGGCGGACAGCCGCAGGTATCGAAGCCGCATGTGCTGCCGCAAGACGTCGGACTACAGCTGGCCCCACCGCAGGTTCCCATGCAGGAGTCCGGGCACGTGTTATGGCAGGTGGGCGTGCAGCTGTCGCCGCACGAGCCACCACAGCTTTCTGTGCAGGTGGGAACACAGGAAGGCGGGCACGAACCGGTGCAGCAGTCGCTGCCGCTATCCTCCTGCGCGATGCGCGGACCTTTGTGCGACAGGCGGACGTCGATATCGAATTCGTCATCGGCCGCGGCTGTGCGGCGCCGCAAGGATGCTGAAGCCGGAGACGCCCCCATACCGGCCATTCCGGCAAGACCAAGGATCACCGCGCCGATCCGCGTCACGACAAGCCGGCGCGCGCCGTCCGCAGGCGGCGAAGCTGCTGCCCTCAGTCCACCGCGCCCGCGATTGCGCAAGACGGCCGCCACACCGGCCACGCCCACCAAACCCAGAAAGACACTCAGACCGTAAATCCACATCACGTCGATCTCCTGCCGAAAGATGTGCCTCAAATGCGTGTCCGCCCGTGCGGCCTCAAGCCCTTCTGCTGCGGGCAGGGTTGTCCAGATATCCGATCGTGGAAAACAGGATCAGCAGGCCGGCTATCAAGCCGGCCCACCACGGAAGCGCAAAGACATAGGAAACAGCGATTCCGGCGCCGATGCCCAGAACGATTCCAAGAGGCGCGATCCAGCCGCCTTTGGCCCCGTCATAATCGCCCCGCACCATCCGCTGGGCATCAATCGCCTGCCCGCAGGCCGGGCATGTCACATGCTCCGCCCTGTTGCCGAGCCCGATATAGCGTGCGCCGGAGCTGGCGATTTCGCCTAACACATAGGCCTGCGCACTTTTGGTGAGCCGCGCCCTACAGTTAGGACAAAAGAATGTCTCTGATGGCATGGCCCCATCCCCAATTTTTCATGTTACACCTTTTTTTGCGGCCTCAAAGTCCAATTCAGCCGCAACCGTCAACGTCGGTCCTCGGGCAGTTTGGGAGAAGGCGGCATGGGATCGACGCCCAGCGGCACCATCGGCCCCTTGACGCAGCACGGGCAGCAACAGCAGCAACCGGAAGGATAGGCATCCACGCTCTGGGCACCGGACGTAGTGGCTCCGGCAATCAGACCGGCGACCAGGCCGCCAAGCAACGCGCCTGTAAGAAAATTGGAAATACCGCGCACCCGAGTCCTCCGCAACTGTCCTGACAAGTATGACGGACGGGCGCGCAAAATTGGCCGCCTCCGGGCGCGGGACTGGAAATTCAGCGGCGAATTTGGCGCAGAAGTATCGGCCGATGCCTGGTCGCCTTCCATCGGCAGGATGTCGAAGTCCAGGGGCGAAAATGCGGGCGTGCCCGTCTGTGATAACGTGCCCGTACACATTCGGCCAGCACAGTAGCAATCCGGCGTGCGCGGGCCTAGCGGCCGGTTTCGTTTTACTGTCGCATGGCAGACACCAATAGTCTTTTTCCAAATTTGGACGCCAAAGGAGACACAGATGAAGGCGAACAGGACCGTGCTTGCCTATGCTGCAGGCGTGCTCTCAACATTTCTGGCGGTGGCTGCCGGGCAGGCCGTTGCCGCCATGCACGATGCCAGCTTCGATACCATCGACGTGCACCGCATCAATCTGCGTGAACCGGACGGCACGCTGCGCATGGTGATCTCTGATCGCGCGGAATTTCCCGGCGCCATCGAGAAGGGCAAGGAATATCCCCACCCGTCGCGCAACGATTCCGCCGGCATGATCTTCTTCAACGACGAGGGCACCGAAAACGGCGGGCTGATTTTCGGCGGCAAGGACGTGAATGGAAAAATCTTCAATTTCGGCCATCTGAGCTTCGATCAGTACGAACAGGATCAGGTGCTGACGCTCGAACAAGGCGAAGAGAACGGCACACGCTGGGCGGGGCTCTCGATTGCGGACAGGCCGGACAAGCCCCTCGACTACGCGGCGCTCGCCAAGTTCGATGCGGTGAAAGATGGACCTGCCAAGGCGGCGCTGCTGAAGAAACTGGAGGCCTCTGGTGCCGTCGGCGGCGCGGGGCGGGTCTTCATCGGCAAGGACCGCAAGCGTGAATCGCGGGTCAGCTTGCGCGACGCCGATGGCCGGGCGCGGTTGGTGCTGTCCGTCGCTGCGGACGGCACGGCATCGATTGCGTTCCTCGATGCAAAGGGCAAGGTGGTGCGTACGATCGGCCCTGGAAGCTGATGGCCCGCCGCCGCTAGCCAGTTCGCCCGGGGTGTTCAATCTGCATCGATGATTGCGGGAGCGCGATGACATGCGGCATCAGCCGCCGGCTCATTCGTGTTCCGATATTCGGCCCGTTCCGCAGGCGGCAGGGCGGACCACCGCATCGAGGCCTGCAATCCTGCCGCGCTGAACTTGACGAATGTCGCGGAGGACGCGTAGGCCGGAGATCGAGGTGTCGGCGGCTAGTGTCGTCGTATCCATGACGCTGACACGTTCGGGGCGGCATGGGGCGGGAAGTTGCCTCGCTCGCACAACGGTCAGTTTGTCATCTCGACGGTGAACCATATTTTGTCGCGCGTGGCATAGGCCCTAACGCCGTCGTAACGCGAGCAGACGATTACACTCTGGCGGCGGAAAGGCGTTCAGGTCGGAACGCGCCATGAGTGAAGACCGCGCAAAAACGGCGACCTGTTCCGCAATGAAGCCGATGGAGCAATAATGCTCCCGTTGTACGCAATATGATTGCCCATCTATATGAAATCTATATGCGCTGGGTTCGCCTCCGCTCTCGAATTTATACGCCGGAAGGTTGAGGCTATCGCTCAGCATGCAAGGAGGCAGATCATGCTCGATCTCGTCTATATCGGCGTGGGGCTCGCTTTTTTCGTTCTGGCCGCTCTGTATGTCACCGCCTGCGAGCGTCTTTGAGGCAGTCATGACGCTCGATCTCTGGCTCGGCGCCTTCGTGACGGTCGGCATTCTTGCCTATCTCGTCTATGCGCTTGTCCGCCCCGAACGCTTCTGAGGCTTCGCATGACATTCAATGGCTGGGTGCAGATCGCGCTTTACGCGCTGCTCGTCACGGCGTGCGTGAAGCCGCTGGGCCTTTACATGGTGCGCGTCTATGCCGGCGAGCGCACATTTCTTTCGCCGCTTCTGAAGCCGCTGGAGGCCACGATCTACCGGCTCTGCCGCGTCGAACCGGCAAAGGAACAGCATTGGACGAACTACACGGTTTCTCTGCTCGTGTTCAGCGCGGCGGCGTTCCTCTTCACCTACTTGACCCAGCGGCTTCAGCAATTTCTCCCGCTCGATCCCCAACATCTTGGCGCGGTCTCGCCGGACTCGTCGTTCAACACCGCCGTCAGTTTCTCCAGCAACACCAATTGGCAGGATTATGGCGGCGAAACCACCATGAGCTATCTCACCCAGATGGCGGCGCTGACGGTGCAGAACTTCGTTTCCGCTGCGGCCGGCATGGCGCTCGCCATCGCACTGATCCGCGGCTTCGCGCGCACCTCCGCCAAGACAGTCGGCAATTTCTGGGCCGATCTGGTGCGCGGCGTGCTCTATATGCTGCTGCCGCTGTCGCTGGTAATGGCGCTGGTGTTGGTGTGGCTGGGCGTGCCGCAGAATCTCGATCCCTATACCCACGCTACCACGCTGGAAGGCGCCAAGCAGATCATCGCGCAGGGACCAGCCGCGTCGCAGATCGCGATCAAGCAGCTCGGCACCAATGGTGGCGGCTTCTTCAATGTCAATTCCGCGCATCCGTTCGAGAATCCCAATGCGATCACCAACCTGATCGAGATGTGGGCGATCCTCGTCATTAGCGCGGCGCTGACCTACACTTTTGGCGTGATGGTGAAGAACACCCGCCAGGGCTGGGCGCTCTTTGCCGTGATGGGGATTTTGTTTCTGGGCGGCGTGAGCGCGACCTATTGGGCCGAGAGCTATCCCAGCGCCGCTATTGCCGCCGCGCATGTGGATGCGAAATCGGGTCCGCTGCAGGCCGGCGGCAACATGGAAGGCAAGGAGGTCCGCTTCGGTATTGCCAATTCGGCAATCTGGGCAGCCGCGACCACCGATGCCTCCAACGGCTCGGTCAATTCCATGCACGACAGCTACACGCCACTCGGCGGGCTGGTCGAACTCGTCAATATCCAGCTCGGCGAGATTGTCTTCGGCGGCGTGGGCTCCGGGCTCTACGGAATGTTGTTGTTCGCCATCGTGGCGGTGTTCATTGCTGGGCTGATGGTGGGACGGACGCCCGAATATCTCGGCAAGAAGATCGAGGGCCGCGAAGTGAAGATGGCGATGCTCGCGATCCTGATCCTGCCGCTGTCGATCCTGGGTTTTACGGCGCTGGCGGTGGTGCTGCCGCAGGGTCTCTCAAGCCTCGCCAATGCCGGGCCACATGGCTTCAGCGAAATCCTTTACGCCTATACCTCCGGCACGGGGAACAATGGCAGCGCCTTTGCCGGACTGAACGCGAATACGCCTTTCTACAATGCCACCATCGGCTTTGCCATGCTGATCGGGCGCTTCCTCTTCATCGTGCCGATGATGGCGGTGGCCGGATCGCTGGCGGGCAAGAAGATCGTCCCGGCGTCCTCCGGCACCTTCCCCACCACCGGCCCGCTCTGGGTGGGGCTGCTGCTGGGCGTCATCCTGATCGTCGGCGGACTCACCTTCTTCCCGGCTCTGTCGCTCGGCCCCATCGCGGAGCATCTGGCGATGCTGGCCGGCCAGCAATTCTGAGTGACAGCCATGCAACATCGAATCCGCAAGCGTATGCCGGTCGCCGCGATGATGGACCGGAGCATCCTCATCCCGGCTATTGGCGAAGCATTCCTCAAGCTTGATCCGCGCAAGATGGCCAAGAACCCGGTGATGTTCGTGGTGGAGATCGTCGCCACGCTCACAACCGTCCTCTTTCTGCGCGATATTCTGGCGGGCGTCGGTGGCCTGGGCTTTTCGTTCCAGATCAATCTCTGGCTCTGGTTCACGGTGCTGTTCGCCAACTTCGCCGAGGCCGTGGCCGAAGGGCGCGGCAAGGCACAGGCCGCCACCTTGCGCAAGACGAAGACGGAGACCCCGGCCAAAAAGCTCGCCAACCAGGAGATGCGCGTCTATCGCACCGTTCAGGCTTATGAATTGTCGCGCGGCGATCTGGTTCTGGTCGAGGCGGGCGAGATCATTCCGTCGGACGGCGATATCGTGGAAGGCGTCGCCTCTGTGGACGAATCCGCGATCACGGGTGAAAGCGCACCGGTGATCCGCGAATCCGGTGGCGACCGTTCTGCGGTGACCGGCGGGACGCGGGTGCTGTCCGATTCCATCGTGGTGAAGATCACGGCCGCGCGCGGCGCCACCTTCCTGGATCGCATGATCGCGCTGGTGGAAGGCGCGGCGCGGCAGAAGACGCCTAACGAAATCGCGCTCAATATCCTGTTGGCGGGCATGACGCTGATTTTCGTCTTTGCCGTGGCCACCATTCCGAGTTTCGCGGCCTATGCCCACGGCCATATCAGTGTGCTGGTTCTGGTGGCACTGTTCGTGACGCTGATCCCCACCACCATTGGCGCGCTGCTCTCCGCCATCGGCATTGCCGGGATGGACCGGCTGGTGCGCTTCAACGTGCTGGCCATGTCCGGTCGCGCGGTGGAGGCTGCTGGCGACGTGGACACCCTGCTGCTCGACAAGACGGGCACCATCACGCTGGGCAACCGGCAGGCGTCCGAATTCATTCCGCTTCCCGGCATTTCGGAACGCGATCTGGCCGATGCGGCACTGCTGGCCTCGCTGCCGGACGAGACACCGGAAGGCCGCTCCATCGTTACGCTGGCGCGCGAGAAATATGCCCTCCGCGAGCACGACAGCGTGCCGCCGGGCGCCAGCTTCGTTCCCTTCTCGGCGCAGACGCGTATCAGCGGCCTGGACTTCGCCGGCACTTCCATCCGCAAGGGTGCAGTCGATGCCGTGCTGAAAAGTGTACCGGGAGCCGACGCCTTCACCGTGCGCGGCATCAACGCCAGCGCCGAGCGCGTGGCCAAATCGGGCGGCACGCCGCTGGCCGTGGCCAGGGACGGGCGGCTGCTCGGCATCGTTCATCTCAAGGATATCGTCAAGGGCGGCATCCGCGAACGCTTCATCGCGCTGCGCCAGATGGGCATCCGCACGGTGATGATCACGGGCGACAATCCGGTCACCGCGGCGGCCATCGCCGCCGAGGCGGGCGTCGACGATTTCCTGGCGCAGGCCACGCCCGAAGCCAAGCTGGCGCTGATCCGCGACGAGCAGGCCAAGGGCAAGCTGGTGGCCATGTGCGGCGACGGCACCAACGATGCGCCCGCGCTGGCGCAGGCCGATGTCGGCGTCGCCATGAACACCGGCACAATGGCCGCGCGGGAGGCGGGCAACATGGTCGATCTGGATTCCGATCCCACCAAGCTGATCGAGATCGTGGAAATCGGCAAGCAGCTGCTGATGACCCGCGGCGCGCTGACCACCTTCTCCATCGCCAACGATGTCGCCAAGTATTTTGCGATCATCCCGGCGATCTTCCTGTCGTTCTATCCGCAACTCGGCGCCCTCAACATCATGGGGCTCACCAGCCCGCAAAGCGCGATCCTGTCGGCGATCATCTTCAATGCGCTCATCATCATCGCCCTGATTCCACTGGCGCTGACAGGCGTGAGCTACCGCGCCGGCAGCGCGGCCAGCATCCTCAGGCGCAACCTGCTGATCTACGGATTGGGCGGGCTGATCGTGCCGTTCATCGGCATCAAGCTGATCGACATGGCGGTCGCCGCCATCGGTCTGGCGTGAAGGAGGTGTTGATGCTGAAGCAGCTCTTGTCCGCCGCGCTGATGATGATCGTCATGACGGTCCTCACCGGGCTGCTCTATCCATTGGCCGTCACCGGGCTGGCGCAGGCGATCTTTCCCGATCAGGCCAATGGCAGCCTGGTCCGGGTGGACGGGCGGGTCATCGGCTCGGAGCTGATCGGCCAGCAGTTCGGCGCGCTGCGTTACTTTCACGGCCGGCCCTCGGCCACGACACCGCCCTACAATGCCGGGGCCTCGGGGGCTTCCAATCTCGGTCCGACCTCGAAAGCGCTGGCCGCCCGGGTGGCGGCGGAGGCGGCCAGGCTTCACGCCGAAAATCCGGCTATGCCCATTCCCGTCGATCTGGTGACCACCTCCGCCAGCGGCCTCGACCCCGACATCACGCCCGCCGCCGCCCTGTTCCAGGTGCCGCGCGTGGCCCGGGCGCGCAGCCTACCGGACGCGGCGGTCCGCAAACTGGTGCTGGAGCACGTCTCGGACCGGATGCTGGGCGTCATCGGCGAGCCGCACGTCAACGTGCTCGACCTCAATCTGGCGCTGGACCGATTGCAGCCGTCCGCGAGCGGCCGTGCGGCGGCGTCCGCCTTGCCCTAAACTGGGGGTGGTTTTCGAGATTCATACGGAATGACAGACGAGCGGCCCGACGCCTCACGCCCTTCACCGGACGCCTTGCTGGAAACCGCCAGGCAGGAAAGCCGCGGCCGCCTGAAAATCTTCCTCGGCGCCGCGCCCGGCGTGGGCAAGACCTTCGAGATGCTGCAGCAGGCGCGCCAGCGGCAGTTCGAGGGCGTCGATGTGGTGATCGGCGTTGTCGAAACGCACGGCCGCATGGAAACCGATTTCCTGACCAAGGGCTTTGAGAGCATCCCCAAGAAGCGCGTGCTCTACAAGGGCCGCGTGCTTGGCGAGATGGATATCGACGCCATCTTGCAGCGCAAGCCAAGGCTCGTGCTCGTCGATGAGCTGGCGCATACCAACGTTCCCGGCAGCCGCCATCCCAAACGCTATCTGGATGTGGAGGAACTGCTGGGCGCCGGGATCGATGTCTACACCACGTTGAACGTCCAGCACGTCGAAAGCCTCAACGACGTGGTGGCGAAGATCACCCGCATCCGCGTGCGTGAAGTGGTGCCCGATTCCATCCTCGACCGCGCCGACGATATCGAGCTGGTGGACCTGACGCCGGAAGACCTGTTGCAGCGCCTCAAGGAAGGCAAGGTCTATGTGCCGGAAACGGCCGAGCGCGCGGTGCGCCACTACTTCCTGCCCGGCAATCTCGCCGCTTTGCGCGAACTCGCCCTGCGCCGGACCGCGCAGCGGGTGGACGATCAGGTGCTCAATTACATGCGCTCCCACGCCATCCAGGGGCCGTGGGAGACCAGCGAGCGGGTGCTGGTCTGTGTCAACGAGCGACCCAATGCGATCACGCTCGTGCGGTTCGCGCGCCGTCTGGCGGACCGGCTGAAGGCCTCATGGTCCGCGATCTACATCGAGACCAGTCACAGCGAGCGCCTCAGTGAAACCGAGCGCGACCGGATTGCCGAAGCGTTGCGCATGGCCGAGCGGCTGGGCGGGCAGGCCATCACGCTCCCGGCCCCGGACGCCGCTGACGCCATCGTCGACTATGCCCGCGCCAACAATTTCACCCATATCGTGATTTCCGCGGTGCGCCGTTCGCGGTTGATCGAACTGTTCCGTGGTGCTTTCGCGCACGCGGTCATTCGCAAGGCCGACGATATCAGCGTGCACGTCATTCCGCAGGCGCCTTCCGGCGAGATGGAACGCAAGGAACCCGTGCCGCCGCCGGCACCGCGCCAGGCCTCACCGGCCTTCGATCCGCAGGCCTACGCGGCCAGTTTCGCCTTCGTCCTGCTGGCGTTGCTGCTGGGGCTTTTCCTAAGCCGTTTCCTGGCGGTGACGGATATCTCGCTGGTGTTCCTCACGGCGGTTATGGGCAGTGCGGTCGCCTATGGGCTATGGCCCGCGCTATTCGCCAGCCTGCTCAGCGTGCTGGCCTACAATTTTTTCTTTTTCCCGCCGCTCTACACCTTCACCATCGCGGCGCCAGAAAACGTCGTGGCACTGTTCTTCTTCGCCATCGTGGCGATCATCGCCAGCAACCTGACGGCGCGGGTACGGGCCCAGGCGTTGACGGCGCGGCTGCGCGCTCGCGCCACCGAAGACCTCTATCTTTTCAGCCGCAAGCTGGCCGGCATCGCCGACATTGACGACCTGTTATGGGCCACGGCCTATCAGATGTCGCATATGCTCGGCGTGCATGTGGTCCTACTGCTGCCCGAAGGGGAAAGCATCGCTATCCGCGGCGGCTATCCGCCGGAAGATATACTAGATGAGGCTGACCTGGCCGCCGCCAAATGGGCATGGGACCACGCCAGCCCCGCCGGCCGCGGTGCCGACACGCTGCCTGGCGCGCGCCGCCTTTTCCTGCCGATGCGCACGGGCCGCGGTGTAGTCGGCATTGTTGGGCTGGATAGCGATAAACCCGGACCGCTGCTCTCGCCTGACCAGCGCCGGCTTCTGGACGCCCTGGCCGACCAGGCGGCACTCGCTATTGAGCGCATCAACCTGGCCGACGATATCGACCGCGCCCGTATCGCCACGGAAACCGAGCGGTTGCGTTCGGCACTGCTGACCTCGATCTCCCACGATCTGCGTACACCGCTAGCCTCGATCCTCGGCTCGGCCACCAGCCTGAAGAATTACGGCCAGGCGCTTGACCAGGCAGCGCGCGGCGAACTGATCGGCACCATCGCCGAGGAGGCCGAACGGCTCAACCGCTTCATCGCCAATCTCCTGGATATGACGCGGTTGGAATCCGGCGCGGTACAGCCCCATACCGAGGCAGTTGATCTCTCCGATGTGGTGGGCAGCGCGCTGAGAAGGGCCGCGAGCGTGCTCGCCGCGCATCGCGTGGAGATCGATCTGGCACCGGAGGTGCCGCCGCTGCAACTCGATCCGGTGCTGTTCGAGCAGGTGCTGTTCAACCTGCTGGACAACGCCTCCAAATACACGCCGCCCGGCACCACCGTGCGGATCGCGGCGCAGCCTGAGGGCCGCTCCGTTCGCCTGCAGATCAGCGATGAAGGGCCGGGCATTCCCGCCGACTCACTGGAGCGCGTGTTTGACAAGTTCCATCGCGTGCAGGCTACGGACCGCAAGCGGGCCGGCACCGGACTTGGCCTTGCTATCTGCCGGGGCTTTGTCGAAGCTATGGGCGGCACGATCACGGCCTCGAACCGCACGGATCGCCCCGGCGCCGTCTTCGCTGTGACGCTGCCGGTGGCGGCCGGCGCCGACCTGAAGGTTCAGCCTGAATGAATGCGCAAACCAATCTGCCCTTAATTCTGGTAGTCGATGACGAGCCGGCAATCCGCCGCTTCCTGCGCGCCAGCCTGAGCGCGGAGGGCTATCAGGTTGAAGAAGCGGAGGACGGCACAGGCGCGCTGGCGGCGCTCAAGCGCCACGCAATGGATGTTCTCGTGCTCGATCTGGGGCTGCCGGGCATCAGCGGTTTCGATGTCATTCGCGAATTGCGCGAGGGCGGCTCCGCGATTCCGATCATCGTACTTTCCAGCCGCACCGACGAAGGTGGCAAGGTACGGGCGCTGGACATGGGCGCCGACGACTATGTCACCAAGCCGTTTGGTATGGACGAGCTGCTCGCGCGCATTCGCGCCGCTCTGCGCCATCGTTTGCAGCGCGAAGGCGAAAAGCCGGCTTTCCGCGCCGGGGGGCTTTCCGTCGATCTGGTGCGACGGATCGTGACGGTCCGCGGGCAGGAGGTGAAACTTACCCGCCGCGAATACGATCTTCTGCGCCTCTTGATCGCCCATGCCGGCAAGGTGCTCACGCACAAATTTATCTTGCGCGAGGTCTGGGGCGGCGAAACCGACGTGCAGTATCTGCGCATCTATGTGCGCACGCTGCGGCAGAAGCTCGAAGCCGATCCGCAGAGGCCTGCACTGATTCTGACCGAGCAGGGCGTCGGCTACCGCCTGCGCGCCGGAGAAGAAGAACACCGTTGCTGACACGTTGAGAAGACAACGCGCCGTCGATCTGATGCTTGCGGGTTCCTCGTTTTCTGCGGCCGGTCAAGGCCGGCCTTGCTGGGATGCCGGCAGTTCTGGTGCCGATCCGTGACGGCCGGAACTGGCCCGCGCTTCTGGGGTCTTGAGAGGGTCTGGCGATGTGCCTGCCGAACGGTGTCGGTAAGGTTGCGATCTTTTAAGAAAAATTCCTTGCCTTCGCCAATCGTTCCATCGGTGCGCTGATGTTCTCTATAGTGTCCCGCTGTGCATTGTTGTGCCTTGTGTTGCACGACAGAATGTCCAGGCTCGCATTGACGGAGTTCGCACACACACAAAGATGATCTGCGGATAGCGAGGATCATACTCATGCCAGAGCCGGAAAAGATTTTGCGGATGCGGACGGTCCTGCAACCACCGGACTTAGCCGCTCCACCATTTACCGCAAAATCAAGAAGGGGGCTTTCTCGAACCAGGTCCGCATCAGTACGCACTGCAGCGGCTGGCGAAGCGGCCAGCAGTTTCATCGGCACGTCGTATCCTTTTCCGATGTAAAAGAAGCGCCGGGCTGCGGCGGCGGCGAAAATGTGTCCTTTAGGCGGTCCAGCAACGCTTTAAGCTCGACGATTGCGCGGGCTTTTTTCCGAGCAAAGCGCGCGGCGGGTATCGGAATGCTGATTGCCAGATGCCCTAATGGCGAGCCTTCAAAGGCAACTCCAACTGCACAAATGCCGCTGCTGTGTTCTTCCAGATCGAAAGCAATTCCGGATTCTCGGACGGTGTCGATCATCTCGTAGAGTTTCGTCAGACATTCGCTTTCTTCTGAATCGAGTCCTTGTAATTCCTTGCGCAAGAGCCGATGGCTTGCAGGCAGTGGCATAACGGCCAGCAGGGCCCTTCCGTTTGCAGTGCAATGAAGCGGGAAAGCCGATCCGATCGCGCTAACTGCGCACAAGCGGTGCTGGGCGACGACTTGGTCGATAATCACCGCCCGGCCGCGTTCAAACGTCGATAGATCGACGGTCTCGTCGATCTTCGCAGACAGCGCTTGCAGGTAACCGTGAATCTCCCCGATGAACGTGCTTCTGGCCGAATGGCCCGCCTGGATAAATTCCGGGCCAATACGGAACCGTCCGTTCGCGCCGACGCGTTCGACAAGTGACTCTGCGCACAGCGCCGTGACGATCCGGTGCACGGTCGTCCGTGCGAGCCCGAGCGCTCCCGTGATTTCGGCTTGGGTCATCCCTGCCGGTGCAGATCGCAGAAGGCGTAGCAACTCCGCGGCGCGTGCCAAGACCTGAATTCCGGTTCTTTCGCTTCCTTGTTGCGCGGCTTCACCGCCTTTGCCCATCGGCGGTGTTGTGGAGGAACGCCCGGAGGCGCATTCTAATGAAAATTGTGATCGATGCAGCACGTGTGCGCGCCTTATATGCCCGCGCCGGTGCAGTGGCGATTTGGGGGGCGAATCAGATCGCGCCTCACTACAAATGGCACTGAACCGGAGCAAAGAATTGGAACGGGTTCGCTGGTGAGTGTCCGCGTTCTCTGTGCATTCGTCAAATTGATAGAACTAATGATTTTTCATCTGGAATATTAATTATCATACAAGGCGTCGGCCTGATCATGGATGCGGCTCATCAGCCATTTAACACCGCCGTCGGTCTTTCTTGTATTATGAAATTGAATCATCTCGCGCATCGCCGGAAAGGGGAAAGGTAGGGGCGCTATGGCGAGTGGGAGCCGTTTTGTCATTATCTTGGCGAGGCGCTCCAGCATGACCGCCAACCGCCGGGTATGTGGGAGCATCCACGGCACGGCATGAAATGACGGTGCGACCACCGCCGCGTGACGTTTTCGTCCCAACGTTGACATGGTTTCTTCGACGAAAGTGTGAGCATAGCCGAGTTCAACGACGATATGCTGCTGTCTGAAGAATAATTCTTCTGTCAGCTTTTTCTTGAAGATGGGATTGCCGCTCCATCCGACGACAACATGTTGTTCTTCGAATAGAAGTTCTTTGGGTTGATCTTTCGCAAGGTATTGCTCAGGACTTATCATCAGATCGATTTCGCCGCGATCGAGCTTAATGACCTCTTCAGGGGAGGGGGATGAAATCTCGATGCAAATATCTGGCGCTGATGTTTCGAGTTCTTTTAACAACGGCACCAGCAAGACGACGGTGACGTAATCTGACGCAGAGATGCGAAACACGCGCTGTGATGTCGCCGGGTCGAAGACCGTTGACATAGAGATCAGGTCATTGATCTCGGCAAGCGCCCTGGAAACCATCGGTGCCATGTTCTGGGCGTGCGCCGTCGGCAACATACGCTTGCCGTGCGCAACCAATATTTCGTCGTTGAAATACTCTCGCAGCCGTCCGAGGGCGGCGCTCATAGCTGGCTGGCTAAGGCTGAGCGTCCTTGCTGCGCGAGAGACATTTCTCTCCTTCAAGAGTGTATCCAGGGCGAGGAGCAGATTGAGATCGAGTTGCTTGAAGCGCATGGCTAACCATCCATGAAATGATTGGTATATGATAAAAACAAACAATTTTACTTATGCCAAGGCTTTCTCCGATCATGGCCATGAAAACATGCTGCCGGCGAGCAATCGCTGCGCTGCGACAATCGGGGGGAGTTATGCGCGCGACACTTTACGCCGGAACGGCGCTAATTTTTGTACTTCAAGCCTTTGCAGTTACGGCCGAGGCTGCGTCGGCGAACTCGTCGGCCGCCGGTACGGCGCAGCCGGCTGGCGCCGGGACGGACAGCGGGCTGGAAGTAGTAGTTGTTACCGCACAGCGCCGTTCGGAAGATATGCAGAAGGCCGCGGTCGCGATCAGTTCCGTCGACGCAAATACGCTCATCAATGCGGGTGTTACCGATACGCAGGGATTGAGCAACGTGGTTCCCGCGCTGCAAGTCAAGTCCGCCGCGGGCCCCTATCCGCTGTTTTACTTGCGTGGCGTCGGCAATTTCAACGGTAACGGCCTGTCGGATTCGGCGATCGCCTTCGACGTCGACGGCGTTTATATAGGCCGGCCGTCTTCGACGAGCGGCTTCTTCTACGATCTAGATCGCATTGAAGTCCTCAAGGGGCCGCAGGGAACGCTGTATGGCCGCAACGCCACGGGCGGCGCCATCAACGTCATCACCAAGGCACCAGAGCTGGGCGATCTCGGCGGCTATATGATCGGCTCCTACGGGAACTACAATGCCGTCAATCTGCAGGGCGCGGTTAATGTTCCGCTGGGAGAAGATGCCGCCGCACGCCTGTCGGGCGAATATCTCAAGCATGACGGTTACCTCTCCGACGGCACCAGCGATGAAAACGATTATGGCTTGCGCGGCCAGGTGCTGTGGGAGCCGCGTGACGATCTTTCGGTTCGCATTGGTGCCGACTATTTCCACCAGGGCGGGGTTGGCGCGGGTTCGACGATAATCGGTGCCAATGTCGGCGCCGGTGGCCAGGTGCTACCCTCGGGCCTCAGCCGCGCCACCGGGATGAACAGTGCCGCCGCCGGTGTGCTGTTCTCGCAACAACTTGTTTATACGGCCGGGAACTTCCTGGCGCCGCTGCCAAACGACCTGTTCCAGGACGACCAGTTCTACGGCGTTTCCTCGACCATCGAATGGACGACCGCACTCGGGACTCTGACTGTCATTCCGGCCTACCGGGAAGGACAACTGAACTATCGCAACACTGTGCCGGCCTTCCTGATCGACCAACGCGAAGATGACAAACAGGATTCGGTCGAAATCCGTTTTGCCAGCAAGGAAGAAACGCCTCTTCGTTGGCTCGTCGGAGCATATTACTTAAAAGAAGATATCAGCGTTCCGGAGGCCGCCTATAATCAGGAGTTCAATGCCTCCTATCAAAGCTACAAGTCGGGACTGGAAACCGAGGCGGCATTCGGACGTGTGACGTGGTCGTTGACAGATACGATCCGGCTCAATGCCGGGTTGCGCTATACGGCAGAGAGCAAGAACATCAACGGCACGCTCTACGGGGCGTCGGTGCTGTGTTCCGGCACGGTGGCGCCTGGCACGGTTCCGCCGACTTTCTGTTTCGGTGGCCCTTATCTTCCCAACACGGCGGGCGTGGCGCCGGGCCTTGTCGCACCGAACGGCAACGTGATCCCCTTTCAACTGTACGGTTTCGGTGCGCCATTTCCGGGCGGACCTGCGACAACGCCAGTTTATCTGGCCGGCAGTCAGATCAATCTGAACAAGAGCGCATCGTTCAGCAAGTTGACCTGGCGTGCCGGTGCCGAATGGGACGTGGCTGAGCACTCGATGCTCTATGCGAGCTATGAGGTCGGCTACAAATCGGGCGGCTTCTTCTTCACATCGGACAATCCGGTCTATAGGCCCGAAACGGTGGATGCCTGGACGGTGGGCGCGAAGAACCGCTTTTTCGATAACCGCCTGCAACTTAATCTGGAAGGGTTCTACTGGACCTATAAGGACCAGCAGATCAGCCATGTCGGCCGCGACAGCGCGGGCATTGTGATTTTTGCGACCGAAAATGTTGGCCGCGCCGAGATGAAGGGCTTTGAATTGGAAGCTCTATATGCACTCGGCGCCAATACGTTGTTATCCGCCGATATTCAGTATCTGGATGCCAACTACACCAGCTTTGTTTACTCGGTACCGAATTTCGGCGCGCCGCCGCTTGTCAACTGCGCGGCCACGCCGCAAGGAACGGTCTACGTCCTTGACTGTTCGGGCAAGCGGCCACCCAACGCGCCGGCCTGGACGATCAACCTCGATGCCAATCACACTATCCCTCTCGGACAATACAAGGTCGTGCTAGACGCCCGCACGCTCTACCAGTCGCGCACGCTCTCCGGCTTCGAGTTCCAGAACATCGAATATCAGCAGCCGTTCTGGCGCAGCGATGCCTCCGTCTCGTTCGGTGATGCCGATGGCACCTATGCGCTTACCTTGTTCGTGAACAATATCGAAGATCAGCGCCAGGAAAGCGTCGCCACCCCGCAGCCGCTTTCGACCATCATCTCGGAATCGGTCACGCCGCCACGAACCTATGGCGTGCGGTTGCGTTACAATTTCTGATCACGGAGAATGTCCATGAAAATCGGCCTGATGATGGCACCCAGGAATCTGCCGTCGCGTCCAAAAAGTCCAGCGGAGTTTTATCAGGATTATATCGGCGACGCCGTGCGCGCCGAGCGCCTGGGCTTCGACTATGTCTGGGTCGGTGAGCATCACATGCGCGAGTGCCAGTGGACGCCCTCGTCCATCGTAACGATCAGCGCCGTTGCATCGCTTACAAAACGTATACGCCTCGGTACGGCAATCATTTGTCTGCCTTTTCATAACCCGTTGCGGCTTGCCGAGGACGTTGCGGTTGTCGATGCGATCTCCGGCGGCCGTTTCGAGTTCGGAATCGGTCCGGGCTCGCAATATGAGGAGTTCCGCACCTTTGGTATTTCGCCAAAGGAGATGTTCGGCCGCAGCTGGGAAGCGATCGACTTCATCGAGCGTTGCTTCGGTCCCGAAAAACACTTCGATCATCATGGCAACTACTACAATTTCGAGGACGTGACCTTCACCACGAAACCGGTTCAAAAGAGGGTGCCGATCTGGTGGGGCGGCTTCGGCCCGAAGAACCTGCAAAATGCGGCGCGCCGCGGCTATCACCTGTTTTCTCCGGGCTCGCCGGTCTATGACGAGGCCCTGCGCGCCGCGGGCCGCGACCCTTCTCAATTCCACTCGGGATTTGGTCCGTTCCTATCGCTTGCAGACACGCGGGAGAAGGCGTTCGAGGCTGCGGCGGAGGGCGTGATGTATTTCCTTAACTTCTACATCATGCGGAAGAATCTGGAAGGCGTTTCGCCGCCGCCAGAGGCCGCGCTGACGCTGGAGAAAATGGCGGCGGCAAATGGGCCAGTCCCACCCACCGAACTTGCGCCCTTTCCGTTCATCGCCGATACGCCCGAAGCGGCTGTTCCCAGGCTGAAGGAGATGATCGCGCGTATGCCGCGAAAGGCAAGTCATTTGCCGATCAATTTCCGGTTTCCCGGCTCTAAAAGTGAGGATGTGGAGCGCTCTATGGAGCTGTTCGCCACGCGCGTACGGCCGTTCTTGGACTGACCGGATGCAGGGTACGGAGACAGCGTAGTGGTTGCGTGTCTGATTGCCGTTTTGGGTGCGACCGGTGACCTTGGCGGGGCGCTGGCGCGGCGCTGGGCAAAGGCGGGACTTTCGGTCGCGATCGGCAGCCGATCGGCGGAAAGTGCGGCCAAGGCGGCTGCGGCGTTGGCGGCGGAACTCGGCTGCGAAGTCGGCTCCGGAAGCAACGCAGAGGTTGCGGCGGCTGCGGAGATCGTGGCGGTGACGGTGCCGTTCGCGGCGCAGGAGGCCACGCTGGCGGCGATCCGCGATGCGGTGAAGGGCAAGCTGGTCATCGATACGACTGTGCCGCTGATGCCGCCCAAGGTGATGCGAGTGCAGTTGCCGCCGGAGGGTTCGGCGGCGGTGCGGGCGCAGCGGCTGCTAGGCGCCGACGTTACGGTGGTTTCCGCGTTCCACAACGTCTCGGCAGAGAAGCTGGCCAGGGACGCACCGGTGGAGGGCGACGTCCTGGTGTTCGGCGACGACAAGGCAGCACGGGCGCGGGTGGTCGCGCTGGCCGGGCAGGCGGGCTTACGGGGTCTGCACGGTGGAGCGCTGGTGAACTCTGCGGCGGCGGAGGCGCTGACCAGCGTGCTGATCTTCGTCAACAAGACCTATCAAGTGGAAGACGGCGCCGGCATCCGGCTGACGGGGCATTTGGTCAGCGCCGACTAGATGGCATTCGAGGATCCATGACGGCGGTGACGCTTCAGGCGCTATCGGGACTTCCGGAGATCGGGCCGGGAGACGATCTGGCGCAGCTTATCGGCGAGACCCTGCAGCAAAATGATCTAGGCCCGCAAACGAAGGACATCCTCGTCGTGGCACAGAAGATCGTCTCCAAGGCAGAGAACCGTCTTGCCGATCTGGCGTCAGTCACGCCCGGACCGCATGCGCGCGCGCTGGCCGCGACGACGGGCAAAGATGCGCGGCTGGTCGAGCTGATTCTCTCGCAATCGTCCGAGGTTATTCGCACCGCGCGCAATGTGCTGATCGTGCGCCACCGGCTGGGTTATGTAATGGCCAATGCCGGGATCGATCGTTCCAACGTGCCGGGTGCCGAAGGTGAGGAGCTGGTGCTGCTGCTGCCAGCCGACCCGGAGGGCTCGGCGCGGACACTGCGTGCACGGCTGATGGAGCGCTTCGGTGTCGACCTGGCCGTGGTGATCTCGGACAGTTTCGGGCGGCCCTGGCGCGTGGGCACGCTGAACGTGGCGCTGGCCGCTGCCGGTTTGCCGGCGCTACACGACCGCCGCGGCCAGACGGATCGCCAGGGCCGGGTGCTGGAGGTGACGCAGGTTGCGGTTGCCGACGCGGTTGCGGCGGCGGCGGGGCTCGTGATGGGCGAAGGCGCGGAAGGCACCCCGGTGGTGCTGCTGCGCGGCTTTGAATGCGATGCACCGCTGCGCGACGCCACGAGCCTGATCCGTCCCGTGAACGAGGATCTGTTCCGATGAGCCCGTCGGTCGTGGTCCTGACTGGCGGGGTGGGCGGCGCCAAGCTGGCGCTGGGGTTTTACGACCTGGTACCGAAAGGGCGCCTGTCGCTGATCGTGAACACGGGCGACGACTTCGAACATCTGGGCTTACGCATTTGTCCCGATCTGGACACCGCGCTCTACACGCTTTCGGGCCGCGCCAATCCGGAACTGGGCTGGGGCCGGGCGAACGAGAGCTGGGGCTTCATGAAGGCGCTGGCCGAGTTGGGTGGCGAGAACTGGTTTCGCCTCGGCGACGGCGATCTGGCGCTGCATGTCCTGCGCACGCAGCGGCTGGCAGCCGGCGAACGCCTGAGCGCGGTGACGGCGGCGTTCGTGCGCGCTTTGGGCGTACGGGCCGCGCTGTATCCGATGAGTGATGATGCCGTCGCCACGATGGTCGCGAGCGATGACGGCGAGCTCGGCTTTCAGGATTACTTCGTGCGCCGCTGCTGCGAGCCGCGTGTGCGCGGCCTTTCTTTCCACGGCGCAGAACGGGCGCGGCTCGGCGGGGGCGCCAAGGCAGCGCTGGCAGCGCCGGAGCTGGCGGCGATTGTGATCGCGCCCTCCAATCCCTATCTCTCCATCGATCCGATTCTGGCGGTTCCGGGCGTGCGCGCCGCCCTCGTCGCGGCCAGGGCGCCGGTGATCGCCGTCACGCCGATCATCGCCGGCAAGGCGGTCAAGGGCCCGACGGCCAAGATCATGGCCGAACTGGGGCTCGAGCCGTCGCCGCTCGCCGTCGCCCGGCATTATGAGGGGCTGATCGACGGCTTCGTGCTCGACGCGCGCGATGCGGCGCTCGAGGCGCGGTTTTCCGTTCCGGTATGGGCCACCGATACGTTGATGACGTCTCTTGAAGACAAACAGCGCGTGGCGCGGGCAGTGCTCGACTTTGCAGCGCGGCTGGCGGGAGGCGGGCGATGAACTGCTGGGCGCTGGTACCGATGAAGCGGCGTGCCGAGGCCAAGTCGCGCCTGGCGCCGGTGCTGGCTCTGGCGCCGCGGCTCGCGCTGGTGCGTTCGATGCTGGCGCATGTGCTGGGCGTGCTGGCCGCAGCGCCCGGCGCCGATCGCATCGCCGTCGTCAGCCCCGAACGCGACGCCGTGCCGGACGACATCCTGGTGCTGGGCGAAGCAGGACGGGGGCTCAACCGGGCGTTGGGCCATGCCGTGGCGACGCTGCATGGTTTGGGCGCGCGCCAGGTCGTGATCGTTCCGGGCGATTTGCCGTATCTGGCGCCGGCCGACGTGGCAGCGCTGCTGACGAGCCTGCGCGCCGGTGGCTGCGCCTTGGCGAGCGATGAGCGCGGCAGCGGCACCAACGCCATTGCCCTCGATCTGGAGCGATTGGGCCCCATCGCCTTCCGCTTTCTGTTCGGCCGCAACAGCTTTGCCCGCCACGTCCGGCAGGCGCGGGCGCTTGGACTGAGTCCGCAAGTGGTGCAACGCCCGGGCTTGAGCTTCGATCTGGATGAGCCGGAAGCGCTCAGCGCTTTCATGGCTGCCGCCGGGCGGACGAATGCGTTGAGAGAGGCATCATGAGCAGCTGGCAGAACATTCTTGAGGTTGCCGGGCGCGGCAGGCCGCTCTCCGTCACCGAAGCGCTCAGCCTCGAAGCTGCGCCCCTCGAAGCGCTGATGGAAGTGGCCGAGGTGCTGACGCGCGAAGGCTTCGGTCGCGCGCTTACCTATTCGCGCAAGGTCTTCATCCCGCTGACGCAGCTTTGCCGCGACGTCTGCCACTACTGCACCTTCGCCAAGGCGCCGCGGACTCTCGCGCAGGCCTATTTGTCTGTGGACGAGGCCGTGGCGATCGCGCGCGCCGGTGCCAAGGCCGGCTGCAAGGAGGCGCTGTTCACCTTGGGCGACAAGCCGGAGCTGCGCTACGCCGCCGCGCGCGAGGCGCTGGAGACAATGGGCTTCGCCAGCACGCTCGATTACCTCGGCCATGTCGCGCGGCGGGTGGAGGAGGAGACGGGGCTGCTGCCCCATCTCAATCCTGGCGCGATGTCGCGCGAGGAGATCGCGCGCTTGCGCCCGTTCTCGGTGTCGATGGGCCTGATGCTCGAAACGGCCGCGGACCGGCTTTGTATGAAAGGCGGGCCGCATTACGGCTCGCCCGACAAGGCCCCGTCCGTGCGCATGGCCACGCTGCGCGCTGCAGGCGAGGCCAAGGTGCCGTTCACGACAGGCCTGCTTGTCGGCATCGGGGAGACGCGCAGCGAGCGCATCGAGGCCCTGCTGGCGCTGCGCGAGATTCAGGACCGTTATGGTCACATCCAGGAACTGATCATCCAGAACTTCAGGCCCAAGCCGGGCACGCGCATGGCGAATGCGCCCGAACCTGCGCTCGAAGAACATCTTTGGACCATCGCGGTGGCGCGCTTCATCTTCGGCAGCGCCATGAGCATCCAGGCGCCGCCCAATCTGCAAGGCGATCTGGCCGCGCTGATCCGCGCGGGGGTCAATGATTGGGGCGGGGTTTCGCCGGTAACGCCCGACCACGTCAATCCCGAAGCGCCGTGGCCGCATCTGGACCTGCTGGCGCAGAAGACGGCGGCGGCCGGCCGTGTGCTGGTCGAGCGGTTGGCGATCGGTCCGGCCCAGACGCGCGCCGCCGAGCGCTGGCTCGATCCCGGCCAGTTACGTGCGGTCGTGCACAAGACCGATGCGCGTGGCTTGGTGCGGCCCTGCAACTGGACTGCTGGAGCGGGCCAACCAGTGCCGGCCTACGCGCAGGACTGGCTCAAGCCCGCCAAGGCCTCGCCGGAGATCGCGGAAGTAATGGCGCGCGTCACAGACGGCGAAGACCTGAGCGAAGACGAGATCGTCGCGCTGTTCTCGGTGGACGGCCCCGATCTCGGCGCGCTGATCGGCGCCGCCGATGCGCTGCGCAAAAAGGTGGTCGGCGACACCGTCTCCTATGTCGTCAACCGCAACATCAACTACACCAACATCTGCACCTATAAGTGCGGCTTCTGCGCCTTCTCCAAGGCCGGCGGTTCGCGCGACGCCCGCGGGCCGGCCTATCGCCTCGACCTCGAGGAGATCGGTGCGCGTACCCAGGAGGCCTGGGCCCGAGGTGCCAGCGAGGTCTGCCTGCAGGGCGGCATCCATCCGGATTACACCGGCAAGACCTATCTCGACATCGTGCGTGCGGTGAAGCAGGCGGTGCCGGCCATGCATGTGCACGCCTTCTCGCCGCTGGAAATCAACCACGGCGCGCAAACGCTGGAACTGCCGCTCGAGGCCTATCTGGCCATGCTGCACGAGGCCGGGCTTTCGAGCCTGCCCGGCACCGCGGCGGAAATCCTCGACGACGAGGTGCGCGCCATCATCTGCCCGGACAAGATCAACACCCAGGAGTGGTTCGCGGTCATGCGGGCCGCTCACCGCGTGGGTATCAAATCGACCGCCACCATCATGTTCGGCCATGTCGACCAGCCCTGGCACTGGGCCCGCCATCTCTTGCGCCTGCGCGAACACCAGAAGCGCTTCGGCGGCTTCACCGAGTTCGTGCCGCTGCCCTTCGTGCATATGGAAGCGCCGATGTGGCGCAAGCGCGCCATCCGTCCCGGCCCCACCTTCCGTGAGGCCGTGCTGATGCACGCCGTGGCGCGTCTGGTGCTTCATCCGCACATCGCCAACATCCAGACCTCATGGGTCAAGATGGGCGCAGAGGGCGCGGCCTTCTGCCTTCAGGCCGGCGCCAACGACCTGGGCGGCGTGCTGATGGATGAATCCATTACCCGCGCCGCCGGCGGCCTCAATGGGCAGTATCTCGACAGCGCCCAAATGCACGCCGTCGCCAGCGCTCTTCGCCGGCCGTGCCGGCAGCGTACCACGCTCTACCGGGAACCTCCGCCGCGGAGAAACTCCGTACAGTTTTCAACCACTTGACCAAAATGATCCGCGCGGCAACAGCAGCGCGAGACGGGTGCGGAGGCCGTCCACCCCTCAGGTCAGCCCGTTGGAAGCAAAGGAAGGCGGACTAGAAGAGGGTTGTTGCGCTGCGGGTCATATTTACAACGACTGGCTCCAGAGACGGTGATGCAGGGCAGATCCAGCGCACGGCTTCGGAACCGAAATGGACGATGGGACTTGGCTATGTCCGCGGTTCCTGCAATAACCGATGGTTAGCGATGAGGTTGGAAAGCGCGCCTTTGTCGCCGACGCCGAGCTTCCGATAGACAACGCGCAGATGATGGCGCACAGTTGCTGGTGACACGCCGAGGCGACGTGCGACTTCCTTATAAGATTCACCGCCGGCAAAGCGTTCGGCAATCAATCGCTCGCGCGGCGACAGAGTGTCGCTGGGCGTGCGTTCGGCGATTGTAACGAGTGTTGCCGGTCCTACTCGATCAAAACGGATAGCGATCTTCTTCCCCGAAAACTGTTTCCGGTTCGCCCAATCGGTTTTTCGCAGAGCTGCAGGCAGATAGGGGCCACGCCACGCCGGCCATTCTGTATGGAGCAACGCGGAAAATCCGGGTTCGGCGGCGATCAGCATGCCCAGCTCGTCGATGACAGCCATCGCCGAGCGCTGATCGGTCTTGCTGGCGCGGATGGTGGCGATCTGTGCAACGTGGCTTATCTGCAGCATATCGGCGAGATGCGGTGCCAAAGCCTGGAGCAATAAGCGGTTGCCCTCCGTAAAACAGCGCGAGGAACTGCGTCGCCCCAACGAGATGGAAATGAGCAACTCGGGAACTGAACTCCTCTGCGCGATGCAAAGTACCTGTGTGATTCCCATGTGCCGCGCCATTATTGCGGTCGGCGGATTACCCAGCACCACGTGAGCAGGAAAATAGAAACATCGACCCGGTGTTTCACGGCAAGTCTGGGCGATGATGTTTCCTTCGCTCGTCAGGTTCATAAGTTCGGCCGTGCCGTCCGGCAAGCCGTAGAAATAAGTGTCGTGGACACAGTGGCCGCCGTTCTCCAGATCCGTTGCCATGAGCCATGTGGCAGTGTCGAACGGAACTTGCTGCTTTATCCGCTCCAGCGCGTGGGCTTGAAATTCGTTAGTCGTGAGAGAGCGAGAGGCTCGATGAAGGTCGAGCAACAGTGCACTGAATTTCTCAACGGTAATGAATTCGCCACTCTTCGGTTGCTGGTCAGACTTGCTGCATTGCAGCAATCCATCGTTCATTTGATCGATCCCGCGCATCGGCCCGTCATTCTATCTTTCCTCTGGAACGTATCGCAAACCGTCGAACGCCGGAAACCAGCGGTGATCTCCGGGGTTGCCCAATTAGCAGAGCGCGGAGCTGGGTGGTGTTCGGGGCACCTACCGATGCGATCACACGCTACGCCTGAAGGAGGCGCCATGCGCTATCTTGGAAACGCCTGGTATCAAGCTGCTTGGAGCGACGAAGTGGTCGCCGACGGCCTGCTCGGCCGCACGCTGCTGGATCGCCCGGTCGTGTTCTTCCGCGACGCCGAGGGTGCGATTGTGGCGCTTGACGACCGCTGTCCGCATCGCTTCGCACCGCTGTCGCGAGGACGGGTGAAGGACGGAACCCTGTACTGTGGTTATCACGGCCTCGGCTTCGACGCTACGGGAGGTTGCAGCCACAACCCGCACGGTCCGATCCCGAAGCGCGCGGCGGTCAGACGCTATCCGGCGCTTGAACGCCATGACGCGATTTGGATATGGCCGGGAGATCCTGCAAGAGCCGATCCCGCTTTGCTGCCGGATCTCGGCTTTATCGACGTGACTCCGGCGACCGCGAAGCTGCATGGTTATCTGCGTACCGCAGCGAATTACCAACTCCTCTCCGACAATATCCTCGATTTGAGCCATGCAGATTATCTGCATCCAGACACGCTCGGTGGCATAATGACCAAGGCTGCCGTGAACGTAGCCGAGCAAGAAGGGCGTCTGTCGATCCGTTGGGATGCGCCGTCCGTCGAGCCGCCACCAGCTTTCAAGGCGATGGTACCCGAAGGCAAGGCCGATATCTGGACCGAAGTGACCTGGACCGCTCCGGCCGTGATGATACTGAATACTGGCGCGGTGCCCACCGGACAGACGCCATCCGACTCCGATCAAAACTATGTCCTGCACAACATGACGCCGGAAACGGCATCGGCCAGTCATTATTTCTATTGCCCTACGCGCCGCAACCGGTTGGACGATGCGGCCTTTACGGCCGTCCTAAAACAGTTTCTCGATCAGGCGTTCCTCAGCGAGGACAAGCCGATGATCGAGGCGCAACAGAGCCGAATGGAGACGCCAGATCTGTTCGCGCTGAAGCCGGTGCTGCTCTCGGTAGACGCTGGTGCGATCCGGGCTCGGCGGATGCTGCAGCGGCGGATCGATGCGGAATCGGCGAACGATTGATCGCCGATGTTCGGCGAAGGAAATTCACCGGCCATGATGAGGAAACTACGCCATGAATGACCTGAACGAGGAAGAAAAGCAGCTCATCGACTGGCTGGCCGACATGGACGAGGAGCGCGCGGTGGCACGCGCCAAGAAGATGCTGCTCGAAGAGGGCGCCGATCCGATGCGGGTGCTGGACATCTGCCGGGCGGCGATGGACATCGTCGGCAAGCGCTTCGAGGATGGCGAATACTTTCTGCCCGAGCTGGTGCTGGCCGGTGAGATGCTGGACAACATCGGCGCGGTGGCCAAGCCCCTGATCACGCAGGGCGACGGCGGCGGCGCGGCCAAGCTGGGCAAGGTGCTGATCGGCACGGTGCATGGCGACCTGCACGACATCGGCAAGAACATCGTCACCTTCATGCTCGACATCAACGGCTTCGAGGTGAGGGACATCGGCGTGGACGTGCCGGTGGACACCTTCATCGCCGAGATCAACGCCTTCCAGCCGGATATTGTGGGGCTTTCTGGCTTCCTGACGCTGGCCTTCGACTCGATGAAGGAAACGATCGCGGCCTTCGGTAACG
>JAGWZW010000158.1 GCA_018971835.1 Alphaproteobacteria bacterium
GCCTAATTAGGCAGCGAGGGCCATTTCATTGTCGTTGGCACCTATACAGACAGCCCGATAACGGCGGATACCATACCGAACGAAAGGTCAGCCTTTACACGTCTGTCGATCCTATTTCGCCCCCACAGCTGGCCTCCTCAGAGGGCAGGTGGTGGAGGCGCCGGGTACCGCCCCCGGGTCCAGTCCGCTTATTACGCAGCCGTTTATCGTCATAGTCCGGTCGAGCCAGACGCATCTAATATAGGGGGTCGGGGCTGAGATTGTAAGGCCCTGCAAGCCTTCGGATTCATTCACAAATTTGGCACCCCGAAGGCTTCTCGCGGACTCGTCCGGCAGGCGGGGCGGCGTTACAGTGGAACCCGGAATCGCCGGAAAGGCCTAGCCTTGCGCCAGTATCTCGACCTGATGGACCGCGTGATGAAGACGGGCGTGGAAAAGCGCGACCGCACCGGCACCGGCACGCGCTCGGTCTTCGGCCACCAGATGCGCTTCGACCTGGCGCAAGGCTTCCCGCTGCTCACCACCAAGAAGCTGTTCACCAAGGCGATCATCTACGAGCTGTTGTGGTTCCTGCGCGGCGATACCAACGTGAAATGGCTGCAGCAACACGGTGTCACCATCTGGGACGAATGGGCGGACGCCAATGGCGAACTCGGGCCCGTCTATGGCCACCAATGGCGGAGCTGGCCGCGCGATCATTCGGGCACCATCGACCAGATCGCGAACCTGATCGCGGACATCAAGGCCAATCCCGATTCGCGCCGCCTGATCGTCACGGCATGGAACCCGGCGGACGTGCCGAAGATGGCGCTGCCGCCCTGCCACTGCCTGTTCCAGTTCTATGTGGCGGAGGGCCGGCTGTCCTGCCAGCTCTACCAGCGTTCGGCCGATATCTTCCTCGGCGTGCCGTTCAACATCGCATCCTATGCGCTGCTCACGCTGATGGTGGCGCAGGTGACAGGCCTGAAGCCCGGCGACTTCGTCCACACTTTCGGCGATGCGCATCTCTACCTGAACCATCTGGCGCAGGCGAAGGAGCAGCTTTCGCGCGCGCCGTTCGCGCTGCCCACCATGCGCATCAATCCGCAAGTGACAGACATCTTCGCGTTTCAATATGAGGACTTCAAACTCGAAAACTACCACGCCCATCCGCACATCAAGGCCGAGGTGGCGGTGTGAGCGCGACCATCCGCCCCGCGGCGCCGGATGACGCCGCGCTGATCCATGCCTTCATCTGCGAACTGGCCGAATACGAAAAGCTGAGCCATGACGTGCGCGCGAGCGAAGCCGATATCGCGCGGTCGCTGTTCTGCGAAACCCCGCGGGTCTTCTGCGATATCGCGGAATGGAACGGCGAGGCGGCGGGCTTCGCGCTCTGGTTCTACAATTTCTCCACCTTCCGAGGGCGCCACGGGATTTATCTGGAAGACCTGTTCGTGCGGCCGCAATTTCGCGGCCATGGGCTCGGCAAGGCGCTGCTGGTGAACCTTGCCGCGCGCGCGGTGCGCGAAGGTTGCGCGCGGGTGGAATGGGCGGTGCTGGACTGGAACGCGCCTTCCATCGCCTTCTACCGATCGCTGGGCGCGCGGCCGATGGACGAGTGGACCGTCTTCCGCCTCACGGGCGAGGCGCTGGAAAAGCTGGGAACAACATGACCACCATTGCCCTCGTCGTCGCACGCGCGAACAACGGCGTCATCGGCAACAAGGGCGCCATCCCCTGGCGCATCGCCGACGACCTGCGGCGCTTCAAGGCGCTAACGTTTGGCAAGCCGGTTATCATGGGCCGCAAGACCTGGGACAGCCTGCCGAAGAAGCCGCTGCCCGGCCGCACCAACATCGTGGTCACGCGCGACCGCGCCTTCACCGCCGAGGGCGCGGTGGTGGTGCATGACATCGGAGAGGCGCTGGCCCGCGCGGGCGGCGAAAACCCGGGCGAGATTGCAATCATCGGCGGGGCGGAGATCTATGCCGCCGCGCTGCCCCTGGCCAACCGCATCCATCTCACCGAAGTCGATGCCGATTTCGCCGGCGATGCGACGCTGCCGCCCTTCGATCCGGCGGCCTGGCGTGAAACGGGCCGCGAAGCGCACCAAACGGCCGAGGGCCTGTCTTATGCCTTCGTCACGCTCGAGCGGCGCTGACGAATCCCCCTTCGCGCGCGCGGTTCTTCACGCTAGCCTCTCCGCCAACAGCCATAATATCGGAGAGACGCCCATGACCATTCGTGAAATCACCAGCGATCTGATGTTCCCCGAAGGCCCCGTCGCCATGAATGACGGTTCGGTGATCGTCGTGGAGATCGAAGCGGGCCGCCTCACCCGCGTCAAGCCGGACGGCGCCAAGCAAACCGTCGCCACGGTCGGCGGCGGGCCCAACGGCCTCGCCATCGGGCCGGACGGCGCGCTCTATGTCTGCAACAACGGCGAGAATTTCGAATACCACAAGCAGATGGGCCTCAACATTCCCGGCCACACCCCGCCGCATCATGCCGGCGGCTGGATCGAGCGCGTGGACATCGCCACCGGCAAGGTGGAGCGGCTCTATTCGGAGTGGAACGGCGTCAGGCTGCACGCGCCCAACGACATCGTGTTCGATACTGTGGGCGGCTTCTGGTTCACCGATCACGGCTCGACCACGCATGACTACCGCACGCACGGCGCGCTCTATTACGCCAAGGCCGATGGCAGCAAAATCGAGCGTGTGCTTTACGAACTCATTTCGCCCAATGGCGTTGGCCTCTCGCCCAAGGGCGATGCGGTCTATTACGCCGAGACCTTCACCGGCCGGCTCTACAAGCTGCCCTTGACCGCGCCGGGC